>CAYNFK010000073.1:0-22400 GCA_964396405.1 uncultured Enterobacteriaceae bacterium
TCACCAACCCCACCGTGGGCGTGCTGATCGACGAGATCGACCTCTCGGGCATGCCCGCCGCGCTCACCACGCTCGACGTCGACCACATCGAGGTCCTACGGGGTCCCCAGGGCACCCTCTACGGTGCGAACGCGCTGGGCGGTCTGCTGAAGCTGGAGTCGAACGCGCCCACGGCCGAGCCCACGCTGCGCGCTGAGCTGCGCGGCGGCACCTACGGCACCCTCACCGGCACGCTGGTGGGCGGCGGCGCACTCACGCCGAAGTCGGGTGCGGTCACGGCACGCGTGGCGGCGCGTCTCCACACCACGCGGGGCTTCTTCCAGAACGCCACCCTCGACCGCGACGACACCACCTACCGGGACGAGCTCGCCACCCGGCTGCGCGTGCGCCTGCAGCCCTCCGAGCGCTTTCGGCTCGATCTGGTAGGCGGCTACGTCGACACCAAGGGCGGCTACGATCACTGGTCGATCGACAACAGCCGCACCACCTTCTCGGACCGACCGGGCGAAGACAGTCAGGCCAGTGGGTTCGCGGCGGCCCTTCTTCGCGCCGACCTGGGCCGCGTGCGCTTCGTGTCGAACACGTCGTTCTCATCGAGCCTGTGGACCTACGCAGCCGACTACGACTGGATCGGCGTGGACACCCAACCGCCCGGCTCCATGGCGCCCGACGACTACCGCATCGATCTGGCAGGCACCCAAGACACCCGCCAGGACGGCATCACCCAGGAGTTCCGCCTGCAGAACGTGCCGGGCGAAGGCCCGTGGAAGGACCGCGTGCGCTGGCTCGCAGGGCTGTACCTGAACCGCACCACCCAGGATGCGGAGACCGACACCACCTGGGACGGCGTGTCGATCCCGGAAGCTTACAACCAGAGCGACTACGGCCGCCTCTCGCTCGCGGCGTTTGGTCAGACCGACATCACGTTCGTGGACCGGATCACGCTCACCGGCGGCCTGCGGGTGGAGCACGCGTGGCAGTCCTACGAAGACGCTGTGGGCTTCACCGACGACGAGGACCGCTGGCTCTTTGGCGGTCGGGCCGCGCTCACGGCGATCCTCGCGCCGCAGGCGAGCCTGTTCTTCGCCGCGGCTCAGTCGAGCAAGCTGGGCGGCTTCAACCTCGCGCCCGACGCGCCGGTGCGCATCTACAGCCCTGAGATCAACCGCTCCCTGGAGCTGGGGCTCCGCACCCAAGACCCCGCGGGGCGGTGGGTGGCCAACGCCACCGGCTTCGTGGTGCAGCGCGACGGCATGCAGATCTCCGACTGGGTTCAGCGCCCGGGCGGCTCGTCGGCCGACATCTTCTTCTACACCGACAACGCGCAGGGCTGGAACGCTGGCGCCGAGATCGAGGTGCGCGGAGAGCCGGTGCGCGGGCTGTCGCTGGAGGGGGCCGTGGGCCTGCTCGAAGCGCGGATCGCGTCGTGGACGTTCGGGGAAGGGGAAGGCGCCATCGACTACAGCGGGAAGGTGCAGGCCCACGCGCCGCTCGCCACCTTCTCGTTCGCCGCCACGTGGCGCCACCGCACGGGGGCATGGGCGCGGGCGGGGGTCACCGGGCAGAGCAGCCGCTACCTCGCCAACAACAACGAGATCGGCTGGCCGGCGTATGCGCTGCTCGACCTCCGACTGGGCTGGCAGGCCGAGCACTGGGGCGTGAGCGCGTGGGGTCGGAACGTCACCAACACCACCTACGCGGCCGCCGGATTCGGCCCCTACTTCACCCCCAACGATCATGTGCCGGTGGGCAACTTCTTCCGTTACGGGGACCCCGGCGTCTACGGCCTGTCGGTGGAAGGGCGCCTGTAGGATTGCGATGACGCCCGACACCGAGCTCGCGCTGCAAGCCTTGGCCCGCACGGTGGCGGCCGTGATGGGCACCTGGGGCACGTTCGGCCTCCTGGGCGGCCTCGTGCTGGGCGTGATCGTGGCCGTGCTGGCGGCGCGGGCGGGCTGGCTCGCCGGTCGGCCGGCGGCGTCCCGTCTGCTCGATGTGCTGATGGGCGTGATGCTGGTGGGCATGCTGGGCGTGTATGGCTTGGGCATGGGGCTGCTGGTGGGCCTGGAGCGCAGCAGTGCGCTGGTGCAGGGCGACCCCGTGGTGCGCCGCGAGATCATCGACCCCACCCTGCAGCGGGTGTCGTGGGAGGGGCTCGTGCTGGTGGCCGCCTCGCCCGGCAGCACGGCCGAGGAGGCAGCGGTGCGCGCGTCCTCCTGGCGCGGTGCGGGCGCGATCCCGATGGTCGAGCTCGAGGCGGCCGTGAATCGCTGGGCGGCCACGGGCACCAGCCCGGAAGCGCTGGCGGCGATGATGGCCACCCTCACTGAGATCGCCGCGAAGGGTGGGCAGCAGGTTCAGCCGATGTCGGGGCTGGAGCTGTCGCGGATGAGCCGCGTGATGGCGCTGTTCCAGGTGCCCGAAGCGATGCAGGCCGTGTGGACCGGGCGCACGGGCTACGCCGGCCGCGACGGCGTGCCGGACAGCGTGTCGGCGCCCGAGCTGGGTGCGATGGTGGCCGATGGCGTGGTGCTGCCGGGACTCTCGCAGGTGGCCGTGCGCGTGCTGTGGGTGGGTGGCACCGCTGCGACCCTGATCCTCGCGCTGGCTGTGGCTGCGGTTTTGGGCGTCGCTCGCCTTCTCCGTGGACGTTCGGCGGCGGGGTTGCCTTCATCCGAGGTAGGGTAGGCCCGACACACAGGGAGGAGGACCCAGGATGCGAGTCCCCGAGCGCCTTGAGGCGCTCCTCGACATGGGCGTGATTGATGAGGTGATCCGTCCGCTGCAGAGCGGCAAGGAGGCCCAGGTCTACCTGGTGACATCCCGCGGACTGCCCTGCGTGGCCAAGGTCTACAAGGAGCCCGACCAGCGCAGCTTCAAGAATCGCGCCGACTACATCGAGGGGCGAAAAGTCCGTGGCTCCCGCGAGCAGCGCGCCATGGACAAGAAGACCAAGTTCGGCAAGCAGCAGGTGGAAGACGCCTGGCGAGCCACTGAGGTCGAGACGATCTACAGGCTGGCGGCAGCTGGCGTGCGGGTGCCCGAGCCGCTGGACTTTGTCGACGGCGTGCTGGTGATGGAGCGCATCGTCGGCGACGATGGCGAGCCCGCACCGCGGCTGTGCGACGTGACGCTCTCGGCGGACGAAGCCCGCGAGCTGTTCAACATCGTGCTCAACGAGGTGATCCGCATGCTGTGCGCGGGCATCGTGCACGGCGACCTCTCGGACTTCAACATCCTGCTCTCCGAGACCGGGCCGGTGATCATCGACTTCCCACAGGCGATCGACGCGTCTGCCAGCCAGGGTGCGCGTCGGCTGCTGGTGCGCGACGTGCGCAACCTCACGCACTTCTTCGGGCGTCACGATCCGGAGATCGCGGGTCTGCCGCTGGGGGAGGAGATGTGGGCGCTGTACGAGCGCGCCGAGCTGCACCCCGACACCGTGCTCACCGGGAAGTGGAAGGGCTCCGACAAGAAGGCCGACGTCTCGTCGTTGCTCGAGGAGATCGAGACCGTGGAGCGCGAGGCACGGCAGCGTCGGGAAGCGCTGGGCCTGCCGGTGCGTCCGGCGCGTGCGCCGGGCGTGGCCGCGTCGGCACCGATCAAGCCGCTACGGCCGGGTCGGGGTCCGCAGGATCGCGGCCCTCAGGATCGCGGCCATCAGGATCGTGGCCCTCAGGATCGGGGTCCTCGCGACCGACCTCCCCAGGACCGTGGATCCGCAGGGCGGGGTCCGAACGACCGGCCTTCGCACGACCGGCCTCCCCCGCCTCGGGCGCAGCCGCCGCGTGCCGCGCTGTCGCCGATGGACGATCTCGACGCGCTGCTGATGGTGGAGGGGCCGGATCCCGATGCCGCTCCGAAGAAGAAGCGCCGCCGTCGCCGCTAGGGCGTGCCTGCCTGGAAAGCGCCCACCACGGCGCGCTCGGCCGCTGAGCGCTGGCGCTCCAGGGCGTTGGCGAGCGCGACCTGACCTCGCGCGCGGGCGAGGTTGTGGTGGCCGGCGCGATCGAAGCGGGCGCGGTCCCAGCCGAAGTAGGTCTCGTTCAGCGCGTCGGCCGCAAAGCGCATCGCGAGCTCGCGCGTGATCCGCAGCACCGAGGGCACGATGGCGGCGCGCTCGTTCGCGTTAGGCGGAGCGGCCTGGGAGCCCAGCGCATAGCCGCGCAGGGCGGCGTCCAGCACCGTCAGGTCGAATTGCGCGCCGGCGTCGTCTTCGGCGCCGGTGGCACACCAGCTGCGCAGCGCGTCCCCCAGCTCGGCCCCGAGCGTGTCCCGCTGCAGGGTGTCGAGGTCGACGAGCGCGACGGCTTCGGGTCCGTCGAAGCGCACGTTGCTGATCTTCAGATCGCCGTGGACCACGCGCTCAGGCAGCGCCGGTAGCTCGGCCTTCAGGTGTTGCCACTGAACCAGCAAGGTCTCAGCCAGGGGTGTCACCTCGGCGAAGAGGGGATGGTCGGGGTGTGCGGCCAGGGCGTCGGTGAGGGTGCCTGCGTGCCGGGCCGTGTCGTGCACGCCCTTTCGCGGGTTGCGGAAGCTCCAGTCCAGGTCGGAGAGCGCGGCGTGGAAGCGGCCCACGAGGCGTCCTGCCGAGGAGGCTTCGGCGGGGCTCTCCACCCGCGTGATCGTGCGGGTGCCTACCCAGCTCAGCGCGCGCCAGACCTCGCCGTCCTCAGTGCTGAGGAACAGGTCCCCCGTTGCGGGTCGCAGCAGGCGGGGCGTGACCAGCCCCTTGCTGTGCAGGTGGGTGGTGACGGCGTCGAGATCCTCGTGCAGGATCGGATTGAAGATCGTGGTGTTGAGCGCCTGAAGCACAGCCACCGGACCGGTCGGACCGCTCAGCCGCCAGGTGCGGTTGATGAGCCCCACGTCGATGGGCGTGGGCGTGAGGTGGGCGAGGTCCGGCCAGGCGTGCAGGGGCAGCGCAGGAGGGGTCATGGAGGTGGCCTCAGACCTTGAAGGGGAGGCCCACGAGGCGCTCGCTCTCGACCCACAGGCGCTCCTGATCGGCCTCGATCACCGCGAGCTTCGTGGTGCCGCAGCGCTTCGGGTGACCGGCGATCTCGAACCAGCCGTCGGGGCCCCAGTAGTCGCCGCCCTTCACGTCGGGCATCGTGGCCGCGTAGACCTCGGGCCACGCCCCGGCCTCGCCGGACTGCGCGATCAGGCGGTTGCCCAGCGACGAGAGGCAGCTGCTGATGGCCGAGTTCGCCATGCGCGGACCCACGAACTGCAGGTCGGTGGCGGCGTAGCCCGGGTGGGCAGCCGCCACGAGCACGTCGCGCCCGGCGGCCTGCACACGTCGGTTCAGCGCGAACGTGAACAGCAGGTTGGCGAGCTTGCTCTGCCCGTAGACCGACCAGGTCTCGTAGCGCTTCTCGCGCATCAGGTCGTCGAACTTCATCTTGCCCATGCGGTGGGCGCTCGACGCTACGTTCACCACCCGGGTGCCACCGTGGTGGGTGAGCCGCGGCCAGAGCAGCGCGGTGAGCGCGAAGTGGCCGAGGTGGTTGGTGCCGAACTGCATCTCGAACCCGTCCTTCGTGCGGGTCTGCGGGATCGCCATGATGCCGGCGTTGTTGATCAGCACGTCGAGCTTTCGATCTCCGAGCCTGTCGGGGAACGCGCGCACCGAGGCGAGATCGGACAGATCGAGGGGCAGCAGCTCCAGCTTGGCGTGCGGAACGGCCTCCAGAACGCCGGCCATCGCAGCGGCGGCCTTCTCTTGGTTGCGGCAGGCCATGATCACCGATCCACCCTTGCGAGCAATGGCTCGGGTGGCCTCGAGACCCAGGCCGCTGTTGGCACCGGTGATGACGAAGGTGCGACCCGTCTGGTCGGGGACGTCGTCGAAGGTCCAGCCCATGTGCTTCTCCTGCGCCTGCCGCGTAGTCGGTTTGGGGTCCTCATGTCACCACGGCGACAGCACGGCACAGATCGGCCGAAAAGGGGTCCGCGCGTTAGGGCTCCGTGGTGGGGTGTTGGTGGATCGACGCGCGCGCATCGCGGTTCCGGTGCTGGCGGCTGTGGCCTTCGGCGTGGCCTTGTGGGCGATGTCGCGGAACGACACCGGCCCGGAGGTGGGCGAGCGTGCGCGCCGGGCCGAGCGTGCGCCAGCGTTCGAGCCCGTCGACGAGGGGGCGCCGCGTGCCACCCCGGAGGAGCTGCCTTCGCCCCGTCCTGGCCTGGCCGATCGCCCGGGCGGATTTGGCGGCGGCGCTCGCGACCCGCGCATGCCGCTGCGTCCGCTGGGGGGCACGGTGCAGAGTGGTGCGGGCCTGCGAGGCGGAGCCGTGGCCTCGGGCGATGCAGCCGCCACCACCACGGGCCGGCGCATCACGATGTCCGAGAACCTGTTCCGTGCGGCGGCTCGGGCGGTGCCACCCGGCCCCGATCAGGATGCGGTGCAGACGATCCTCGACCGTGCGATCGAGCAGATGCAGCCGCTCGAAGCTGAGGTGCGCGAAGGCACGAAGACCTACCGCGACGCGGTGGACCAAATGAACACGCTGCGCGATGAAGCGGCGGCCGCCATCGACGGCATCTTGCCGCCCGAGGAAGCCTCGGCGGTGAAGACGCGCATGGGGGTGCGCGAGACCGCGCCCGAGCCGCAGAACGGGGAAGACGTGCCGGGCTTTGACTGGGGGCAGCCCTCGGGCTCGCTCGACGAGGCCTTCCGCAACGCAGAGTGAGCGCTCAGGCGTCGGGCGGCCAGGTCTCCATGTCGTGCGCCCGCAGCAGCCGCAGAAGGCCCTCCTCCAACGACACGGCCGGCTGCCAGCCCGGCAGCTCGGGGCCCTCCCACGGCGGCTGCGGGGCGCGGGCCGGCGTGGGCCATCCGCCGACCACGACAGGGACAGCACGCTCGCCGAGGCGTTCGATGCGCTGCGCAAGGTCGGCCGCGGTCACCCACGTGGACGAGCGTACCGCGTAGGCGGGGGCCTGACCCCGCGTGCCGACCACGCTGTCGAGGGTGTGCACGAAGGCGCGGGCGACGTCGTCGACCCAGGTGAGGTTGATGCGGGTGGCGGCGTCGGTGACCGGGAGCGGCTCGCCCGAGCGCCGGGCGCCGAGCAAGGCCGGAACCAAGCGAGGCCGAGGGTCGGCGGGACCGTAGGTGTCGTGCACCACGAGGCGCACCGCGGGCTGACCCGCCGCGTGCACGTACCAGTCCAGCAAGGTGGCGAACGCACGACGCGTGGCGGCGTAGAGTGTGATGGCGGCGTCATCCTGACCGGATGGCGTCCAAGCGAACCACGAGTCGGCCGACACCAGCGGTGGGCTGCCCACCAGCCGAAGGGCCTCGAGCAGGGCCGCGCCTGCACCCAGCTGGGCCTGCACGAGGGGGGCCACGTCGGCGGGCTTGTGGTCGCGCACGTAGTGGGCGGCGAGGTGGATCACGCCGTCGACGCCGTGCAGCTGCTCCGCCAGGACCTCAGGGTCGGTGGTCAACGGGAGGCTGGTGTGCGGGGGCGCGAGGATCGTTCCGCCCGGGCGCACCAGGGCCACCACCTCGTCGCCGCGCGCGGTGAGCGCCTGCACCACCCGCTGACCGACCCAGCCGGCCGCGCCCGTGACGGCGATTCGCCTCACCGGAAGGACGCGCAGAACCGGTCGATCACGTCGACCCCGTGGGTCAGATCGGCGGGCGTGAGGGCCTGGTGGCAGCCGATGAGCACACCGCCCTCCATCACCCGGTCGGAGCCGGGGTAGCCGCCCAGCATGCGGCGGTGGGGGATGTTGGCGAAGCCGGGCTGACGCAGCACGTTGCCAGCCAGCACCGTGCGCGTGGCCACGCCGTGGTCTTCGAGGTGGCGCTGCAGCTGCACACGGTCGAACGGTGCCTCGGGCTGCACGATCATGGGGAAAGCCAGCCAGGCGGTGTGCGCTTCTCTCGGCTCTTGGGGCACATTCAGCCAGTGCGACCAGTGCGCGAGACCGCTGCGCAGGATGGCGGTGTGGGCGCGCCGCGCCTGGAGGAACCCTTGCAGGCGCTCCAGCTGAACCAGCCCGAACGCCGCCGCGAGCTCGGGGGCCTGGAGGTTGTAGCCCACCGCATCGAACACGTACTTGGCGTCGTAGGGCACGCCGTCGACCACGGCGTCGAACCGATCGGCGATGGCCTCGGACTCACCGAGCAGCGCAGAGCGTCGACCCCAGCCACGGAGCAGGCGGGCGCGGTCGGCGACGGCCGGGTCGCGGGTAGCGATGAGTCCGCCGGTGCCCGCGCAGGTGATCACGTGGCTGGCGTAGAAGCTGGTGGTGGACACGTCGGCCCAAGAGCCCGTGGGCTGCCCGAGCCACGTGGCTCCCACGGTGTCGGCCGTGTCTTCTACGACCGCCAGCCCGTGGGCGTCGGCGATCGCGCGCAGAGCGGGCCAGTCGGGCACACTGCCCACGAGGTTGGGGATCAGCAGCGCGCGCGTGTTGGGGCCGACCGCCGCCGCTACGTCGTCCGGCCGCACCACCAACGTGCGGGGATCCACATCCACGAACACCGGCACGAGCTGACGCTGGAGCAGCGGTGCCACCGTGGTGGCGAACGTGAGCGCCGGGGTGATCACCTCAGACCCTGGCGGCAGCTCCAGGGCGGCGAGCGCCAGCAGGTTGGCCGACGAGCCCGAGTTCGTGAACACGCCGTGCCGGTGACCCAGCAGCGCCGCCACCTCGGCCTCGAAGCGGAGCGTGGCGGGTCCACCCATGAGCTGGTGCGGCTTCGCCAGCACGTCGAGCACGGCGCGGACTTCTTCCTCGCCGTAGACGGCCTGGGCGTGCAGGATGCGCGGGGGCGTGCTCACCCCACGAGCCTACCGCAGGCCTCCGTGCTCCGCACGGCACCTGCCTAGAACTCCATCGCCTCGTCTTCGCCGAGGTCCTGCAGCACAGGCGGCGCTCGAAGTGGTACGGCCTCGCCTGCGGCGCGGCGGCGGTTGGCCTCGAGGTCGTCCCACACCGTGGGATCCACCTCACCGATGTTGCCGAGCACCTTCTCGAACCACGCCGCCTGCTCGGGGTGGGCGTCGCGCCATCGCTCGCGACCCTCGTCCATCTCGGCGAGGTGGGCCTCGATGTTGTCGGGCTTGAGCGAGCGCCCGAAGCCGGGTTCCCAGCCGCCGGTCTTGCCGTCGAGGGCATCCAGGATGCGCTCCATCGTGAGCTTGCCGAGCAGCTGAGACTGGTGGCTCATGTCGGCCCACCACGGGTTCGGAGGCTCCAGCACGGTGGTGGGCAGCACCGAGAGCGCAGGGCTGTGGTAGGTGGCGAAGTCCCAGAGCGGCACGCCGCGCTCGTAGGTGGCCTGCGTCAGCGCGCGCTTCCAGTTCTTGTTGACCTCCCACAGGCCGGCCGTGTGGGTGGTCTCCAGCTCCATCGCGTGCACCGCGGGGATGATCACCGCCACCTGCACGTGGTCACGCTTGGCTTCGTCGAGAATGCGCCGGAAGGTGGCCATCGTGGTGACCGGTCCCTCCCAGTTCCGGTACATGTCGGACTGGAGCAGCGTGGTCTTGATCATGCCGCGCGTCTCCATGGACGAGGAGCGCATCGGCATCATCGGACGGAAGATGGGGAGCTGCACGCCCAGCATCTTCGTGCTGAACTCGAAGCCTTGGAAGCTGGTGAGCGCCCACAGGTGGTAGGAGAGCCAGGTGCGGTTGGGGTTGAACCGCGACTGCTCGTAGTCGTGGTTCGTGCCGCGCGCGTCGTGGAACATGTGCAGGTCCACGAACAGCAGCAGCATCGGGATGTCGGTGTCGCGGCGAATGAAGTCCCAGACGTGGCCGATCTCCTTCATGGAGGTGCCGCCGAGAGCGCCGTTGCACAAGCGCTTGCGTCCGATGCGCGGCTGCTTGGTGCCGTAGCCAAACACCACCCGCGAGGACCCCACCAGGGCGACGTCGCAGTCGGCTGCGAGGCGCTCGGCCGCCGCAACCCGCGACCACGTGAGCGCGGGCAGCCCGGCGTTCGGAAAGCCGCGGTGCCGATAGATCCCGAAGGGGTCGATGAACGCCAGGTAGAAGGCCAGCAGCAGGAAGCCGGTGGCGAACACCGTGAGGGCGCGGCGCACGTAGCGGGAGGGGTCGTTCGTCATCCTAGAAGGCCCAGTAGACGAAGGGACGGGCACGCTCAAGCACCGGCAGGCACAGCAGGCCCACGATGCCCAGCGCGATGGCCCACCGACGGGTGGGGGCCCAGGCGAAGCGCTCCGACCAGCGCAGGGTGTCGACGGTGCGGCCGAGCACCGGCTCGTAGCGCTCCATCCAGCGATGGGAGGTGGGCACGAGCTGGGTGAACGCGAACAGACCCAAGAGCTGCCAGGCCAGGTCGGGTGCGATGCTGCCCCAGCCCGCTTCGGTCCAGCCGACCATCGCGCGGTGCACCGTCCAGGCGTCGTCGACGTCGGCGGCCCGGAAGTAGACGTGCCCGTAGAAGATCGCCGCCAGGGTGAGGGGGCGGGTCCACAAGCGGGCGTACCGACCGCGCGCTTCGCCGAACACTGCGCGCCAGGCGTGGTTGATGAACAAGAAGATGCCGTTGGCCGCGCCCCACAGCACGAAGGTCCAGGCGGCACCGTGCCAGAGGCCGCCCAGCGTCATCGTGAGGAACAGGTTGAACCAGCGGCGCACCTGCCCCTGGCGGCTGCCTCCGAGCGGAATGTAGAGGTAGTCGCGCAGGAATCGCGACAGCGTGAGGTGCCAGCGCGACCAGAAGTCGATCATGCTGGACGCGCGGTAGGGTGCGTCGAAGTTGACCGGCAGCTTGATGGCAAACAGGCGGGCGAGGCCGATCGCCATGTCGGAGTAGCCGGAGAAGTCGAAGTAGACCTGGAAGAAGAAGGCCAGCAGGCCCACCCAGGCATCCGCCACGGTGGGCACATGGCCGGCGGCCACCGCGCCAAAGATGCGGTCGGCGTGCAGCGACATCGCATCCGCGAACAGCACCTTCTTCGCGAGGCCCAAGCCCAGCATCGTGAGGCCCACAGCGCGGTCTTCGGCTGTGGCGCGCTTGCCTTCGCGGATCTGCGGCATCACCTCGGCATGGTGGATGATGGGGCCGGCGATGAGCTGCGGGAAAAAGGCGACGAACAGCGTGTAGTCGCGTGGACTGGTCTCGGCTCCGCGGCCCTGCCGGGCATCCACGATGTAGGCGATCTGCTGGAAGGTGAAGAACGAGATGCCAATGGGGAGCGCGTAAGCCGGGATGGGCAGATCCCAGCCGGTGAGGGCCGAGAGGTTCGCCGCGAGGAAGCCAGCGTACTTGTAGAAGCCCAGCAGGCCCAGGTTCGCGACGACGCCGAACGTGAGCACGGAGCGCCGGGTGCTCGCTGAGCGCTCTTCGTCGCCCACAACGCGGCCCACGACGAAGTTGAACGCGATCGAGCCCAGCAACAGGCCCAAGTAGGGAGGGTACCAGTAGGCGTAGAAGCCCAAGCTGGCCAGTGTGAGCCAGGTCCATGCCGCACGCATCCCGCCCCGTCGCGACGCCACCTGGTAGACGGCGAGCGTGAGAGGCAGGAAAGCGAACAAGAAGTCGTAGCTGTTGAACAGCATCGCCCCGTGGCTAGCCGATGCCATGACGATCCGCGACGGATCCCAGCGAGGATGGACGGCCAGGTTCGGTCGGGTCGGCTAGGAACGTCGGCGGGAGGCCGACGTGCGCGCGTGCTGGCTGTGGTTGGGACTGGCGGCCTGTGCCGATGTCGACGACGCCGTCACCGACGCGGTCGACACGGATGCAGGCGGACCGCACACGGACATGTCCGACACCGACAGCCCTGACCCTACCGACGACGACCCGTCCGACGACAGCGACTCCGAGAGTGACGCCGACACGGACCTGCCTGGGCCGATCGTCTACACCCCCGTTCGCCCGGTGGCGGACTGGGTGGAGAGCGTGGTGGATGGCCGTGCGGTGTCCGCCTGGGTGCCTGAGGATGCGGTGGGCCTGCTGTTCGTGTTTCACGGCACAGGCGGCAGCAGCGAGATCGCGGATTCCACCGAGATGGTCGCGCTGCTCAACGAGGTCGTGGACCGCCGCATCGGGTTTGCGGCGCTCTCCAGTCAGAACACCGGCACGGGCGTGTTCGACGACAGCACGGCTCCCGCAAGCAACGACGACTGGCAGCGGGTGGTCGCGGTGCGGCAGCTGCTCATCGACCAAGGCCTCATCGACGCCTCCACGCCCATCCACGGGTTCGGCTACTCGGCGGGCGGTGGGATGACCTCGTACATGGCCCACGCGGGCCTCGCTGCTGGCTGGCCGATCGGCCGCCTGGACTTCATGCACACCGGGGGCCTCTCGAACCGCTACGGCGGTCCGCCGCAGGTGCCGGTGATCGCCACGGGGGCCGTCAACGACACGTCGGTGTCGGAGGCGTCGGTGCGCGCGTGGACCACCCAGCATGCCGCCGATGGCGCGCTCACCGTGATGCGGGTCCACGAGGAGCAGGCGCTCACACCCACCCGCTTCGCCCGCACGCCGTTCATCTCGCTCACCCGCAGCCGCACCTACGCGGCGGCCGCGCTGGAAGCAGGACTGTTCACCGAACAAGGCGCGCGCACGTTCCCCGCGAGCGCCATCGAAGAGAACATCGAGGCGGTGGTGGCCCTGCCGGACGTCGACCTCGACAAGCCCGTTCGGGCCGTTCTGGGCGTGGTGCTCGCCACCCATGCGATCAACGGCGAGCACGCTGTAGCCGAAGCGGACTTTCTGGCCGGCTTGCCATGAGGATGTGGGCAAGGACGGCGCTGGTGGTCGCGGTGGTCGCCGCCGTGAGCGCGGGCGTCGGGTTGGGAAGGCGAGGAGAGCGGCCGCCCCCGGGCGACCTCGCGGTGCCGCTCACGCCTGGCGACGCCGTGCGGGGCCAGCATCTTGTGGATCACGTGCTGGCCTGCGCTGCGTGCCATGGGCATGATCTGGGCGGTGCCGAGGTCAGTGTGGGGGTGGGCGGTCATGTCTGGGCCCCCAACCTGACGCCGGCTGGCGGCGAGCGCGCTCCGGACGCGTGGGTGGCTGCGCTGCGCGCCGGGCAGGGCGCCGACGGCGAGCCCCTGCGGCTGATGAGCTCGGGGCGGTGGGCCTCCCTGTCGGATGCCGATCTCGCCGATGTGCTCGCTGCGCTGGCCACCTTGCGCCCCGTGGTGCGGGAGCCACCCCCACGGCCTGGGCGGGCGTTCCGCTGGCTCGCCGACTGGGTGTCGGAGGCTGCGGTGTCCCCCCCGGCGGCCGCCGCCCCGATGCAGCCCGATGCAGCCTATGGCGCTTATGTGTCCGTGATCGCCGGGTGCGCGGAGTGCCATGGTCCCCAGCTGGAGGGCCGCACGACGCTTCTGGGCCGGTCGCCCCCGGTCACCCCCGGGGCATCGCTTCCTTTCGCGGGGGCTCACTTCGAAGCGGCGGTGCGCAGGGGCAGGGGTGCGGATGGTCGGCCGTTGGCGAGCCGCATGCCGTGGGAGCATTACGCGGGACTCACCGATCTGGAGGTGGACGCGCTGTGGGCGCATGTTCGCCTGCTCCAGGACCCATCGGGGGCAGACGGTGTGGTGTCGGACACGCCCTGATGCTGGGTGGCGCACGCCAGGTGCGCACGCCGCGCCCCGCGAACGTCCTCGGCGCAGCGCAGACTCGGGCGAAATCGAGCTTGGTACCGAGGGTAGATCGCGGTTTGACTAGGTTCTAGCTTGAAGCAAGCTTTTCGTTCGAACTTGTTCGTGTCGTGTCGGCTGCCGTGGAATGACAGAGACATTTTGGTCACGATCGTGCTTGCATGCCGATCAGATCGCGGTACGCTCGCAACGTCTCCAGGAGACGGGTGGGAGAGGTCCCCCCGCGCGAACGGAGTGACCCCCGGAGGATTCGTCCCATGAACAAGACCGAGTTTGCTCAGAAGCTTGCCAAGAAGGCTTCCATCTCCCAGTCCAAGGCCCTCGAGATCGTCGACATCATCTTCTCCGCCAAGAAGGGCGAGGGCATCATCGCCGTCGAGCTCGACGGCGGCAAGAAGGTGACCATCCCTGGCTTCGGTACCTTCGGCACCAAGAAGCGCTCTGCCCGCACTGGCCGCAACCCCTCCACGGGCAAGGTCATCCAGATCACCGCGAAGGCCTACACCACGTTCAAGCCGGGCAAGACCCTGCGCGAGCGCGTCGCGAAGTAGTTCGCTCACCGCTTCGGCGGTGATTGCGATGGCCTCGCTTCTGCGGGGTCAGACCCGTCTGAACACGTGGAGCCGCTGATCAGGAACCTTCCTGACCAGCGGCTCCCGTCGTTTGTGCACCGCAGTGGTAGACTGCTGCCGCGTGGGGTGAGGATGCGGGTTCGAGCGTGGGGATGCTTGGCGGTGGCGGGCGCGTGCGGCGGAACCACGCCGTCCGACGTGCCCGATGAGGTCGAGCTTCGGGAGCAGCCAGTCGAGCGGATGGCGGCGCGCCGGCTCACCCGAGCAGAGTACGGCCGCAGCCTGCGCGATCTGCTGGGCGTGGCAGGCGACCCGGGCGCGAACCTGCCTGTAGATGACGCCACCGACGGCTTCGACTCCGTGGCGGAAGGCCTGGTGGTGTCGCCGATCTTGGTGGAGCTGTGGGAGAAGACGGCCAGTCGGGTGCTGTCGGAGGCCCTTCACGTTCCGCTCGCGGCACCGTTTGATGTGCGCATCGAGGCCGAGGCGCCCGGGCTGACCGCTACCTCTGAGTACGGTGGCGTCACGTCCGTGGGCTACTTGCTGGCTTCGGGCGGGGCGTTGGAGGTGCCCTTCGTGGTTCCCGAGACGGGGCGCTACAGGCTGTCGGCCTGGGTGTGGGGCGACCAAGGCGGCGACGACCTGGTGCAGGCCAGCCTGGGCGTGGCGTTCGGTGCGGTGCCCGCCGTGTTCGAGGTGGCCGCCGATCGCTTTGATGCGGCCGAGCGGATCGACGTCGAGGTCGACCTGCTCGCCGGGCCCACCACGCTGCAGGTGGCGTTCCTGAACGACGCGTGGATCGAGAACGAGCTCGACCTCAACCTGCACGTCGACGCCGTGCAGATCTGGGGTCCGGTGGACTTCACGCCGAAGGTCAACCCGCTCCGCGCCAAGCTCGTCACCTGCGAGCCCTCGGAGGCCCCCGACCCGCGGGCCTGCCTGCGCACCATCGTGTCCGACTTCGCCCGGCGCGCTTGGCGTCGGCCGGTGAGCACCGACGAGGTCGACGCGCTGATGGGCCTCGCAGACGGCATCCTCGACGCAGGCGACTCGACCGAGTGGGCGCTGGAGTTCGTTCTGCGCGCGGTCCTCACGAGCCCGCACTTCACGTTCCTTGTGGAGCCGAGCGCCGTGGAGGGCGTGGTCGACGACCATGTGCTCGCTTCGCGCCTCTCCTACCTGCTGTGGTCGAGCGTGCCCGACGACACCTTGCTCGCGCTGGCGGATGAGGGTCGTCTGCACGAGCCCGCCGTGCTGATCGAGCAGGTCGACCGCATGATCGCCGACGAGCGCTCGCTGGGCTTCGTGCAAGACTTCGCCGGCCAGTGGCTGATGATTCGTGCTCTCGGCGACTCGCGGCCTGATCTCGACGCTTACCTGGGATTCACCGACGACATGCGGGCCTCCATGTCGCGGTCGATGGAGCTGTTCTTCCGCGATCTGCTCACCGAACGCCGTCCGGTCACCGACCTGCTCACCTCGCCTTATCTGTTCATCGACAACCGCCTGCGGCTCTGGCTCGGGCTGATCTCGGGGCCGACGGGCGAAGGGGAGTGGCAGCGCATCGATGTGGGCGGTCAGGGGCGTCAGGGCTGGCTCACCCAGCCCGGCCTGCTCACGGCCACGAGCTACCCCACGCGCACCAGCCCGGTGAAGCGCGGGGTGTGGGTGGTGTCCAACCTGCTGTGCGATGAGCCCGAGCCGCCGCCCCCAGGGGTGGAAGGCTTCCCTGAGGCCGATGGCGAGGCGGTCACCGTGCGCGAGCGCATGGAGGCGCACCGTAGCAGCCCCGTGTGCAACTCCTGCCATGCGGCTTTCGATCCCGTGGGCCTGGCGTTCGAGCACTTCGATGGCGTAGGCCGCCGGCGCGAGTTCGAGCTGGGTCAGCCCGTGGACGCCACCGGCGAGCTTCCTGATGGCACCCTGATCGACGGGGTGGCCGACCTGGCGCGTGCGCTGGTCGCCGACGACCGCTTCTCGCCGTGTGTTGTGGAGAAGCTGTTCACCTACGCCCATCGCCGACCGCCCACGGCCGACGACGAGCCGTTCCTGCACGAGATCCAGGCCCGCTACGAGACAGAAGGCGGCACGCTGCGCGACCTCGTGGTGGCGCTCGTCACCTCGGAGACCTTCTCCAGGCCCGGGGTTCCGGCCATCCGGGAGGTGACACCATGACGAAGCTGTCCCGCCGCATGTTCCTGGGCGGTGCGGCCGCCACCGTGGCGCTGCCCTGGCTGCCTTCGCTGGCACCTCGGTCGGCGGTTGCTGCCGACGCGCCCCCCACCCGTCTGCTGTTCTTCTACGTGCCCAACGGGTTCCTGCCGGGTCCTTGGGCCCCGGCCGCTGGCAGTCAGCTCGTGCTCGGTCCGACGCACCAGGGGCTGGTGGGCTTGGAAGATCAGCTGCTGTTGATCTCGGGCCTGCACAACCTCTCGGCGCGCGGCGATCGCGCGGGCGACCACGCGCGAGGCACGGGCAGCTTCTTGTCGTGCCAGCCCTGCCTGTACGAGGGCATCGAGAACGGCATCACGATCGACCAGGAGTTCGCGCGCGCGTGGCAAGGACGCACCGCGTTCTCCAGCCTGGAGTTGGGCACCGAAGGCGGCGGCAGCGTCGCGCTGTGCGACTCCGGCTATGCCTGCGCTTACACGCAGAACATCTCCTGGACCGGCCCCACCACCCCGGCCCCCAAGCTCACGTCGCCGCGTGTCGTGTTCGACCGGCTGTTCGCGGGCTCCGATGGACCTGCCACAGCTGCCGAGGCGGCGCGTCGTCGGGTGTACCGGGCATCCGTGCTCGACCTCGTGGACGCTCAGGCGCGGTCACTGCAGGGCCGGCTGGCGATGGCCGATCGGCATCGCTTGGATGAATACCTCACGGGCGTGCGGGCGCTCGAAGAACAGGTCGAACGCCTTGGTGAGTGCTCCACCGACTCCGGCACCCCCGAGGATGAGGTTCCTCTCGATCAGGTCGCCGACGTGATGCTCGACCTCGTCGCCAACGCCTTCCGCTGCGACCTCACCCGGGTGGCGTCGTTCATGCTCGCCAACGCAGGCAGCAACCGCGTGTACGGCTTCTTGCCGGGGGTGCGCGGTGCCCATCACGAGGTGAGTCACCACCAGGACGCTCAGTCCAACCTCGACCAGCTGGCGCTGATCGAGCGGTGGGAGGTGGATCGTCTCGGTCGATTCCTGCGGCGCCTGCAGGGCTTCTCTGAGGGCGAGGGCTCGCTGCTGGACCACACCACCGTGGTGTTCTCGAGTGAGATCGGCGACGGGAACCGTCACAATCACGACAACCTGCCCGTGCTCGTCGCAGGCAAGGGCGGTGGCGTCGTGGGCACGGGTCGGCACCTCGTTGCACAGGATCAGCCCATCGCGAACCTGTTCCTCGGGCTGGCAGAAGGGCTCGGGGTCGACCTTGGCAGCTTTGGTGCGGACGGTACCGAACCTTTGGCTGGTCTGGCCGGGTAGCCCACGCCCACGGTGTGGTGGGCTATAATGGCGGGGCGCTCGTCGGGCGGGAGGATCTCATGGTGCGTTGGATTGTGGCCGGTCTGCTGGTCGTGGTGTTTGTGGGCCTCATCGTGTTCGATGAGACGCGCACGGAGAGCCCGCTCGCTCCCCCTCCCGAGGTGCTCACCCCCGAGGCCGCTCCGGTCGGGGATGTGGCCGTCACCACGGTGGGTGGCGAAGGTGGTGTGGATGCGGCCGAGCACGCGGCCCGCGACCAAGCGAAGGTCGACTGCGATCCGGTTGCGGCCGTGATCGAGGCGGCGCTGGGCCTCGAGAAGCGGGAGGCCATTGGCGACGCCATGTACGTCGACAAGGGCATGAAGCCGGAAGAAGTGGCGGCGCTCTGCCGCTCGGTGGCGGGTCAGCCCGATGAGGTCATTGTGACCCGATTCCTCGAGGCGTCGGGCCTCACGCGGTAGGCCGCTCGCTGCGTCGCGCGCGGGGCTTCCCCTTCCCCGTGTCGAACCGGTGGATACGTTCGCTGGGCGACGCAGGGAATCCCTTGCGCGGAGGACTGTCGAGATGTTCGCCAACACGCTGAAGACCACCCTGCTCCTCGGGCTGATGACCGGACTGGTCATGGCCGTCGGAGGCGCACTCGGCGGTCAGAACGGCATCATGATCGCCTTTGCGTTTGCGGCGATGATGAACCTCGGCACGTGGTTCTTCGCCGATCGCATCGTGCTCGCCACGTCGGGTGCCAAGCCGATCGACGACCCCTCCTTGCGGTGGGTCGAGCAGGATGTAGAAGACCTCGCGCGTCGCGCCGGCATACCGAAGCCGCGGGTGTTCTGGGTGCCCACCGAGATGAGCCCCAACGCGTTCGCCACGGGCCGGTCGCCTTCGAAGGGCGTGGTGGCGGTCACGGCCGGCCTCGTTCGCACGCTCGACCGTCGGCAGGTGCGCGGCGTGCTGGCCCACGAGATCGGGCACATCGCGCACCGCGACACGCTCGTGAGCGCGGTCGCCGCCACCATGGCGGGAGCGATCTCAATGCTCGCGCGTTCCTTCATGTGGTTCGGCGGCTCGCGCGATCGTGAGGGCGGCGGCAACCCGATCCTCGGTCTCGTGATGATGATCGTGGCACCGCTGATGGCGGCGATGATCCACATGGCGGTGTCGCGCACCCGTGAGTACATGGCCGACCGCTACGCGGCCGACCTCACCGGTGATCCCGAGGGCCTCGCAAGCGCCCTGGAAGCCCTGGCCTACGGCACGGCCCGCATCCCGATGCACACGGGCTCTGAGGCCACGCACTACATTGTGCCTGGCCTGCCCGGTGGGCTGGCCAGGCTGTTCAGCACCCACCCGCCGATGGAAGAGCGCATCCGTCGGCTTCGGGGTCGCTAAGGCACGGCGCACGCCGCGGCGGCTAGGGCACCGGCGCGACGGTGGCCACCGCCGTGATGTCGGGTCCGGTGACGTCCAAGATCGTGATGCCGAAGGAACCTCCCCCGAGGGAGCCGTTCGCCACAGCGAAGAAGCGGTCTCCGGCACCGAGCGTCAGCTCGGGGAACTTCAGCGCGGTGGTGGTGCCATCGACGCTCAGCGCGAGCTCGTAGGACCCGGGGGGGGCGGTGATCGACGGCGAGATTCCCGTGAACGAGAACGCCGGCCCCAGCGCTACGAACGTGCCTGCGATGTCAATGCCAGGCGTCACGGTGGGTGCGTCGGGCGATGCGTGAATCGCTTGCAGCGTGGCACCCTCCGCGTCGAGGTCGATCGCTTCGTTCGTGGCCAACACGGTGAAGCCGGGCGTCGACCCGAGGAAGCCGGTCGCGATCGCGAGGTAGCGCTCCCCCGCGACGAGCTCCGGGGTCGTCCAGCTCGTCACCACAGCCATGCCGGTCTCGTTGTAGATGTCGATCGCGTAGCTGCCGGGCGGGACCTGCACCGCCGACGAGAGTTCGCCGAAGGACAGGTCGTTCACGATCGTGGCCGATCCGACCTTCAGGTCCACCGTGGGGGCATCAGGCGACGCGTGGAGGGCGTAGACCTTAGGGTTCTCGCGCAGGAACGCCGTGCCCACGCCGTCGATGACCGCGAGCAGGCCGAACGCATCGGCCTCCGAGGCGCGGGCGGCACCCAGGCGGCCCGTGGCGACCACGGTCACCGCAGCGCCTGCGGGAAGCGCGGGCACGGTGAACGCGAGCGCCCCGCCCGCGATGCCCACCTGGAGCGAGGTCTCAGCGGGGAGAGCGACAGGCGCCGTGCCGGTGTCCGCAAAGCGGGCGAGCGCTGGGATCTCCGAGCTGCCGTCGTTGTTCACGTCGACGTCGACCGTGGGAGCATCCGCGGACGCATGCACGACGCGGACGTTGTAGGTGTCGGGCGAGACCGTGCCGAAGTCATCGACGAGGGCCAGCACGCGGAAGGTGTCGGCGGGGTCGCTGCTTCCGAGGAAGCCAGCCGCGAGCGCGGTGAAGTCCGTGTTCGAGGTGAGCGTGAGGCCGGGCACCGAGAACACGGGCGCGGAGCTGGGGGCCGCACCGGCCGCGCGGATGTCGACGTCGTAGGTGCCGGCGGGAACCTCGACGTAGGCCGTGGCCTCCTGGTAGCTGAGGCCGGGCACGAGCAGCGCGCCGTTCGCGTAGATGTCCACGGCGGGAGCATCGGGCGAGGCGTGCACCACGCGGATGCGGGCCGAGCCGTCGGTGGCGCGGAGCTGCTCCACGTTGGAGACGACAGCGTCGCCGCCACGGAAGACCCCCGCGGAAGCGAAGCGAAGCTCGCCCGGGCTGACGGTGCCGGGAAGGCGGAAGGTGAAGGTGGCCACGCCCGAAGCGTCGGCGCGCGCCTGGAGCGAGCTGATGTCGCCGTCGATGGGGATGCAGACGGTGAGGGCGGCGGGGCAGGACTCGCCCAAGAGGGTGCCGAAGTACAGACCGACGCGCTCGTTCGGCCGGGCTCCCGTGACCGTGAACGTGGCGCGGGCACCGACGGTCAGCGCGTTGGGGCCTTCGAGGGTGAGCTCGACCGGTGCCGGCGCGGCCCAGGCGGTGGTGCCGAGGGCGGCGAGGAGGAGGAGGGACGAGGTGCGGATCATGGCTGCTCCCTACAGGATGCGCCGTGGAACCAGCGGGCAGCGGCGTGCTGTCCAACCGGGCCCCGACCGGGGCGTGGCGCGCTGCAAGTGTAGGAGAGTCGCACCGCTGGGTGGGGTCACCCCTGTTCAAGCGGCGTCACGGGATGACGCCGCTCTTCACAGGTCAGTCACGCTGCGTTGCTGCCCGATGACATCGCCAAGGCCGCGCCCGAGAGCGCGGTGACGACTCGCCCGATCACGAGCGTCGCGGGGGCTGTGAGGCCCTCACGAGCCACGAGCGCCGGCAGGTCGGCGAGGTGGGTTCGGGCATGCCGCTGCTCGGGGCGGGTGGCGCTCGCCACGACCGCCGCCGGCCAGTCGGCAGGGAAGCCCTGGTCGAGCAGGTCCTGTACGAGCTCTTGCACCCGGTGGACCCCCATCAAGACCACGTAGGTGGTCTGAGCGTCGAAGGGCGGCGGCGCGGGGCGAGCGAGGTCACGTCCCGTGGCGGTGAGCACCAGGATGCGGTCGGCGTGGCCGCGCATCGTGGTGGGGATGCCCGCAGCGAGCGGAGCCGTGAGCGCGCTGGAGAGGCCGGGGAGCACCTCGGCCTCGATGCCGTGGGATGCGAGGAACTCGAGCTCTTCACCACCCCGGCCGAACACAAACGGATCGCCGCACTTCAGGCGCACCACGTCGCGGCCGGCACGGAAGGCGTCGAGGGTCCAGCGGTCGAGCTCGTCTTGCGCGGCCTGTGCGCGCCCCGGCTGCTTGGCGGCCACCCGAAGCTCTCCGCGCACGAGGGCGAGGATCTCGGCAGGCACGAGGCGATCGGCCAGCACAAGGTCGGCCTCCTCCAGCGCGTCGCGCGCGGCCACCGTGAGCAGGCCGGGGTCGCCGGGTCCAGCGCCCACCAGCCGCACCCGGGGCGCACGCGCGGGCGTGGGGTGCAGGTCGGATGGCGCCGGCTCCCCGCGGGCAAAGGTGGCAGCCAGGTCGCGAATGCGGGCGTCGTTGAGCTGCGCCAGATCTTCCCACGACCAAGCGCGCGCAAGATCCGTGAGCCAGCCCATGCGGCGTGACGAGCCTTCGGGTCCCGGAGCTTCGGCACGAACGGCCTGCCGCAGGCGTCCGAAGGCCTCCAGCGCGGTGCCCACCCCGGTGGGGAGGGCGGAGACCAGCTCGCGCACGAGTCGTGCGCCCAGGGCGGGTGCCTGGCCGTTGGTGGCCAGCGCCACCTGAAGCGGTCCCTCGCGGTGCACCGAAGCCACCCAGAAGTCGCACAGGGGGGGGTGGTCGGCGCAGTTCACCGGGATGCGCAGCGCGCGGGCGAGGCGGGCGATGCGCGCGCTCTCGTCGACGTCGTCGAGGCAGGAGAGCACAAGCTCCATCCCGTCGAGCTGATCGTCGTGGAAGGCCTCGGGCACCCAAGTGAACGCGCCCTGCGCGTGGCGGTGGCGAAGCTCGGCGCCCAGCGCAGGCGCCACCACGGTGACCCTCGCGTCGGCTTCGAGGGCCAGGCGCACGCGACCCGCGGCCACCTTGCCACCGCCCACCACGAGCACGCGGCGACCATCGAGCCGCCACGCCACCATGAGCGAGCCGCCCCCTTGGGCGGGGGAGATCTCGGGGGTGCGGCTCATTCGTCCACCGGAGCGGTGCCGTCCACGCGGCCTGCAGGGTT
>CAYNFK010000074.1:0-22115 GCA_964396405.1 uncultured Enterobacteriaceae bacterium
GAGCTACGCCAGCGTAGCCCCGGTTTGCGAAGCCCCGCGGCCTTATCGAACCGGTACAGCCGTGTCAAGCCGGGCTCACGCACCCGGCAGCACGAACCACTCGTCCGGCAGCACGGGAGACAGCTCGAGCTCGGTGACCTCGACCACGTCCAGCACGTGGGATCCGCGGCGCACCTCGAGGCGCACAGGGCGCAGCGCGCCGTCTTCGTTCTCCTTCCACCCCACGTACTGCCACGTGACGTCGGCACCTACAGCACCGCGGCTCACCTGCAACAGGCGCCAGGACTGGGTGTCGATCTCCAGGCGCAACGGCTGCAGCACGCCGTCACCCTCGGTGCCCACGACCACGCGCTGGCGCGGGCCTTCGTCGATCACGGCCTGAATGCGGAGCTGAGGCCGCTCCTCAAGGTCGAGCGTGCCAGCCGCCAAGCCCGTGGCGAGGTGCAGCACCGCGCGCGGCGCGAAGCGGTCGATCTGCTCCCGCGCGATCGCCGCCGTGAGCGCAGCCGTGGACCCTTCCAGCCAGGGCGTTCCGCCGACAACACCCGAGCGGCTGCTGACCCCCTCCCCAGCCCGCACGTCGACACGAAGGTATCGATCCTCGCCGCGGCGCACGTAGGTGTGCTCGATCCGCCCTCCCTCGGGCGTGGTGCGCTCGAAGCGGAACAGCACGGTGCCAGCTCCTTCTACGCCGCCCGCAGCGCCATCGTGTGCGCGCACGAGTCGCGACAGCACCTCGTCCACCGTCCACGGGAGCGGCTTGACCGCCTCGGCCTGCGGGGTGGTGCTCGGCGCCGCGCTGACCCGGCCGCCCGTGGACTCCGAGTAGGCGACGCCTTGGCCAAGTGCCACCGACCGGCACCGCTCGCGGGTCGCGCCATCGACGCCGGGATCGAGGCGCACGACATGGCGCCACCCCTCTCCTTTGACGTACCGACGCACCACCAGCGCTGCGCACCCGGCCTGGATGCTCACTTCCGCTGCCGCGTCGGCCAGCTCCTTCGTAGCCAGTGGCGGTGACTCCAGGTAGGACTCAGCGCCATACGCCAACCCTGCGATCAGCACGAACCCGAAACCCGCCACGCGACCCTCCGGATGCCATGAACGCAGCATCGCTGGGTATCCGAATGAGCGAGCTTGGCCACGTTGCCGCTGAGCTGCGGACATCTGTCGGGCGATCGATCGATCAGGTGTGGGTGCCCACCCCAACATCCGTAGTGTTGGACCTCGGTGTGGCGACGTGGCTCATCGAGTCCCACCCTGTGCCGCGCTTGCATCCCCTGCGCGCGCGCCCCCGCCCCCCTGCTCGCCCCTACTCGTTCCAGGGCCTGCTGAGGAAGCGGCTGGTCGGACCCCTGACGTCGGTGGAGCTGGACAGCAGCGACCGCGTGCTGACCCTCGTGTTCGGGTGCGTTCGCTTGGTGGCCCGGCTGTTCGGACGCGCAGGTGGGATCTGGCTGCTTGAGAACGATCACGTCCTGGCCTGCTCGGAGGGACCCGCTGCAGCCCAGCTCCCTCCCCTCGCCCCCCACGAGCTGGACACCCGACCTCCGCGCTTCACCCCCGATGCAGACGGGGCCTGGGGCGTGGCGGCCTGTCGGTTCTTCACGCATGCCGCCTCCGCTCATGAGGCCGAGGAACGCCGCCAACAGGGAATTGGAGAGGCTCGTCGTAAGCTTCGCAGACTCGATCGCTTGCTCGAGAACCTGGACGGCGACCGCGCAGGCACCGAGCGTGCGGAACGGCTGCGAGCGCAAGCCGACGCGCTCTCGGCGACACTCCACACGGTGCCCCGAGGCGTGGACCGGGTCGAGGTGACCAGCCTCGATGATCCAGACACCTGCTGGACGATCTCCATCCTACCGGGGCAACCCCCTTCCGCCACGCTGACCGCGTTGTACGACAAGGCCAGCCGCCTCGTGCGCGCACGGGGTCCCCTCGATGCGCGCCGGGCCGCGGTGCTGGCCGAGCGGGAGGAGGCCGCGTTGGCCCTGAACGCGCTGCTCACGGACGCGTCCTCGGTGCTGCCCGCTCCGCGTCCGTCCTCCCAGCCGCACGCCAAGCCTGGTCCTGCCGACCCGTGGTGGAGGTGGGCGGGCCCGAAAGGCGAGACTCTGCTGGTAGGAAAGCACGACCGCGGCAATCACGCGCTCGTGTTCCGGCACGCGCGAGGTCGGGACTGGTGGGCTCACGTGCAAGGACAAGCCGGCGCACACGTCGTTGTGCCGTGGACACGCAGCGACGCTGCGCCGCCCGAGCACGTCCTGCACGCCGCCGCGGAGCTGGCGGCGTGGTCGAGTCGCGTTCCGGAGGGCCAAGTGGTGGAGGTGCAGCTCGCCCGGGTGCGCGACGTGCGCGCGATCAAGGGAGCGGGGCCGGGCCGCGTCACCGTGCGCAACGCGCGGGTGGTGATGCTGGCCGCGCCTTCGGGGCCGCCCGAGCGCTGGACGCGAGCCGACCCCCCACCCCTCTAAGCGAGCTTCATCACGGTCTTGCCACAGCCCAGGGTGTCGCCCGAGCGAAGCCGAGACACCTGCACACGGCGCCCGTTGTGGTAGGTGCCGTTGGTGGACCCTAGGTCGCGCAAGAACACCGTGGTGGGCCCGTAGACCTCCACCAGTGCATGCCTTCGGCTGACCTCAGGATCCGAGAGCGGCAGCTCGCCGGCACCGCGACCCACCGACGATGTGCCGTGCGCGAGCTCATACTCCCGGCCCTTGTCGGGACCGGCGAGGACGCGGAGCTTGAGGCCCGCGCTGGCGGGAAAGGTGAGCTCAGCGCTCAACGACTCCAAGGCTGCGTCGGCCGGCACATCGTTGTCGAGCATCCACGCCACGCGATCTTTCTCATCCGTGGCTGGACCGGAAGCTTCTTCCTCGGCACCAAACACGAGCAGCCGCGTGCCACCGATGACCAGCTCGCTGCCTGGGCGCAGAACGACGTCTTGAATGCGGCGGCCATCGACGATGGTGCCGTTGGTGCTGCCCAGGTCTTGAAGGACGAAGTGACCGTTGCGGTGGACGATGCGACAGTGCGCACCGCTCACCAGGGGGTCTTCCAGCCGAAGATCACCTCGCACCCGCCCGATGAGTAGGGGCTGGTCATCGCGCAGGGGGATGGACTGGCCTTGTTTGGGTCCGCTGACGACCCGAAGGAACGATCGCGCCACGCTCAAGCGCTCCGACGATGGGCAGAAGAAGCGCCAGCCGCCTGCGACAACCCAGCACCCGCCGCCATCGCCTGGTGCACACGGCCAGGAAGCGGACGACCGAGGACCTCGGCCATCCCCTGCCCTGCCTCGGCCAGCTTGACCAAGTCGATGCCTGTGGACACGCCCATGGCCTCAAAGAGGTGCACGAGGTCTTCCGTGGCGACATTGCCGGAGGCGCCCGGCGCGTAGGGGCATCCACCGATGCCAGCGACGGATCCATCGAAGCGCCGCACGCCGGCCTGGAACGCGGCGTACGCGTTGAGCAGCCCGGTTCCCCACGTGTCGTGCGCGTGCAGGGCGACACGATCCAGCGGCAGGCCGGCTTCGACCAGGGCATCGAGCACGGCACGAACACGCGTGGGGACGCCGACGCCGGTGGTGTCTCCGAGGGTGACCACATCAGCCCCAAGCTCGACCATGGTCATCGCAACCGCAACCACATTGGCCACCGGCACCTCCCCCTCGTAGGGGCAGCCGAAGGCCGTGGACACGTAGGCACGGACGGGCACGCCCTCATCGACCGCGGTGCCGATCACACGACGGAGCGCACCGACGCTCTCCTTCACGGTGCGGTTGACGTTCTTGAGGTTGTGGCTCTCGCTTGCCGACAGGAACGTGCACACGTGCCGGATGCCCGACGTGAGCGCGCGATCCATGCCCACTTCGTTAGGCACCAGCGCCCAGAAGCGGGCCGCGGAGTTGCGCGGGAGCGCCGCTACGAAGGCCTCGGCATCGGCCAGCGCGGGAATTCGCGAGGCGCGCACGAAGGAGGTGACCTCGATGTCGACCACGCCTGCGGCCAGCAGACGATGAAGGTGCGCGAGCTTGTGCTCGGTGGGCACCACCACGGGCTCGTTCTGCAAGCCGTCGCGCAGGCTGACTTCGAAGACTCCAACGCGCTCGCTCACCCGACCTCCTTACGCCCCATCGTAACTCGGATTCCCTTAGCGTCGACGGAGCCGGATTGCGTCAAGAAACGACGGCCCCGGCGTCGTCGCAGCGGTCGCATCGACCCCGCACCGAGATCTCCACGAGGCCCCTCATCACCGCCTGGGGCAGCGCCCCCGGACCGCTGGGTAGGGAGACCGCCGGCAAGCACGCCACGTCGCCGCACGCGGTGCACACGAAGTGGGGGTGGGCACTGCTGTGCGACGACCCCTGGGCCAGCTCGAACCGCCAGAGGTGGTCGCCCAGATCGTGGCGCGAGAGAAGACCCGCCTCGGTGAGGTCGGTGAGGTTGCGGTAGAGCGTGGCACGATCCCAGCCACGCCCTTCCAGGGCCTCGACCACCTCGGCGTGGGTGGCTGGGCGTGCCCATTGCCGGAGCAGCGCCAGCACGGCGGAGCGGGAGGCCGTAACGCGCAGTCCGGCAGCTCGCAGCGCGGCGGCTTCATCGGGCGCGACGGCGGAGGGGTCGAAGTCCATGGCACTGGATTGCCACGCTACGTCGGATCCAGCCACCCGCTGTTCGTTGTACGAGGCCTCAAGAAGCGGTTTGGGATAACGCCCGCCGCAGTCCTCCCCTGTCCCTGGGTGACGCGTGCTTCCCCTCCCCTGGTTGCTGTCTACCGCCGCCTGCACGCTGGGCTTCTCGCCCATCACCGACGCCTCGGACACGGACGACACCGACCCGGCGGACACGGACGTCGAGGTCGAGACCGACCCTGACGAGACCGGCGACACGGCCGAGCCCGACGCTGACACCGACGACACGGTCCCCGCTGGATCCGATCCGATGATCGTCGAGGTGTGCGACGGAGACGACGGGCCCTGGAAGTTTGTCGAGATCTACAACCCCAGCGCCAACGCAATGAGCTTGGCCGGGTGGACGCTCCAGGTCTTCACGAACGGCTCGCCGACGGCCACCTACACCTTCGACCTGAAGGCGATCACCATCGCCACGCGATCGACCTGGGTGATCGCAACCAACGAGAACGGTGGTCAGACCGCGTTCCAGAACCGCTTCGGCGCAGACGCAGCGACGTGGACCCGCGAGATCGTGGGGAACGGCGACGACGCCTACGTCTTGGTGGAGGGGCCGGATCGGCGCGATTCTTTCGGGGTTCCAGGGCAGGACGGAAGCGGCACGGGCTGGTCCTACGAAGACACCTGCGCCAAGCGTAAGCCCGCGATCACCACCGCCAGCGCCGTGTGGACCGCCGCCGAGTGGGACGTGGACGTCGAACCCAACCCGTTCAACCGCGACTGATCGCCAGCGTCAGGGCGCCCAGAGCACCGGGTTCGTGGTGGCACCCCACCACCCGTACGCCTTGTCGGCCGCCAGGATCTCGGTGACGCCGGTCTTGGGCTCGATTCGGACGATCTCGCCGTCGGCCGAGAAGCCGTAGAGCGCGCCTTCCGCCTCGTCGAAGCCGATGCCGAACAGGCGGTCGACGCCCAGGTTGCCGATGATGCGGGCCGTGGAGGCATCATCGGGATCGACGACCGCCAGCTTGTCTTGCCCGCTGCCGCGCACGGTCCAGTAGATCAGGCCATCGGGCAGGCCCACCACGTCGCCACTGGTCTCGTAGCCGTTGGCGGTGAACACGGTGGTGACACGGCAGTTGGCCGCGAGA
The DNA here is from genome assembly GCA_964396405.1 of uncultured Enterobacteriaceae bacterium. Classification (GTDB taxonomy): domain Bacteria; phylum Myxococcota_A; class UBA796; order UBA796; genus JACKEO01. The sequence goes on from CAYNFK010000074.1 coordinate 5,788, forward strand.
TCCACCACCTGCAGCACGTCGTCGCCGCCCAGCACGAGCCGGCCGTCGCTGGTGAACGTCATCGCGGTGAGCTCCACGGCCATCTCACACACGGACTCCAGCGCGCCCGTGGTGGGATCGATGCGGTACACCGCGCGCCCAACGCCACCCTTGCCGAGCGAGCCGCCGTACAGGCGTCCAGCGAGATCGATCGCGATGTCGACGATCTCGGGCTTGCTGCCGCTGGCCGTGAGGAAGGTGCCGATCAGCGTGACGGCGCCGCCCTCCGGGTCGACCGAGTAGAGCGTGTTGCGGGTGTGAGCGTAGATGGGCAGGCGAGCAGGCGCGATGGGGTCTTCGTCGATCGGACCCTCCGAGGTGTCACGCGGCTTGCCTTCGCTGTCGGAGTCGAGGCCACCGCTGGGATCGGAGTCTTCGCCCAGGTTGACGTCATCGTCCTTGCCGATGATGCCGATGTCTTGCGTACAGCCCGCTGCGACCACAGCGATGCACAGTGCAACGGATCGCATGGGGGCTCCGGGGACGTGTGGACGAGCGCGCCAAGATAACCCGGGGAATCGCGTCCCTCCATTCGATGTCGCCGGATCGTCGCAGCTTTGCGCCCATCCCCCATGGGTTCCACCGGGCACCGCGAGGCGGTGAGGCGGTCGGACGGGTACGTGTGCGCAGGAGGTGAGCGTGGATCCGCTAGCCGTGTGGCGTTTCTGGTTCGAAGAAGGCCCCAAAGATCGCTGGTTTCAGAAGAGCGCCGACTTCGATCGCACCATCGCCGAGCGTTTCGGGAGCTGGCCCGACGCCGCACTCCACGGTGAGCTGGCGGGCTGGACCTCGACACCGCGAGGCGCGCTTGCCCAGGTGCTCGTGCTCGACCAGTTCCCTCGCAACCTGTTCCGCGGCCAAGCGCGGATGTTTCAGTACGACGCCGCCGCCCGAGAGGCTGCCGCTGCCTTGATCGCTGCGGGTCAGGATCACGGCCTCTCGGTCGACGAGCGCTGCTTCGCGTACCTCCCCTTCGAGCACTCCGAAGATCTGCACGATCAGGACCGCGCCATCGAGCTGTTCACGGCCCTTGGGAACATCAACTACCTGAAGTACGCGCACGCCCACCGTGACGTCGTGGCTCGGTTCGGAAGGTTTCCGCATCGGAACACGGCGCTGGGCAGGGTCAGCACGCCGGAGGAGCAGGCGTACCTGGCAACACCTGGGGCAGGATTCTAAGCGCCGCGTCGACGCGAAACAGGCGCTTGGGATCTTTCAGCCTTTCAACCTAGGTGTTGCACAAGTTGGGATCGTGTCGGCGTGCGCATACGGGTCCTCCGTGAACGACTGGCGCCGAGCGCCAAGGAGAGGTCCCCGATGATGTTCTGCAATGCCTGGAAGACCGGTTCGATCGTAGCGGCGCTGGCCATCAGTCTCGGTTGTGACGCCGACGGCGACATGAAGGGCCCCACCGTGGACCCGAGCCCCGTGTCGAGCCCAGCGCTCGACGACGCGACCCTCGCGACCAAGGTCAAGGAGTCGCTTGCGCGGGACGTGGGCAGCACCGCCACATCCGTCAGCGTGGAGGCGCACAACGGCGACGTCGTGCTCGGCGGCTTCGTCGACACGCAGGAGCGGAAGGCTGCGGCTGGGCACAGCGCACGCACCGTGCAAGGCGTGCTCAAGCTCGACAACCGGATCGCCGTGAAGGCCGACACCACCACCGCGGGCGAGCGCATCGACGACGCGGGCATGCTCGTCCGCGTGAAGGCTGCGCTCGTGGCCGAGCCTCGGACGTCGGCCCACGAGATCAACGTCGAGGTCTTGGATGGCGTGATTCAGCTGACCGGCTTTGTCGACACCGCCGACGAGAAGACCCGGGCCGGTGAGGTGGCGGGCGCTGTCCTAGGCGTGACCAGCGTTCAGAACCGCCTGGAGCTCAAGGGGAGCTAGTCCTTCGCCAACGTGGTGCGACGACGAGCCTGGAGCCGACCGCTCGTCGTTGCCCCGACCCCCGACCTGCCGGACCCCAGGCGGCCGATGCGCCAGAGCGTAGGTCGAGTCGAGTGCTCGATGTACGAGACACCCAGCCCTCGGAGCTGTCTGCCGTTGACCCGCGACGGTTCTTGGCGGACAATCGTCGCATGCTGCGCCAACCTGGGGAGGTTCGCATGGGGCCCTGGATCTTCCTGGCTGTGACGACGGCACATGCCGCGCCCGGCGACGTCCTGTTCCGCGAAGACTGGACCTCGGGGTCGGGGGCCTGGCGCGCCGTGGGCGATCCGATCGTCCTCGTGGACGGTGCCGACGACGAGGGAACGACGCGCACGTGGCAGGAGGAGACGGTCCCCGCGTCGGGTGGCCGGGTCTTCACCGTGGTGCCGATTCCGGTCGTGGGTGGGCGGACCTACTGCTTGTCCGCTTGGATGCACGCGACGGCCGGTGCGGCCCCGTTTCTGGGCTTCAACCTTTCCGACGCTGTGGGCACCCTGGGCGTGGAGCACTGGATCCTCGGGGAGTCGGGACCCAACGGCTACGGGGGGAGCGTGGTTGCGATTCCGCAGGATGCCAGCGCGTGGGCCTGGCATGGCGGCAGCTTCACGATCGAGGCGGATGCGACCCACTTGGTACTGAAAGATGAGCTGTGGGTCAACGGTGCACCGGGCACCGCGCACTTCTCGGGCATCGAGCTGGCCGAGGGCGCGTGCGGCGGGCCGGTCGACACCGACGATGGGGATCTCGACGACCCCGTCGTGAACGAAGGCAACGTCACGGCAGGCTACCGCGGCGAAGGCGGCCTCAGCTTCGACGCGCCGAGCCCCACGGACCCGGTGCACGGCGGGTGCGTCACCACGGGGACGAGGTTGTCGTGGGGGCTGGGCCTGGCCGGCCTGCTCCTGGCCATGCGTCGACGCCGAAGTTCGCTGCTGGTCGCGGGCATCGTCCTGGCAGGCTGTGGGGAGCAGCGGCTCATGTGGGCCGACGACGCTGGCATCAAGGAGTTCGGGGTCCACCTCCCGGGTTTCTGGGTCGAACCCGAGCAGCCGCTCTCAGGGGGCAACGTCCACATCGGGCTGGAAGACCCCGGCGCCTCCCAGATCGTGCTGTCCGTGTCGGGAAGCGGCTGCGGTACGGTCGCCGGTGCCGAGGGGGTCACGTCGGCCTCGGCTCGTGGTCAGGCTGCTGCGGTCGGAGCCTGCGAGGTGGTCGCCCGCGTGACCCCGGCGAGTGGCGGAGAGGCAGTGACCTTTCGGCGCGGCTTCGTGGTCCATGCGAGCGACCCTGTGTTGCCGCCGTTCGAGGTCGAGGGCGGCGTGTGGGTGGAGGGAGCGCTCCCAGGGATTGGGGATCAACCCGACGCGCCCTCGGTCACCTCGGTGGATGGCCCCACCCAGTTCATCAACGGCGCAACGCTCGACTTCGAGGTCCAGTCCGAGTCCCTGCTGCCGTTGCGCGGCCTGGTCGTCGGCTTCGATGGCACCGACGGTAGCTGGCTCGTTCCGCTCAACACCGACGGGGCCGAGCTCCTGCGCGCGGGCAGCGACGGGTTTCGCGTTCGCGTGCCGGCGCGGTTCTTCGCAGAGAACGCGAACGCCAGCGTCGGCATGACCGTGAGCGCGCTCGACCTCCATGGACGGCGTGGTCCAGCGCAGCGCGTGCAGCTCGATGGCACCGAGGTCGGCACGGGCGATGTTCAGGTGGGGATCTCGTGGGGGACCGCCACGGACGTCGACCTGCACGTCACCGAGCCCTCCGGCGAGGAGATCTCCTACAGCCACACCGTCTCGGCCACCGGCGGCCAGCTCGACCTCGACAGCAACGCGAGCTGCGCCATCGACGGGGTGCAGCACGAGAACGTGTTCTGGCCCACCGGCCAGTCACCGGAAGGCGAGTACACCGTCCGCGTCCGAATGTTCAATGACTGCGGGGTCGGCGGCGCGACCGGTAGCGTGACGATGACCTACTGTGGTGACGACTCCCCCGTCCTCCAGCCGTTCACACTCGGCGGCTCCGGATCCGAGGCGAGCTGGACCTTCACGTCCTCGTGCGGCGGCAAGCGGGTGTCCGGGCGCGTGCGGTACGAGGACTTCGCCCCCACCCGCGAAGGGTTTGGCAAGGGCGCGTTCGTGCCGGCCCGCCACGTCACCGTGAAGGTGGTCCGCGACGCTGACGACACCGAGCTGGCGTCGGGCACCACGGACGCCGGCGGGTTCTATGACCTGCCGTTCAAGAACGACGGAGCGGCCGGCGTGCGCGTCGAGGTGCAGGCGGTCTCCGAAGCGCCCGAGCACCCGATGAGGATCGACACGCTCGACGGCCAGATGTACGTCTGGCAGACCGAGCAGGTGATCGACGACGGCAAGGACCCGGTGTCCGAGGGCGTCGACCTCGACATCCCGGCGTCCGCCAACGCCGGTGCGCTCAACCTGTTCGACGTCGGCGTGCGCGCGTCGGAGGGGCTCCGCGCGGGCCTCGGCAAGCAGCCGCCATTCCTGGTGCTGCGCTGGACCAAGGGCGTCGCGACAGCCGACAACTCCTCGTACTACTCCACGCCCCTGCTCGGGCGCTGGTTCGACGACCCGACGATCTCGGTCGCCGGGGGGGCGAAGGATCCCGACGAGTACGACGACATGGTGATCGGCCACGAGTACGGGCACTTCGCGCTTCAGGTGTTCGGCGGGTCGAACAGTCGGGGTAGCGAGCACTACATTGGCGTGCCCTCCGACCCCACGCTGGCTTGGGACGAGGGCTTCGCGACCTGGTTCGCTTCGCAGGCGCTTGGGTTCACGACCTACTTCGACGTCAAGGGGAACAATGTCCCCGGCGTGGTCTACGACATCGAGACGCTGCCGCCGGCGGTCGTGCTGGGCAACGTGCTCGACCAGATGGACGGCAGGCTTGATGAAGCTGTGGTCACGGCGGTCCTGCACGACATGGTGGACGACATCAACGAAGGGTTCGACACCGTCTCGGGCCGCGACTTGACGACCTGGTGGGTGGTGGCCACACCGCTGCGGGACTTTCGGCAGGATCGCGGCGTGAAGGGCCGCGACCTCGTCGACTTCCTGGATGCCTGGCTGTGCTCGAACCTCGGCGACGTAGGCACCGAGGACGACGGTCTGCACGGGATCGTGCACAAGCTCCATCAGCTCACGTACGACTTCGCGCCGGGCACCTGCGGCCGCTGATCGCGTTGAAGCGGTCCCCACACACGACCCGACAACATCAGCACCGAGTTGGGAAGCCGGCGGCTGTTGCCTACTGACACCGCACGGTCGCGCGACCTGCGCCCGTGAACCGTGACGGGGGGTCCACCCCTCGTTGCGCACGTGTCCGCGGCACTGCGTGGCCCCTCCGGGCGGCGATCCGGGCGCCCAGGAACCCGATGACCCCGACGCGCCCCCGAGCAGACCACCGCTCTCCGTCCATCACCCCATGAGCTACGTCGCCCCCCTCGCGCCCGCCGTGCCATCCGTGTCGGCCCGCGACGAGCTGTTTGGCCCCGACCGCCTGGAGCAACACGCTCCCGTGCTCGCGGCGTCGCACGCTGTGCTGCCAGGACGTCACCCTGGACGCCCCCTCCTCTCCCGCCTGCGCTCGAACCTTGCTGCGCTGCACCGTGGCCGCCGGATCGTGGGCCGGTCCATCCGATCCGGTGAGCCCCTGGCCCCCGCCGCTGAGTGGCTGATCGAGAACTTTCCCGTGGTGGAGGAGCAGCTTCGAGAGGTCACCCGTGACCTTCCGAGGGGCTTCTACCGCGAGCTCCCCAAGCTGGCCGATGGTGCCGCAGCGCGGGCCGACCTGTCCTCCGCATCCGGCGGCTCACGCGACGACGACCTCGCCGCGGCGCGTGCCGACGCGGACGCTGCGACAGCCCGGGCTGTGCTGTCGGCGGAGACCGCCAGACGGACGGAGACCCTGTTTGCCCAAGGCGTGGCCACCGCCGCCGAGCGCGACGAGGCCGTGCAGACCGCCGCCGCCGACGCCAGCGCTGCCCGCGCGGCCGCAGCCCGACGCGCGTCCGCCGCCGCCTCGTCGGGTGAGGCCGTGCGTCTGGCCGACGCCCGACTCGATGCGGCTGTGGCCCGACGCGACCAGGCTGCCGCCGCGCTCGATCAACTCACCCTCCGGGCACCGATCGCCGGCGAGGTCCTGCAGGTGCGGGTGCGGCCGGGCGAGCACGCCACCCCGGGCTCGGTGGGTGCCCTTGTGCTCGGCGACACGTCGCAGCTCCGGGCCCGCCTCGACATCGACGAGCGAGACGCGACCCGCGTCGCCGTCGATCAGCCCGCCGAGATCCGCGTCGAGGGTCTGGCGGACCCCCAGCCAGGCCACGTCGTGGAGGTAGGGCGTCGTGTGGGCCGCAAGAACGTCCGAACGGACGACCCGACCGATCGCCAGGATGCCCGGTTTGTGGAGGTCGTCGTGGCGCTGGATGCTGCGCCGGCCGTGCCGATCGGGGTGCGGGTGGACGGGAGCATTCGGCTGGTGCCGTGAGGGCTGGGCAGCGCCGCCCGTCGCTCCCCTGCCGCGATGGATTCGCAGACCCGACCTACGGTATACTGCTCGGCTTGCACCCGACGCCTGGAGGCTTCGTGCCGACCCCCTTCACGACCTCGACCTCGCTGCGCTTGTTGGGTCGCCCTTGGGCCCTTCCGTACGTGGCGCTCGCTGCCGGGTGCTCCGCGCCGCCCAGCGACCTCCCGGGCGAGCCGCTCGGCGGTCCTTCCGCGGCCTCGTACGAAGCGCACCCCCAGCCGCCCGCCATCCTGCGCGATGTGGCGATGGTCAACGAGGACAACACATGGAACGCGCCGTTCGTGCCCGGTCTGCGGACCACGCAGGACGGCCGCGTAGCGCTCCGCGTGCAAGGCGGGCCGGACACCTTCTCGTTCTACCTGTTCGCTCCCGAGAAGCTCGAAGACCCGATCCTCACGGGACCGATCGGCGTCCGCCTGCTCGCAGATCCCGACCCCGTCCAGCGGGTCTTTCCTCCCGCCCAGGTCGAAGGGGTGCAGCGGGTCGGCCACCATGCGATCTGCGACCCCACGCTGGAGTTCCCGTTCGAGGGGGAGCGGCCCAACCCTTACCCGTGCGAAGACACGCCTCAGAACGACTGCTACGACTTCACCATCGTGAGCTCCATCTCGGCGGGCTTCGCGGCCACCATGTGGGGCACGCCGGTCACCGTGGAGGTGGCCAACCCCAAGACGAAGGACGCTTCGCTTGAGCGGGTCGATCTGGGTGAGCCCGTCCAGGGAGTCACCATCCCGTTTGCTTTCGAGTGGGCCGAGGCGGCGGTCACCGACGACGGGCGCCTGCTCACGGGGCGCTACGGGGGCATGATGCGCTCCTGGACGCACCCCGAGACCGGTGAGACGTTCAGCCGACGCTACGACCTCGGGTACTCGGTGCTCCCCGATGACGCGAGCCCCTGCGACGTGACGGGCTGGACCGACTTCCACCCGATGAGCCACGCGCCCTTCGACCCGCACATGAAGGGTCGCTACGGGCTGGCCGCCTACCCCTTCCGCGACACCGAAGGGCAGCCCATCGACGATGGCGAGGACATGGGCGGCAGCTACCCGTGGATCGACCGTGAGGGCGCGAACGTCTTCATGACCGGCGTGCCCGGCGTCATCACCGAGCAGCCGCACGACACCTTTCCGCGGCGATGCGTCGTCGAGGGTTGCGAGCAGTTCGAGTACGACAGCGACTTCGACCGCGGCTTCCTCGTGGCCGGCGCGTGGACACACGGCAAGCTCGTGCACCTCGACGCGAAGATCAACAACGTGGACTGGTCCGTCGGCCTGCGTCCCGACGCCCACGTCTGGGTCGACCTGTACAAGGACGAGGAGGGCGCGCCCGTCGCCGTCCGACTCGGTGGCGGCCGGGGACACTCCGGGTCTCCTCCCCCATCCGGCCACCCCGGCAACGAGAACATCCTCGACTCGCTCCAGAACCTGCCCAACTTCGTGCCAGCGGCGAGGCCGGTCACCCCGCGCGACGTCGTGTGGGTGATGAGCACCGGCGTGGCCACCGACGAGGTGGTGTTTGACGACGCCCTGGACCCCTACGCGTACATCGTGTCGAACATGCAGGCGTCCATCACCCAGCTGCGCGACGAGAACGGCCACACCATGGGCATGCCGGTGCACTGGAACGGCCAGCGCCGTCAGGTGACGGCCGTTCACCCGGTGAGCAACCTGACGCCGTACGAGATCATGGAAGGTGTCGCCGAGGACGTGCACCTGCAGAACGGGGCCACCTCGGTCGCCTTCTCGGTTCCCCCCTACGGTCTCGTCGAGGCCGGCACGGGTCGCGCCGAGCCCGTTGCGTTGGGCGGCTTCTACGGTCGCGGGTTCTGGCTCAACGGCGACAGTCGCATCCGCTACACGATCCCTGGCGATGACACCGTTCCGAACGCGCCCTGGTACGTCGCGCTGTTCGTCGATCCGCGCACCACGGAGGGCGCCACGCGTGCGCTGCTCACGTTCCCGGATGGGACGTCCGTGCGCCTCGTCGACCGCCAGACCCTGCAGTACGTCGCCGGCGAGCGCGTGCTGCACGCCGTGGAGCTGCCGGTGGGTGCTGCGGGATGGATGCACCTCGCCTGGCGCGTGAGCGCCGACCATCGCACCCTCACGCTGCTGGTGGACGGGTTCGCGCTCGACCGGTTCCAGCCCAACCAGTCCTTCTTCGAGATCGGGTCGGGCGAGCTCGTCGTCGGGCGCGCGGCGGACCGCCTGTCGGCCGACCGGGATGTGGGCGTGCGTGGGTGGATCGACGACTTCAAGGTCCTCGCGCACGATGTCGATCCCGAGGTGGCGTGCAACCATGCCGGGGGCACGCTGGTCGCTGTGGTCGATCATGCGGAGTGGGCCACCGCGGCCGCGCGGCACCCGGCCTGGGCGCACGACGAGGTCGCCGCCGCCGCCGGCCGATCGCCGGGCACCTCCTACGCCTGCTTCCACGACTACAGCGACGACCTCGCCGCGAGCCTCGCGAACCTGCCCATGGGCACCGAAGGCGTCCGCGACGCGATCCTCTTCCCCGAGGGACCGCTGCGCGCCGGTGCCCCGCGTCCCGACTCCTCAGGCAACGCGTTCTGCCTGAGCTGCCACACGTCGGCAGGGCGCGCGGGGCTGGAGTTCGACGCGCTCGTGGCGCAGCCCGGCCTCCTCCTCGAGGACGACCCGCGCCGCCAGCCGCACCAGCCGCCGCGGCGTGTGTTCGGGAACATCCCGGCCGGCTGGATCCCGCCCGGTCACGGGCCCGGCAGTCCTGCGGATGCGTCCGTGGCACCGCCCACGGGGGCGCTCATCGATGCTTGGGTCCTTCCGCCCGCGCCCCGCTAGTGTGGTTCCTCTCGGACGGACGATGCCAAGCCACACCCACCTTGTCGCTCCGCTCCTGTGTCTCATGGGGGCCTGTGCCTCACCGACTGAGCCCCCCCTGGTTGAGGACTCCGACACCCTCGACACCGCCCCCGAGGTGGAACCCGCCACCGCGTCGTGGATGGGTGACGAGATCCCGGCAGGATCCGACGACATCGCCATGCGCGAGCTGCTCCTCCCGGGCACGTTCAACTCGAGCTCCTTTGCGTGCGACGCCGCCAACGGCATCTCGCCCGACGCACCCGAGATCGTGCGTCTCCTGTGGGAGGCCGTGGATTCCGGCGAAAACGGAGAGGGCTACGATCGCGTCGTCGGCTGGTCCAAGGCCCAGGATCGCAGCCTGGCTGCTCAGCTTCTGGATGGCATCCGCGCGATCGACGTGAACCTCACGCGCAAGGATGGAGCGCTCGTCACCTGGCACAGCGTGTACGGGGAGCCGCTCGACGACGCGCTCGACCCGATCGTGGCGTTTGCCGTGAGCCATCCGTCCGAGGTGGTGCTGCTGAGTTTTGGCGTGTCCGTGGAAGAGGCCTACTGGCCCGAGTTCATCGACGCGCTCACCGCACCCAGGGCCGGCGGCGTCTCCGTGTGCGACCTGCTGTTCACCGGCTCCCAGCCCTCGGCCACCGCCACCCTCGCGGAGGTCCGCGCCTCCGGCCGCAACCTGATCTGGGCCCCGTCGGGCGACCTGGCGACCTTGTTCGAGGCGCGCGGCGACTGCCCCACGGCCCCGTTCGTCAAGGAGTACCTGGGCTCCGGGAGCACCACCACCGACGGTGTGATCGCCAAGCTGGAGGCCACCGTCGCCACCCGCACGCCGGATGTGTTCCAGCACAACGACTTCTTCTTCTACCTGGGCGCTGCAGCGTCCCAGTTTGAACAAGCGGCCTTGCTCGGGACGTATGGCTCCCTCGCTGAGGCCATGGACGCCCTGGGGTTCTCGGGCGACTTCCCGGGCGAGCTGATCGAGCGCTTCGACGTGGACGTGCAGATGAACATCTTCTCGGGCGGGCACTACGACCGCACCAACCTGGTGGAGGCGGTGATCGAGCGCACGCGCACGCGGCAAGACGAGCGCCCCTAGCGGTGGGCGCCGAGGAGCATCACCTCTTCCGCGCCCCTCGCTACCGGTGAACCTACGCCCGGGCCGCGTCCGACGCCGCGAGGGCCGCCACCGTGAGCGCGATCCCTCCTTCGATGCTGACCTTGGGCTCGTAGCCGAGATCACGCCGCGCCTTGTCGATGCGGAACCAGTGGTGCGTGCAGAGGTAGCGGATGGCGAACCGCGAGAGCCCGTCTTCGGCTCCCAGGGTGCCGCCCTTGAGCGTGTCCCAGGCCTCGGCAACCGCCGCCACCGCGTAGGCCACAGCGTAGGGAACCCGCCCTGTGGGCTCCGGCAGGTCGAGCGCGCGCAGCACCCGGCGAACGAAGTCGAAGAACGCCATCGGCTCGCCGTTCGTCACGAAGTAGGCCTGGCCCGCAACCGGGCTCCCGGGTGCCAGGCGATCCCCCGCTGCCAGGAGCGCGTCGATGAGGTTCGTCACGTAGGTGAAGTCGGAGAGGTGCGTGCCCGGGCCGACCTGGCGCTTGAGCTTGCCTTCCCGTGCGCGCTGGAGAATGGCCGGGAGCAGCCGCGTGTCGCCGGGGCCGAACACCACGTGGGGGCGAATGGCGCAGGTAGCCAGATCGGGCGCGTTGGCTGCCAGGACCTCCTTCTCAGCCGCCACCTTGCTGTCGGCGTAGGCCGCCTGGGAGATGCGCGTGTAGGGCAAGGACTCGTCCCCGCCCTCCAGATCGCGACCTTCGTAGACCACCGAGGCGGAGCTGACGTACACAAGCCGCATGACGCCGGCGGCGCGGCACCCGGCGAGCACGTGCTGGGTGCCGCCGAGGTTCACCGCCCACACGTCGTCGGAGCGGTTCTGGCGGGTGTGCACGATCGACGCGCTGTGGAACACCACGTCGTGTCCCGCGATCGCTGCGGCGGTGGCGGCAGCATCCCGCAGATCCACGTGCACCACGGCCACGTCGTCGCGCCAGGACCTGCCCGCCACGTCGAGGGCCGTGACCACGTCACCGCGATCGGCCAGGGCGTCGGCGATGTGGCGGCCCACAAATCCGCAGCCTCCTGTGACCAGGGCTCGCATCGGCTTCGTCAAGGGACCTCCAAGGGCTCACACGTATGTTGAAAACGGATCTTACCGGCTCACGGCCTGAGTGAAGGGTGAGGTGTCGAGCCTCCATGCCCGCTCGACCCGAGGGCTTCGCGCACCAGCCGCGCAGCGCGCCAGCCGATCATCATCGACGGTGCATTGAGCGCCGACACGGGCGTCTGGGGAATCACCGAGGCATCGGCCACCCGCACCCCCGACAGGCCCCGGAGGCGCAGCTGCGGATCCACAGGGGCTGCGGCGTCGTGCCCCATGCGGCAGGTGCCCGCAAAGTGGAAGGTGGTGATCAGCTGGCGTCGCGCGTGCCCCGCAAGGGAGCCCCACGTGAGCGGGAGCAGCTTCCCTCCGAACCAGGGGCGAAGCGCCTTGGACTCTGCCAGGCGGCAAGCGAGCTCGAGCCCGCGCTGCATCGTCTCGCGGTCCTCGCTTGCCGTGAGGTAGGCGGGATCGATGTCGGCGGGCACATCCGGATCGGAGGAGCGAAGGCGCAGCTGGCCACGGCTCAGGGGCTTTCCGAGGATCACCACCACGCCCCACATCCGATCCACCTGGCGCCGCACCAGGCCCAAGCCGAAGACCCACCGCGCGAGGCGCCGCGTCCAGCGGCTCAGCCACGGCACATCGAGCAGCGCCCCCGGCAGCACCGCCGAAGGCAGCATGCGCTCCGCCGCCTGCCGAAACGACGAGCGGGCCGGGTACATCACGTAGCAGGTGTCGGGCTGTCCAGGCGCCAACGGAAGCGCCTCGTTCACCCGGTGGAAGCCGTAGAGCTGCGGCTGAGCGCAGTCCACCTCCTGTGAGGTGCCTCGAAACAGCAAGATCACGTTGGGGTGGTCATGGAGGTTCCGGCCGATGCCGGGAACATCCGCCACCACAGGAATCCCGAGCGCGCGCAGCTCGTCGGCCGGGCCCACGCCCGAGAGCAGCAGGAGCTTCGGCGTCTCCAGCGCACCACCGCACAACACGACCTCACGCCGCACCGTGATGACGTGGTCCTTGCCCCTGTGACGCAGCGCCACCGCAGCCGCGCGCCCGTCCGTGAAGTGCACGCGCCGCGCGTGAGCGCCCGTGAGGACCGTGAGGTTCGGGCACGTGGCCATCGCCTCACGCAGGAAGCCCACGTAGCTGTGGCGTCGTTCCACGCCGTCGTGGTTCATCGCCTCGTAGCCGAACACGCCCGAGAGCCCGCCCGCGTTGAGGTCGACCACACGCCGGAACCCGTTCGCCACCGCGGCTGCGATCGACGCCTCGGTCCACGCGGTCGGCGGTCGCGGCGCTGGTCGCAGGCGCTCCTCCACGGCCTCGAAGTCGGGCACCACGTCGTCCCACTGCCAGCCGGCGGGCCACGCGTCGTAGTCCTCGCGGCACCCGCGGGTGTAGACCATGCCGTTGACACCACCACTGCCGCCGATGCCGGTGCCGGTGCCCGCGAACACCCGCCGACCGCCCAGCGCCGCCTGCGGCACCGTGTGGCGCGTCCAGATCACGCGGTCGTTCACGAACGCGTCCTTGTAGCCTGAGGCGCTCAGGGTCTCGGGGTTGTCCTCGGCCGGACCGCCTCGCTCCAGCAGCACCACCCGCAGGGTGGGGTCACGCGCCAGCTCCGCCGCCACGATGCAGCCGGACGAGCCGCCGCCCACCACCACAACATCGGCCTCGCTGGGAATCACGGCTTGCGCCGCAGGGCACCGACAAGCCCCACCGCGCCGGACAGCTTGCCGGAGACCGTGGTGCTGTAGATCGTGCGGATGGCCTGCCGGGCCACGTCGAGGTCGCCCGGCTGCGACGGGAACAGGCGGTTGGGCTGGTGCAGCGGGAGCCGGTCTTCCAGCACCGCCTTCACGTTGGTGCAGGCGCGCAGCCCTTCACGGCCGTTCAGCCGTCCGTAGCCCGACTCCTTCGCGCCACCGAAGGGCAGGCCCTGCACCATGTAGGTGAGGCCGAAGTCGTTGATCAGCGTGCTGCCCGCGACAAGCTGGCCGGCGATCCGCCGCGCGCGCTCCGCATCGGTGGTGAACACCGTGGACGACAGGCCAAAACCGGTGGCGTTGGCGACCTCGATCGCGTGGGCCTCGTCGCGCGCTCGCTGGATCACCATCACGGGCCCGAAGGTCTCTTCGTTGAGGATCCGCATCTCGGGCGTGACGTCCACCAGCACGGTGGGGGCGAAGTACTGGCCGAGCTCGGGGAGCGCGCGATGGCCCCCCACCAGCGCCCGTGCACCGCGCGCCACGGCATCGTCCACGAGCGCCTCGATGAGGTCGAGCTGGTGCGGCGACACGATCGCGCCCACATCCACGTGGCCGCCGCCGAGGGGGTCGCCCTGCACCAGCTGGCCCGCGAGCTCCGTGACCCGCGCCACAAACGCGTCGTACACGGCGTCGAAGACCAGGATGCGCTCGGACGACAGGCAGTTCTGGCCGGCGTTGATGAACACGCCGTTCATCGCCGAGTGCACGGCCTGCTCCAGGTGGGCGTCGTCGCACACGATCAGCGGGTCCTTGCCGCCCAGCTCGAGGATCACAGGCACCAGGTTCTTGGCGCTGGACTGCACCACCCGCCGGCCATTCTCCCGCGACCCCGTGAACACCACGGCGTCCACGCCGCCCTCCACCAGCGCGGCACCTGTGGGGCCGTAGCCGTTGATCACGTGGACGAGCGCCGGATCAAAGCCCTCGGCCTCCAGCGCCTCGTCGAAGATGCGCTGGATGCGGGCCGTGGACCACGCCACCCACTCGCTCGCTTTCACCACCACGCCGTTGCCGGCCATCAGGGCGGAGATCGTGGGACCGAGGATGTTCTGCAGCGGGTAGTTCCACGGGCAGATCACGCCGATCACGCCGAGCGGCACGAACTCGATGCGGGCGCGCTTGTGCACAAGGAGTCCCGACGACACGCGCTCGGGCCGCAGGTGGCGCTCCCCGTTTCGGATCGTCCAGCGCAGCTTCTCCGCCACCGGCCAGATCTCCCCGAACATGGCGTGCAGCAGCGTCTTGCCGCTGTCGCGGGAGACGACCTCACACAGCTCGTCGGCGTTCTCGATCACATGCGCGAGGATGCGGGTGAGCACAGCCCGCCGGGTGGCGAAGGATGCAGCGCCCCACGCCACCTGGGCTTGGCGTGCGGCAGTGATCGCCTCGCGCACGTCCTCGGGCGAGTCGACGGGCACCTCACCCAGCGGCCGTCCGGTGGCGGGTTCATGGCAAGGGATGGAGGAAGGCGGCGTGGGATTCATCGGGTCTTCGTCCCCAACAGGATGTCCCACACGGGCGTGAACTGACCGAAGTTGCGGTTCACGTCGACGCCATGGTGACCGTGGTGGCCGTGTGCCCACCCGTTCAGCAGCCGCAGCGGGAGCCGCTCGAAGGCCACGCCGGCGTGGATGAGCACATTCACAATCTGGAACGGCACCAGGGCCACCGCGTAAGCGACCACGTGCACCGGCCACACCAGGCCCACCAAGCCCACGCACACGAAGAGCAGCAGCACGCCTGCCGCGAACTCCACCGGGTGCACATACATGCTCTGCCGCGCCGACGGCGCACGCACGAGGTGGTGCACACGGTGTACGAACCGCATGATCCGCTTGTGGTGCAGCGTGCGGTGCATCACGTAGTAGAGCAGGTCGTACGCCAGCAGGATGCCGCCCGCTTGGAGCAGGACCTGCAGCACGCTCACCGGTCCCTCGCGGAACAGGTACGGGAACGCCACCATCGGTGTCCCCAGCAGCAGCACCACCGACAGCACGCTGTTGATGGCAAAGAGCCTGCGCATCTCGTCCTCTTCGACAGGACGGACCGGGAGCTTGGCGACCCGATGGACCGGACCGGCGGGCTCGCGGTACACGCGCTCGAGCACGGCCATGAGCAGGCCGCTGAGCGTCATGGTGACGAGCGACGACACAAGGACAAAGATCATGGAACGCTCCCGTCCGCCTGGCGGGATCGCACAGGCGCTGTGGGTGTCAGCATGCGGCGCAGCTCCAAGAGGAAGGCCTGCCGGGCTCCGACGATGTCCTCGGGCGTCCACACGGTGTCGCGCAGCGGACCACAACCGTGGAAGGTCATGCACGTGGTCGTCACCCAGAACATCACATACGACGCGTTCACCGGCGCCATCAGACCCTCGGCCATCGCGTAGGTGAACATCGCCCGGAGCTGCAGGATGGCCTCGGCGTTCTGCTCCACGAAGGGCGACGGATCCCCGAGCGCCCCGCTCACGTTCTCACGCACGAGCAGCGCCGCAAAGCTGGGGTACCGCTCGAAGAAGTCCCACAGCGCGCCGGCCTGCCGCACGATCAGATCCACGGGATCGGCGGCGGCGATGAGGGCCTCCCCCACGTGGCGCTGCACCTCGCTGCCCACGGCCGAGAGGATCGCCAGGAACAGCTCCTCCTTTCCGCCTGGAAAGTGCGCATAGATCGCGCCCGTGGTGACGCCAGCGCGCGAGGCGATCGCCCGCACCGAGGTGCCCACGTAGCCCTGGTGCGCCATCAGCCGCGCCGCCGCGTCCATCAGGCGGTAGCGCGTGGACAGGTGCGAGCCGTCGTTGGGCTCGATGATCGCGCTGTGGGCGGCGTCGTGGGGGCGCATGGCTCGTCGTGCGTGACGGGTGATGTGCTAGCGTAACACTTGTTACGCCGCGGGCCAGACCCAGGAAAACAAGGTGCCACCCACGTCCACCTTGGCGACACGGGCGACCGCGGCGGCAGCGTGCGGGGCGTATTCGTCGTGCGTACGGACCTTCCCCCCGCAGACTGGCACCCGTGTTGCTCGCATCG
>CAYNFK010000075.1:0-21993 GCA_964396405.1 uncultured Enterobacteriaceae bacterium
TGGAGCTTGCCCTCCCGCGAGG
This sequence comes from uncultured Enterobacteriaceae bacterium, assembly GCA_964396405.1. GTDB lineage: Bacteria > Myxococcota_A > UBA796 > UBA796 > JACKEO01. Next base: position 23 of record CAYNFK010000075.1, read on the forward strand.
TGGCGTGCTGGGCGAAGATGTCGAGGATCAGCTGGGTGCGATCGAGCACCTTGAGCTCGGTCTGTTCGGCGATGTTGCGCAGCTGCGAAGGCGACAGCTCACGATCGAAGAGGAGCGTGGTGGCCCCGAGGTGCATCGCGTGGAGGAGCAGCTCTTCGAGCTTGCCGGACCCCACCACCGTGCGACCGTCGATCTGTGCGCGGTTCTGGAGCACGCGGTCGACCACCCGAAAGCCCGCGGTGGCGGCCAGACGCTCGAGCTCATCGAGCCCGCGCCGTGCTTTGCGGGGGTTGCCGAGCGTGAGCCCGAGGACGATGGCGGCCTCTCCGACCACCTGCTCCCGGAGGCGACCCACACGCGTGAACTGGCTCTCGACATCGTCGATGAACGCACGAAAGCTGTCGGACCAGCCGTAGACGTCACGACGACGCTCCACCTGCCAAGGCTGGTCGGCCTCGGGCGGGAGCAGGTGCGCGACCTGCACAGCGCCGGGCTCGCCATCGCCGAGCGCCTGGACCACGAGCACGGCGTCGAGCTGCAGCAGCACAAGGTCGGTGAGGTCTTCTTCCGTGATGCCGTCGGGGCGGAGCGTGCTGAGCACCAGCCGCACACCCCGCAGCCGACCGGCACCCGCACGGCGGGGTCCGAGGTCGGGAAGGTAGACGCGGTGGGCATCGCCGATGACGACGTGACCCACACGACCCTGCCGGTCGATCAGCAGCCCCACCCGCCGCGACAGGCGACGGGAGATCGCGGTGAGCTCACGGGCGAGCGCAGGGGAGAGGAACTCGTCGGGACGCACGGTGCGGCGGTAGAGCGAGCGCAGGGCGCGGTTCTCGGCGGTAGCGAGTCCCGTGGTGTTGCCGAACAGGGTGTCCAGGGATCCTCCCGAGCGTGTCCCATCAAGCTAATCATGGGAGCACCTGGGGGGAAGCGTGGCGGGATGGGTGCTCGTGCTGACCGGGTGCTTCAGCACGCCCCCTGCGCAGACGGTGCCCTGGGATCTGGTGGTGGCCCAGGACGGCGCAGAGGGCCCTCGTCCTGTGAAGGTGGACCCCAACCACCCCGACCGTGACGCGATCCCCGTGCCCGGCCCCGCTGGGGCGGTCTACCCCGGGCCTTCCGATCCCACGGGCCGCTGGCTCTCGATGATCCAGACCGTGGGACCTGAAGACATTCACCAAGAGCGCCTGTGGGTGCTCGACACCCGGTTGGGCAACTTCTCGCCGTGGGGGCCCGCGGCGGCCCGGGTGCGGGCACCGGCGTGGTCGCAGCAGGGTCGCCGACTGGCGCACGAGCGCTCGAGCACCGGTGGAGACCCCGACCTGTGGATCGCCGATGCGGACGGCGGGCTGGTGCGCGTCACCGAGGCCCCGTTCGGCAGCTTCGATCCCTTCTGGGGACCCGACGGTCGCTGGATCGCCTTCGCATCGAGCCGTCTGGGGCAGGCCGACCTCTTCCGACAGGACCTCCACACCGGCACCCTCACCCCGCTCGCCACAGGCCCGGAGGAGGATCTGCAGCCCAGGGTGTCACCGGACGGCACCCAGATCGCCTGGCTCTCGACGCGCTCCGGCCCACTGCGCGCGTGGATCATGGACGCGGACGGCACCGATGCTCGCCCCGTGCCCGGCACCTGGATCGGAGAACACACCGACCTCGTGTGGGCGCCTACGGGCGAGACCCTGGCCCTCATCGTGAGCACCCCGCCCCGTGGGCAGGATCTCGCCGTCGTCCAACTCAGCTCGGGTCGGGTGATCACCCACCTCGCTACCGAAGGCACGGAGGACCACCCCGCGTACTCGCCGGACGGCCGCTGGATCGCATGTACGGTCTCGCGCGCAGCAGGGTCCTCGGTACGCTGGATCGACTTGGTACAAGGGGGTGACCACACGCTTCCAGGCGGTACGGACCGATGGCTGCCCCGTTGGATTGCGCTAAGTCCGCAACCCTGATGAAAGGTATAGGAAAGTCCAAAACTGCACTTCAGCCAAACTCTCCCGCTCCGATGTTCGAAATACGAGTTAGAGTAGGCGTACTCGGGGGGGCGGTGCGCCGTTCCCTACGAAAAGGTTCCACCCATGGCGATGACCACCGGCTCGAAAGTGCTGCATGGCTCGGTACTTCTTGCAGGAGTGCTGAGTGTGGTGCTGTTCGTGGTGCTCTCGCCCTCAGGTGAGACGGCCAGTCCGCTGGAACCCAACCATCGCTCCTCCCGTGAGCTGCGCGCCGTGAAGTCGCCCACGGCGGGCGTGTCGGCCTGGTCCTCCGGTCCTTCGGGATCGAGCGGCGGGCGCGGCGGCGGTGGCGGTGGCGGCGGCGGTGGCGGCGAGCCCAACGATCCGTGCAACATGGAAGACATCGGAAACACCGTGCGCAACAACGGTGGGTTCAGCATGTTCAAGGGCTTCGGCGCCGAGAACCTTGAGCGCCAGAAGGAGGTCTGCGAGACCATCCGCCAGCGCCATGCCGAGATTGAGGCCCGCCGGGGCCGCTGAGCCTGCGCGCTCCGCTACGTTGGCGGAGATGGGCGGCCGGATGTGGGCGCAGCGCCAAGCGCCACCCACCCCAAGATGAACGCCACTCCGCCCAACGGCGTGATGGCACCCAGCCACCGCATGCCGGTGAGGGCCATCAGGTAGAGAGAGCCCGAGAAGAGGGCGATGCCAAGCCCGAAGGCGCGCTGCGCCCACACGGGTCGAGCGGGATGCAGCGCCGCCAGTCCCAGCGCGAGCGCATGGATCAAGTGGTAGCGGGCGCCGGTGTCCCAGACCTCCAGGAGGTGGGCGTCGGTGACCACCTTCGCGAGCCCGTGCGCCCCGAAAGCGCCGAGCGCGACGCCGCTGGCTCCGGCCACAGCTGCCCACTTCAAGCGCCACCTCCATGCCCAACCGTAGCCGGTCCCCGGTGGCACGTCCGCGATACGCCACGCCCGGAGGCAGCATGGCCAAGGGCGTCATCCTCGCAGCGGGCTTCGGCACGAGGCTCCTGCCGGTCACCCGCACGGTGCCGAAAGAGCTGCTGCCCATTGGGTCCCGGCCTGCGCTGGCCTTGGTGGTTGATGAGCTCGTCGACGCGGGTGTCACCGAGCTGCTGGTGATCGGATCGGCACGCAAGCCGTCGCTGGAGGCCTACTTCGCCCACGACCCGGTGCTGGAGGCTGCGTTCGCGGGGCGTTCGGCGGCCGAGCAGGCCCGTGTGGCACCTCCCGCCATCGCCGTTCAGTTCGTGCACCAGGCCACCATGGGCGGCACCGGGGACGCCCTGCGGCTCGCGCGCGACTTCGCCGGATCCGACCCCGTGCTGGTGGCCTTTCCCGACGACCTGTTCGGACTGGCCCCCCTCTTCCCAGGACCGAACCCCAGTCGCGCGCTGATCGACCTGCACAGCGTCACCGGGGCCTCGGTGCTGGCGGCGCACGACAAGGGCGCGGCCGACGTGTCCGCTTACGGCGTGCTCGACGTCACCTCCGACGCGCACGGTCTCGTGGTGAAGGGCGTGGTGGAGAAACCCGCACCCGGCACGGCCCCGTCCTCGCTGGTGAGCCTGGGGCGCTTCCTCTACACGCCCTCGTTCTTCCGCGCGCTGGAGGCGAGCTGGGCCGCGCGGGCTGCGTCGTCGGTGGGTGAGTTCTGGCCCATGGAGGCCATGCTGCACGAGGCGCGGGCGGGTCGACTTCGGGCCTCGGTGGTGCGAGCCCCGCACTGGGACACCGGCACCCTCGATGGTTACCTCAAGGCCGTCGTCGACCACGCGCTCGCCGACCCCGACCGTGCCGCGTTCACCGCCTGGCTGCGCGACCGGGTGGGGACGCCCGCGCCCTAGCGCCGCCCGAAGATCGCGGTGCCCACCCGCACCCAGGTGGCACCGTGGCGCACGGCCACCTCGAAGTCGTGGCTCATGCCCATGGAGAGCTCGTCCATGGCAAAGCCATCGGCCCGGCAGCGCGTGAGCAGGTGGGCCGTCTCGGCGAAGTAGGGGGCTGCGTCTTCCGGATCTTCGACCACCGGAGGCAAACACATCAGGCCGCGCAGACGAACGCCCCGCACCGCGGCGAGCGCACGCACGCGCTCTGCGAGATCCTCGGCCACGACCCCGCCCTTGCTGGGCTCGCGCCCGATGTCGACATGGACCAGCGCATCCACGCCGTTCGGCGCCCGCTGCGCGAGCGCCTCCGCGTGGTGCACCTCGCACAGCGCGTGGATGCGGTGCGCGTGCGGCACGATGAGCTTCACCTTGTTGGACTGCAGGCGACCCAGGAAGTGCCAGCGCACGGCACCCACCACCGCGCCGGCCTTCTCGGAGAGCTCCTGGGCGTAGTTCTCGCCGAGGTCGACCTGACCGGCCTGAACGGCCTCCTGCACCGCCTCCACGGGGAAGGTCTTGCTCACCGCCACGAGGTGGACGGATGCGGGATCTCGCCCGGCCTCACGCGCTGCTCGACGAATGCGGGCGCGGACCTCCACGAGGCGATCCGCGATCACGTCGAACCCCGCAAGCTTGCCACCACCTCATCGATCGGCAGGCCCATCACGTTGGTCCAGCTCCCGACCACGCGTCCCACGAACACCCCGCCCCTTCCTTGGATCGCATACGCGCCCGCTTTGTCGTCGGCCTCCCCCGTGGCCACGTACGCTGCGATCTCGTCGGCGCTGAGCGCCCGCAGGCTCACCTCCGTGTCGACGCTGAACACCTCCATCGTGCCGCCGCGGCGAATGGCGACCGCGGTGGTCACGACGTGCGCCTGCCCCTGCAGGGCGCGAAGGTGCCGCATGGCCTCGGCGCGGTCCACAGGCTTGTCGTAGGTGAGGCCGTTGCGGTGCACCACGGTGTCGGCGGCCAGCACGACCTCGTCAGCGCTTGCATCGGCGGCCTCAGCCTTGTGCTGCGCGAGGCGACGAGCGTAGGCCACGGGTGCCTCATCGTGCGCGCGCACCTCGGGAACCCCGGTGGGCCGCACCACCGGCTCGAAGCCCGCCCAGGTGAGCAGCTCGCGACGTCTCGGCGAGCCCGATGCCAGCACGATCCTCATCGGCTTTCCCCGCCGCGCCGCACGTGCAGCTCCTGCTTCCACGCCAGGCGTGCAGCCCGCCGACCCTCGGCCTCGGCGAAGCGCCGACGGTGCTCGTCGGTCTTCAGGTCGATGCCTGGCACCTCGGTGGGGCGACCATGCCGATCGACCGCCACGAACGTGAGGTACGCCGTGGTGGTGGAGAAGCGACGGCCGGTGTGGGGATCTTCCCGCTGCACCCTCACCCCCACCTCCATCGACGTGCGCCCAGCCCAGTTCACCATGCCCTCCACCACCACCACGTCGCCCTGGCGCATCGGACCTTCGAAGGTGAGCTGGTCCATCGAGGCGGTGACCACATCGCAGCGGGCGTAGCGCTGAGCGGCCACGGCCGCGCACACGTCGACCCACGCCATCACCTGACCGCCGAACACGGTGCCCAGGGCGTTCGCCTGGCTGGGCATCACGATCCACGTCATCTCGGTGCGGGTGCGGTCGGGATCCACCCGGGGCATGTCGGTCATGGAGACTCCGTGCGCGCCGTCCTAACGTCGGGTGCGCTCGAGGACGCGCTCCCACGCGCCGATCGGCAGGTCGCGCACGATCGGGGCCGCGTTCGGAACGTAGCGCCGCGCCACCGTCGGGTCGTCTTGCTCGGACTCGAGGTACGACACGAGGGCGCGAATCAGCCCGCCGTGCGCCGCCACCAGGGTGGGGCGTCCGTCGTCGATGCCAGCGAGCAGCTCGGCGGCCCGGTCCGCCACCTCGCGCAGGGACTCACCCCCCGGAGGTCGACCGTCGAGGCGATCGAGCTGATCCCGCGCGCCCGTGGCCTCCAGCCACGTGATGGGACGGCGGGTCCAGTCGCCCAGATCGCGCTCCCGCAAGGCAGCGTACTCGCGCAAGCCATGGCCGCGCTCGCCGAGCGCCAGGTGCGCGGTGTCGGCCGCACGACGCAGGTCGGAGCTCACCACCCGCACGATGCGCTGGCGCGCCAGCGGCGCCTGAAGCGCCCTCGCTTGGGCCGCTCCCGCTTCGGTGAGCGGCACGTCCACATGGCCCGACATCCAGCCCTCGGCGTTGGCCACCGACTGCCCGTGCCGGACGAGAATCCAGCGTGTCACGCGGTCTTGTGGGGCTTGAGGCGACGGATGGCCCCATCGAGGCGCTCTTCGAGCACCGTGAGCGTGGCGACATCGAGGTCGGCGCCATCCGCAAGCAGCATGTCGACCTGCGCGCGCACGGGTGCCAGCATGCCCTCGCGAAGGAACGGCTCCAGCCGATCGACCGAGTCGGCGGGCTCTTGCACCCCGATGCGGAGCAACTGCTGACGTGCCAAGCGGCCGATTCGGTTGGCCATCACCTGTGCGGCGATGGGCTCCCAACGACCCGACGCAGGCCGCGCGCGCAGCCGCTCGAGCACCTCGCCCAAGCGGCTGGCACGGAGCGCAGCGATGTGCGTGATCGCAGCGGCCCGCAGGCTCGTTCCGGTGCGCTGCGACAGCCACCACGCCATCAGCGCCTCGTCGAGGTAGTTCGCGCGCACGACGAGCTGAGCCACCGGCTCAGGGATGCCATCGGCACGCATCTCTGCCACCGACGCCAGGTTGCGGGCGTGCACCTCGGCCGCATCCAGCAGCATGACCTCGTCGACCGCGGCCTGCATCTGCGCGAGCTCGTCATCGTTGGGGGCGCGACCTCCCGGAGCCAGCCAGTACCACACCACCGACCGACACCCGCGATCCATGCGGACCCACGCCCGCGAGAGCGCTCGCATCCCCACCGTGGCACGCTGCTGCTCCAGCGCGGTGCGCACAGCGGCCGACCGCGCCAGGCCCTGCGCCTTGAGGTAAGCCTCGGCCACCTCGGCGACCGTGCGACCCGTGGTCTCCACCACCAGCGGCAAGAACGCCGCGCCCGCGTCGCCCACGATCCGGGTCGTCGCCACCGTCATCGCGATCTCACTGGCCAGAGGATGGCCGTCGATGTCGGCGAGGAAACGCTCCTGGATCGCAGCCGGGAAGTAGGTGCGCAGGAGCGTGTGGCCCGGGTCGATGGCGCGCTCCTTTCCACTCGCCGCCAGCTCGCTGTAGACCCAGCGCTTCACCCACGCCGACAACATCGCCAGCTCCGGCCTCGTGAGGCCCACGCCCGACGCAGCACGCTGCGTCAGCTCGGCGTCGGTGGGCAGCCCAAGGGAAGCCCGCGACACCGTAAACGCCCGCTCCACAAACGCGATCGCCCGACCGAACGGGAACACGTCTTCTTCGGCCCGCACGTGGTCGCGCGAGATCTGGCGCCCCTGGGCGTCGTTGTCGCGCAGCACCAGCTCGGCCACCTCGTCGGTCATCTGCGCCAGCAGCGCGTTGCGCTCGGCTTCGGGAAGCTCCCCGCGGGCGACCGGACGCTGCAGGAGGATCTTGAGGTTGACCTCGTGATCGGAGAGATCGACGCCGCCGGAGTTGTCGACGAAGTCGGCATTGAGGCGGACACCGCGCAGCGCCGCCTCCACCCGCCCGGCCTGGGTGAACGAGAGGTTCGCGCCCTCGCCCACCACCCGGCAGCGCAGCTCGGTGGCGTCCACTCGAAAACGATCGTTGCTGCGGTCGTCGACGTCGGCGTGCGTCTCGTGGGTGGCCTTCACGTAGGTGCCGATGCCGCCGGACCACAGCAGGTCGACGTCGAGGCGCAGGATCGCGCGCACCACCTCCTCCGGGCCAGCCTCGGGCACGTCCAGACCGAGCAACGCGCGCACCTGGCTGGAGAGCGGGATGCTGCGTGCCGAGCGGTCGAAGATGCCGCCACCCTCGGAGAGCAAGCTCGTGTCGTAGTGATCCCAGCCGCCGGCGCGCCCGCCCAGGTCGAACAGGCGCTTGCGCTCCACCCAGGTCCGCGCAGCATCAGGGGTGGGATCGAGGAACACGTGCTGGTGGTTGAACGCTGCCACCAGCAGGGTCTGCTTGGACTCGAGGAGCCCGTTGCCGAACACGTCGCCGCCAAGATCACCGATGCCCGCACAGGTGAAGGGCTCGGTCATGGGATCCGTGCCCAGCTCGGCGAAGTGCCGGCGCACCAGCACCCAAGCCCCGCGGGCTGTGATGCCAACGACCTTGTGATCGTAGCCCTGGGAGCCGCCGCTCGCGAACGCGTCGCCCAGCCAGAAGCCGTACTGTGCACTCAGGCCGTTGGCCGTGTCGGAGAGGTGGGCCGTGCCCTTGTCGGCAGCCACTACCAGGTACGGGTCATCCGCATCGTGCCGCACCACCTGGGGAGGCGGCACGACCTGGCCATCCACCTGGTTGTCGACCAGATCGAGCAGTGCCCGCACAAACACCGCGTAGAGCCGATCGGCCTGGGCGCGTCGATCTTCGGGACGGGCGGGGGTGCGCACGTAGAAGCCCCCCTTCGCCCCTTCCGGCACGATCACCACGTTCTTGATCTGCTGGGTGGACACGAGCGCCAGCACCTCGGTGCGGAAGTCGGCCCGATCCGACCAGCGCAGCCCGCCGCGCGCGACGCGCCCGAACCGAAGGTGCACGCCCTCCACGTCGACGGCGTGCACGTAGGTCTCGAACATCGGCCGCGCGCCCTTCATGTCGCGCACCTTGGCCGCCTCGAGCTTGAACGAGAGGTAGTGCCGCACGCGATCGTCGCGGAACGCGTTGGTGCGGACCACGGCGTGGATCAGGTTGTAGATGCCTCCGAAGACCACATCTTGGTCGTTGCTGTGGATCGAGCGGAGCTGGTCGAGCGCGTGGGCGTCTGCGGCCGCCACACGAAGAGCCCGGTCGCCTTCGCAGACCGGATCGAAGCGGGCGTTGAACAGCGCCACCAGCGCAGCGACACGCTCTGGCGAGGCCAGCAGGATCGCCTGCATCTGCGGGAGGCTCACGCTCACGTGCAGCTGACGCTGGTAGCGCACGAAGGCGCGCACCACGTCGACCTCTTGCCAGGTCAGGCCCGCGGTGACCACGAGCGCGTTGAGCAGGTCGTCGTCGACCCAGCCGTTGAGCACGGCCGGTAGAGCCTCCAGCAGGCGCTCCTTGTGGGCGTTGAGCTGGATCGCGTGGGCCGGATCGACCTCCAGGTAGCAGGAGTCGATGTGGTAGTTGTGGCCGGGCCCCTGCACCTCCACCGCATCCGAGCTCCGCACGCTGATGCCGAAGTGGTCGACCACGGGCAGCAGCTGCGAGATCGCCACGTCGTCGTACTGGTAGAACCGCAGCACGGAGCGTTCGCTCTCGTCGACGAAGATATCGGCCGCCACAGGATCCTCGGCAGAGAGCGAGGCCAGGATCTCCACGTCCTTCATCGCCCGCTCCACGGGCGTGGTGCGCTTGTAAGCATCGGGGAAGGCCCGGCCCCACTGCTCCACCCGCTCCTCGGCCACGTCGATGTCGTGCAGCGCCTCCAGGCGGTCCCACAGACGGCTGGCCCACGGCGTGGCCAGCGAGCGCAGGCGATCGGCGAGCGCGTCGAGCTGGGCGTCGGTGACGTCGGCCTGCCCCGAGAGGTGGTAGTGCAGCAGGATGGTCTCGAACCGGCCCACAAACAGGCCGGTGTCGAAGCGCGTGGGCTGCAGGGTACCCACCAGGTCCCGCTCCACCTCGCGGCGCGTGTCTTCGGCGTAGGCCCCTCGCGGCATCGACACCAGCACGAACATCGAGCCGTCGCGGATGCGCAGCACGCTCACACCGACCTCTTCTGCGGTGTCGGCGTCGAGCACGTGCTCGATCATCGTGGCGATGGCGGACGCCGGCGCAGCAAACACCTGCTCGGTGGGCAGGCTGTCGAAGACGTTGGCGATGCCCTTGTAGCGGAAGGTGCCCTTCACGGCGCCTTGGCTCTGCAGCACACTCTGCAGCACGCCCCGCAGGATGGGGACATTGCGCAGGGGCTGGGTGACGCCCTTGTAGGTGAAGAGCCCGCGCACCCAGACGGCGTCGGAGCCGTCACCGGCCTCGGACAGGTCGATGCGGATCTCGTCGAGCCTCCCGTCCCGGTGGATCGGCGCGTCGGCGGAGGACTTCCGGACCCCGACGGTGCCCGGCGGGTGCGGGAGCGGCCACGCCCCCTCTGTGGTCCCGCAGTGCGCGCCCGGAACCGTGTTGATGCCGAGCGTGGTGGAGGCTGCGACCACGCCCATGAACACGAAGTTGTCTTGAAGCAGCCACCGGACGAACTCGGCGGTCTCGGTCCACCGAAAGGCGTCGCCGGTGGACGCTTCGGCTCGGGCCGCCGCCTGTTCCGCAGCGGCCTTCAGCACAGCCACCATCGGCACGAAGTCTCGCACCGTGACCTGGGCGAGTGTGAGCACCTGTTCCAAGGTTCTGCAGGTGGCCGGCACGTCGTCGAGCAGGCTTCCGGCGCTCGACTCCACCAGGATCAGCGACTCTCGATGCCCGCGCTCCTCGTCGAAGCCCACCAGCAGGCCCTGCTCATCCCGCACGACCGGCAGCACCACATTGAGGCCACTCCACCACTCAGCGCCGCTGCGCCGAACGGCCAAGCGCACGGAGTCCACCAGGAAGGGCTGGTCGTCGACCAGGGTCATCAGCAGCGCGCCTCGTCCACGCGGCGAGGGATGCACCACGGCGCGGGGCGCATGCCCGGCGCGCTGCGACAGGAACTCGAACGCCGTCTGCAGCGCCCGCAGCACGACGCGCGGGGGGTGTTCGCCCAGAAACGGACCCCGCACCCGGTCCAGCACGGCCTTCACGAACGCGTGGAAGGTGGCACCGTCGATGTCGTCGGCCAGGGTCCACCGGTGGAGCTCGCTCTGCACCCTGCGCTGCTGCTTGGATCGCTCAGTCTCTGCGCTCACCGGGGCTCCCGCTGGTCATCATGGGAGGGGTGCGTAACGAGGGGTCGATCCTCCGCCACGGAAATGCGGGTCCCGGCGTGTCGCGAGGTGCCGCCCTACGCGCTAACGTCGGTCGCGAGCGCGGAGGCAACGTGAAGCGGTGGTGGTTGGGAATGATCGGGGTGGGTGCGTGCACCGGGGAGGTGATCCCCGATCGCGACCCCGACACCAACGAGACGATCGAGTGTGACGACCCGATCACGATCGACGTCACGGTCACGGGCCTCGTCACCAACGAAGCATCGGCCGCGCTTGCGGGTGCCGAGGTGGCCCTCCTCGATGTGGCCGCGGCTCCGATTGCCCGCTTCGGTGCCACCACCACGGGAGGCGATGGTCGCTTCACCCTCAACGCCACAGGGCTCGTGTGGTTCCCCAACTGCAACCTCCTGTTCACCGACTACACGATGCGCGCCACCACGGAAGCCGGCGACTCCGGCGACGACGACATCAACTTCGAGCTGTTTCAGGTCATCGAAGACAACAGCCTGCGCATCGACATGAGCACGGCGATCACCGTGGAGGCCGGATGATCCCTTCCCTCAAGGACCTCGCGAAGGTCGCCGGCGACCCTGCAGCCCACGGGCTCGTCGGCCTGGAGCTGTTGGCCACAGAGCGCACCGGCCTGGAGCTGACGGCAACCGCCAGCGAGGTCCCCGTGCGTCGGCCCGACCACGCCAGCGTGGTGAGCGTGCGCGCCTTCTTGCCCAAGGGCCGCATCGGGTGGGCCTCGGGCCCCACCACGGCCCTTTCGCAGACGATCCTGGAAGCGAAGGCCGCCGCCGAGTCCGCCCCTTCGGTGGCCGAAGCAGGCCCCCAGCGGCGTCCGGAGCCGCTGCCCCGCGGTCAGGGCACGGATGACCCCCGGCACGACCAGCTCACCGACGAAGATCGCCTGGAGATCTTCCAGACCAACGCGCGCGCAGCGGCCCGCGGACCCGCAACGGTGGGCACGCTCAGCTACAGGGAGGCGCGCATTCAGCGGCGTCTCGCCACCAGCACCGGCGTGTTCCTGGAGGCGCAGTCCACCCTCTACGAAGCCAGCGGCACCGTCACGCTGGGCACGGGGGCGGGAGCCATCGAGCTTCACGAGCGTGTCGCCGGCTGCGTGTTCGCGTCCGTGGCCTGCCTGCCCATCGGCACCACGCTCGCGCAGCGCGCCACCGCGTTGGCCGGCGAGGCGGTTGTGCTCACCGGTCCGGTGCGCGTGCTGCTGCCGCCGCGTTCGTCGGCGATCCTGATCGACTGGATCGCCAAGCAGCTTGTGCACCCGATGCTCGCGAAGCGACAGACCGCGCTCTCCCGCGCCATCGAGCACGACCTCCTGAGCCGTAAGCTCCACCTCGTCGATGACGCGTCGGTGCCCGGCGGTGAACGCACCCGCGCGTTCGATGATCGCGGCACGGCCCCTCGTCCGCTCACCCTGCTGGCCGAAGGCCGGGTGGTGGGTCGTTACCTCGACCTGGAGACCGCACGTCAGCGCGGCGAGCGTCCCACCGGTCATGCTGTGGAAGGGGGCCTCCGCGCTGCCAACCTCTTGCTGCACCAGGGCACGCGCTCGATCAACGCGTGGCTGGGCGAGCAGGTGGTGCCGGTGCTGGAGGTGGATGCCCTCCCCGATCTCTCCGACCAGGACTCGCTCACCGGCACGATCGACGTCGTCGTGCACGGCGTCGTGCACCTTGGACACGAGGTGCAGGGCAGCGCGCGCCACGTGCGCCTCCGCGGTCAGCTCATCGACCTGCTGGCCGGTGTGGCCGCCGTGATGTCGGACACCGACCGCATCGGGCACGTGGACGCCCCGGGCCTGCTCCTGGATGGGTTCACGGCAGCGTGAGCGTTCGCTCGTCCACGGCCAGGCCGTCGGTGCGTGGCGGAAGGTGCCAATCGGCCGCCTGTGGCCCGACCACCACCACGTGCAGGCGCTCGGGCACGAGGTGGATGCGCAGCGCCCGCTCCACCCCCGCCACCGACACGCCCTCAAGGTGGCCCTTCAGCGCGACCGGATCGACCCCGAGGGATCGTGCACGCAAGCTGGCGATGAGCGCGCTCGGCGTGGCCTCTTCCATCCCGTTCAGCTCCGCGAGCCACGCGGCCCGCGCAGCATTCACCCGCGCCACGCTCTGCTCCCCCAGCACGGCCCCACCCAACGCCGCGAGGCGCTCACTCAGCGCGTCCGGCGTGGCCACCCAGTGCTCCAGCGCCACCATCGGGTGACGCAGCGTGGGCTCGGCGCTGAGCGGTGCCACGCCCGCGAGCGGATACGACCCCGGCAGCCACCCGCCTTCCCCGCCGAGCGGTCCCAGCGCAGCCAGCCCGAGGGCCAGCGCCACGGCCTCCCCTGGCTCGATCGGCGTGCCCAGAGCAAGCCCGGCATGTGCGGTCGTGGTCGAGCCCGCCTCCCCCGTCACCACACGAAGCAGGCGCGTCTGGCGCACCGGCACCGGGCGCATCAGCGGGTGGTCGGGCACGGGCCAGGACGAGAGCGCACGCGATGCGTCCTCGAGCGCGCGCTGCTCCTCGGCGGTCCAGGCACCGTAGGCGCCGAGCTGCGTCTGCATCCGCGTCCACCACCGGGCGCGGAACGTGGTCACCTCATCAACAGTCAGCAGCGGCCAGATCTCGGCGCGGCCAGCGGGCACCTGCCCATACGGGTGACCCTCGTAGACCGATCGCCACAGCCACTGGGTGGGATTGGGCGGAGCCTCGGCGAGCCAAGCGATCCCGGCGGCGCGGGCGGACTCGTCGGGCACCACGGACAGCGCGGCGATGAACCGCTGCCCGCACGCCACCCGGTCGACGGCAGGGCACCGAAGCCCGATCTCCACCAAGTCCCTGCCGACCTCGACGGTGACATCGGCATCCACACGCACCACCGCCGCAGAGAGCGCTGCCAGTCCCTCACGCCCAGACGGATCTCGCGCCGATCCGGCCACCACCACCGCACGTAGCTCCACCTCGGTCGCATCCGCGTCCACCCGCCAGACCCAAGGCGGTGGTTCCACAGCGAAATCGGCCACGGCTTCTCCCCGAGGCGGGAGCGCAGCACAGGCCGAGATCAGCACGAGCAGGCCGACATGCCACAGGTTCAAGCGGCCTCCCCAGCACCCACCGAGGTAGCCGATCCCACCCGTGCCCCGCCACGCGCCGACCGGACAATCATCGGAGAAGTCAAGGGTTCGTCATGGCGCTGATTCATCGGCGCAAAAGCATCGTTTCCACGTGAATCTCCGGGTCCGCTTTACCGGACTTTCCCCAGCGATGCGTTCGGTCTTTCCGAAACGGGGCCTGTGGTACCCTGCCGGAGGTCTTGCCTGTGTGTCGATGGACGACATCGGCTGGGCCGTCAAAAGGGAGGGGTCCCCATGGCCATGGAATCCTTGGTCGATGATGCAATGAGCTCGCGAGATCTGGTGCGCACCCTGCGCATCAGTGCATCGCGTGGCGGTGAGGCCATGCCGGAGAGCGTGCTGTGGCACGCGTTTGTGGAGCTGCGTCGTCGGCGCCACGAGGGCGCAGAAGATCTCTTCCTGATCGCGCTCAAGAGCCTGCACTCTCGGCGGTCGATCTCCGGATCCGATCTGCCCGTGCACGACACTCAGCTCGACGAGCACCGCATGGTCGACGATCCCCTGCTCTCGGAGCTGTGGAAGGCCTACAAGCGCTGCATTCGCAGCCACCGCACAGGCCCCGCCGGTCAGCTCCTCAAGGAGATCGAAGACCGCATCAAGGCGCACTGATCGCTCGCGCCAAGATCCCCTGATCGCCTTCGCGATCAGGTGACCAAGCGGAGCGTGGGCCGCACCACGGGTGGCGGTGCCGGCGCTTCGGGGGCCAGGGGGAAGAACACCACCCGCCCGAAGGCCGACCACGGCAGCACGCAGCGGTAGAGCGTGTCGAACGAGAGCGTCACGCGCAGCGCGTCCTCGTCGAGCACGGGGTCCATGAACCGGTGGTAGGCCGCGTCCAGACGAATGGGCAGGCCGTCGCCTTCGTGCGCATCGAGCACGCTGTCGGGTCCTTCCCACGTGCCACGCAGCGCGTCGGCGTTCACCACGAACAGCACGTCGATGCCCAGATCGAAGGCCACCTGCACCAAGGCCTTGGGCTGGTTGCGCCAGATCGCGGCCTCGGGCTTGCCGTCGAGCAGCTCCTCGGTGGGGCTTGGCTCGTGCGCAGCAGGAAGGCCCAGCGACGCGGCGTCGAGGTGCAGCAGATCGCCGAGCCGCACGAGGTCGTCGACCAACAGCGGCTCCTCGCCGGTGAGCAAGCGCCGCACGTCGCCACGAGAACGCTGGAGCGCCTCCGCAAGCGAGGCCGTGGTGTGACCTTCTTGCGCGACGCGTTCCCGCAGCCACCTCAACAAGGGTTCGCTGGGACGGGACACGTTCAACTCCAGATCTGGACGGCCCGCACGGGCCGGGCGATGGCCGAAGCATGATGACCGTGCTCGGCGTGCTCCTCGTCCTGTTCGGTGGCTTCGCGTTCGTCAAGGCCTTTGGGCTCTGGCGTCGACGCCGAGGCCGCGCGCTGATCCCCCGTGAGGCCGTCGTGCGCGAGGTGTTCGCGGTGGACCTTCGGGTGGTCTTGTTTCGCACCCACGGCTTCCTGAGCTTAGCACCAGGGCCATCGCATGCAGCGCGTGGCGACCTCGTGCAGTCCGAAGCGGCGGTCGTGCTGGTGTCGGACCTGGGGCTGTTGCTCCACCTCTATGAGGGCTGCCGCGCCACGCTCACGTCCGCCCGCTGCACAGGTCCCGGACGTCTGGTGCTCGAAGGGCAGGTGGATGAAGACGACGTGAAGCCCGGCCGATACCGCTACGAGCTCGTCGTGGCCGACCCCAACGGATGGGTTGCAGCGCTCGCGCCATGGGTGCGACCTGACCCCGACACGCCCGCCTTTGGCTCCGTGGTCGCCGTGCGCTGACGGAGGGGGCTGAACCGCTTACGGGCGCACCTGTCGCGAGGCCCCCATGTCCGATGATCGCCTAGCGCAGCTCCAGGAGCTGCTCGACGTGCCCCCGGTGCCCACCCGCCGGCCCACCGTGCCCGCACTGGAGGCCGAGCTCTACAAGCTCCACCCGGTGCTCGACCACGGCTTCGTGCGGGTGATCGACTACATGGGCGACGACGCTGCCGTGGTGCAGGCCGCCCGTGTTTCGTACGGGCGCGGCACCAAGTCGGTCAACAACGACCGCGGGCTGATTCGGTACCTGCTGCGCCATCGCCACACCACCCCGCTGGAGATGTGCGAGCTGAAGCTGCACGTGAAGCTCCCCATCTTCGTGGCCCGGCAGTGGATCCGGCACCGCACGGCCAACGTCAACGAGTACAGCGCCCGCTACTCGATCCTCGACAAGGAGTTCTACCTGCCCGACCTCGACAAGGTCGCGGCGCAGTCCTCCTCGAACCGCCAAGGCCGCGGCGATGCGCTCTCCGTCGAGCAGGCGACCGCCGTGCGCGAGATGCTCCAGCGTGATGCGCTCTCGTCGTACGCCACCTACGAGGCCCTGCTCAACGACCACGGCGACGGCGAGCCTGTGGACGCCGACGCCCCCCAGGTGGCCCGGGAGCTGGCCCGCGTGAACCTGAACCTCTCGTACTACACGCAGTGGTACTGGAAGGTCGATCTGCACAACCTGCTGCACTTCCTGAGCCTGCGCATCGATGCGCACGCGCAGTACGAGATCCGGGTGTACGGCGAGATCATCGGCCAGCTCGTGAAAGCCTGGGTGCCGCTGGTGTGGGAGGCCTTCGAGGACTACCGCCTGGGCGCCACCACGCTGGCCCGCGAAGAGCTGGAGATCGTGCGCCGCGCCTTGGCCGGCGAGGACCTCGACGCCCTGGTGAAGGCCTCGTCGATCTCCGTGCGCGAGAAGCGCGAGCTGCTTGAGAAGCTGGGACGCGCATGAACACCACCGACCGCTGGGCCACCCTCGCCGCCCACTGCGCCGAGCTGGACGCCCTGCGCGGCACGCTCCAGGTGCTCGGCTGGGACCAGCAGACCTACCTGCCGGCTGGCGGTCACAAGGTGCGGGGCGACCAGATGGCGCTGCTCGCCCGGCTCTCGCACGAGCGGCTTGTCGACCCGACCTTCCACGACCTGCTCCAGCGCCTGGGCGAAGAGGACCTCCCCGCGGATCGTGCCGCCGCCGTCCGCAACCTCCGACGCACCGTGGAGCGCGCCATCCGCGTGCCGCCCCGGCTCGTGGAAGCCCTGTCGCGCGCGGAGTCCGATGGCTTCTCGGCGTGGGTGCGGGCGAAGTCCGCCGATGACTACGCCGGGTTCGCGCCCTTCCTCGCGCACAGCGTGGCGCTGAAGAAAGAAGAAGCCGCCGCGATCGACGGTGACCGCCACCCCTACGACGTGCTGCTCGAGCCCTTCGACCCCGGCACCACGCTGGCCACGCTTCGTCCGCTGTTCGCGCGGCTCGCCGAGGGCCTCGCCCCGCTGATCGACGCGGCGCGCGGTCGTGCCCACCCTGCCGCCATCGACGCCGAGGTCCCCGTCGCCGCTCAGCGCGCGCTGAACACCGAGGTGATGGCGGCCGTGGGTTTCGACCTCCACGCCGGTCGCCTCGATGACAGCGAACATCCCTTCTCCACCGGCATCGGTCAGGGTGATGTGCGCATCACCACGCACCTGCACACCACCGACCTGCTCGGCGGCCTGGGCAGCACGCTGCATGAGGCTGGCCACGGGATGTACGAGCAAGGCCTCGTGCGCGACTGGCCCGGCACTACGCTCGATGAGGCCGCCAGCTACGGCCTTCACGAGTCGCAGTCCCGATTCTGGGAGAACCAGATTGGCCGCAGCCTCCCGTTCTGTCGCTGGCTGGCGCCCAAGGTGCAGCAGCACACAGGACTGTTGGTGTCGGCGGAGGCGCTCTACGGGGCCAGCAACACGATCCGCCCGAGCCTCATTCGCGTGATGGCGGACGAGGCCACCTACAACCTCCACATCCTGGTGCGCTTCGAGCTCGAAGTGGCCCTGGTGGAGGGCGCGCTCACCGTGGCCGACCTGCCGGGTGCGTGGTCGGAGGCCTACCAGCGTCACCTGGGTCTGCGCCCTGCCAACGACCGCCAGGGCTGCCTGCAAGACGTGCACTGGTCGGGCGGTGCCATCGGCTACTTCCCGTCCTACACGCTGGGCAACCTGTACGCAGCGCGGCTCGCGAAGGCGCTGGAGCGCGACCTGCCCTCCGTGTGGGAGGACGTGGAGCACGGGCAGTTCGCGCCAGTTCTCGCGTGGCTTCGAGCCCACGTCCACCAGCACGGACACGCGCAGCACGCTGGCGCGATCGTGGATGCCGCCGCTGGCCCCGGGGATGGCGTGGACGAGTTGCTCGACCACCTCTGGAGCCGGCACGGCGCGCTCTACGGGCTCAGCCGCTAGCGGACGCGTGAACCGGTCATGCCAACGAGAAACGGCCCCGCGAAGGGGCCGGTCCATCGTCGCTCCACCTCGGGGTGGAGCACGGATCAGGAGGCGTGCCCGAGAGGCACACCGGCAAGGCAGGACCTACCAGGAGGCCTTGTGGATGCCGGGGAGCTCGCCGCGGAGCGCCATCTCGCGGAACGCGATGCGCGAGAGCATGAACTCGCGGTAGACGGCGCGGGGACGACCCGACACCACGCAGCGCATGCGCAGACGCACCGGCGAGGAGTTGCGGGGGAGCTTCGCGAGCTGCTCGCGAGCGGACTGGCGATCTTCCGCGGAGAGGGCCCCATCGTTGGACTTGGCCTTGAGCTCGGCGCGCTTCGCCGCGTACTTGCGGACGAGCTTCTCGCGCTTCTCGTTGCGGTTGATGCTGCTGGTCTTGGCCATGGAGGGGCTCCGGAAGTTCGGTTCGTGCACGCTCGCCAACGGGCGCAACGTGAATCCGCCGCCGTATATCGGGTTCGCGCACGCTCAACCACCTACGCGTCGTCGGATCCTCGCGTGCGCAGGCGCTCTACCGCTGTCCCCTCGGGCTCGAAGCCTGGCGGAGCCAGTGGCGGGGGCAGCGGCTCCTCGGGCTGATCCAGCCACCGACCGCCGAACAATCGTGCCAGGAACCACGCCACCACCGCGATCACCGGCAGACCAAAGGCCAGCACGATCTGCCAGGGGGTCTCGACGGCTGGGGTCTCCATCGGACAGCTCCTCCGGTGCGCCACGACGGGCCCGCATCATGTTCCTGGGGTAGCCCGACCCCTCGGAGGCTGCCTTGTCGACCCCGTTTTTGCTCGGCTTCTCGACCCTCCTGGTGCGGCGCCTGGTGGCCGACGGGCTGCTCGAGGTGGCCCCCGACCGACAGGAGCACGCCGTGGCCCAGCTGGCGGAGCACCTCGCAGGCGCGCGCGGCGCAAGCCTGCTCTCGGCGGTGGCCGCCGGCTTGCTCGCTGCGCCCGACGTGATCGAGCTCTACGCCGACGAGGACGACCTCAAGGCAGCCGTGGCTTCGATGAGTCCATGAGAACCTACAGGCCCGCGCGCAGCACATTCCAGTAGCGCCGCTCATCGGCGAACCAGTCGCGCCCATCGGCCGTGCCCGGACGCAGCGCAGGCACCAGCGTGAGACTTCGCTGGTCGGTGTAGCGGCGCATGCGGCCCATCGCGAGCTTTACGTCGGGGTCGGCCCCGAGCGCGGCTTCGGCACGGCGCCCGCGGGCGGCCACCAGGCCCAGCAGCGCCTGCTGAACCGCGTCGGGAAACACCGACCAGCGCACCTCGAAGTTGGACGTGGCCGCCACGATGCTGTGCACGAACTGCTCACGCCCGCCCGCGTCGAGGGGCACGTTGGAGGGCTCACCGAGGACCTGCAGGACCGTGCTAAGGTTGCCCAGCCAGTCGCCCTCTGCAGGGGCCACGGCCGCGCGCGAGCGCGTCTCCCGTGCGGCGGGCTCCGGGGCCGGAGACGCTCCGAGGCGCCGCGTGCGCACCGAGAGGGTTCCTACACCAGCGAGGTCGATGTCGTCGGCCTCTTCGCCTCCCATGGCCTCCACATCGGTGGGCTCTTCCAGCACGTCGTCGAAGTCGGAGGACACGGCGATGGGGTTGGTGTCGGTGGGGGCCGAGAGGTCGTCGAGCGGGTGCGGATCAGGCGGCGTGGGCACACTGGGCGCCGGCGTGGGACGATCCGCACCGCCCGATCGCAGCGCCTCGAACGCTCCCGAGATCATCGGCAGCGCCTCGATCTCGGGCAGGTCCCGCACGTCGACCGCCGCGATGCGGGAGTCGGCAGTGAGCTCCACGGAAGGCGCATGCGACGGGTCGCCTTCGTCGGCCTCCGAGACCGTGGCCTCCACCGGCAAGAACGCCGGCAGCGCGTTGAGCCCCAGCTCTGCGTCGATCGCATCGGCCCAGCGAAGCCCCTCCACCCGCACCCGCTCGGTGGCGTCGGGGTCTTGCCGCAACAGCCAGTGCACGTAGCGCCCGACCTCGGCGTAGAGCTGCGCCGTGCGCTGCTCCAGATCGGCGCGACCCACGTGCCCGTCAGGCAGCTCCGTGGCCAGCCTGCGCGACTCTTCGAGGCGGCCCAGGAGGCGAGCAATGCGCGGAAGGCGGGTGAGGTCGATCTCCAACGGCTCCTCAGTCCCGACGGTCCTACCCACCTCCGAGCCGATGCGCGACCCCTCGACCGTGGTAGAGCGGCGCATGCCACGTACCCACCACCCCCCGTTCGAGCTGGAGATCACCCACCTGGCCGACAAGGGCGTCGGCGTCGGGGTCGGCCCCCGCGGCAAAGACGTGCGCGTGCGGGGCTCGGTGCCTGGGTCACGCGTGCTGGTGGCGATCACCGCGCGCTCCAAGAAAGGCTTCGAGGCCCGCCGTCTCGCCACCATCCGCCCGGCCGCCGCGCACGAAACACCGCGCTGTGCCGTGTTCGGACTGTGCGGCGGTTGCACCCTGCAAGAGCTGGGACTCTCCGCGCAGCGCGAGGCCAAGGTCGCCTGGGCCAGCCAAGCGCTCGGCCCCCTTCCCAACCTCCACCCCGTTCGTGGCACGGTCGGCGGCTACGGGCATCGCAACAAGGTCGAGCTTTCGTTTGGGGTGCGACGCTACCTGTCGGAAGAAGACCACGCGACCGGCACGCCTATCGCCGGACGCTTCTTGGGCTTCCACGCGCCAGGTCGGTTCGACCGGGTGGTCGATGCCGAGCGCTGCGAGCTGATCTCCGAGCGCGCCAACGCCCTGCTCGCCACAGCACGCCGCGTGGCGCTCGCCCACGACGCGCCTGAGCCGTGGGACGCCCGTGCCCACACTGGCTTCTGGCGTCACCTCATCCTGCGCGAAGGGTTTGCCACGGGCGAGCTCCTCGTGGCCCTCATCACGGCACCTGGCGACGAGGCCTGGCCTGACCAGCTTGCCGAGGCGCTGCTGGCCACGCCGCTTCCCGATGGGAAGCTGGTGGGTGTGGTGTGGGCGGTCAACGATGGTGTGGCCGACGTGGCGCGCGGCGAGGTCCAGCGCACCTGGGGCAGCGGCACCCTCACGGAGCGCCTGGGTCCCCTGCCGTTCCGTGTGTCGCCGTGGAGCTTCTTCCAGACCTGCACAGAAGGTGCTGAGGTGCTCTACACCACCGTGGGCGAGGCCCTCGGTCGGGGCGGCACGCTGCTCGACCTCTACTGCGGCACCGGCACCGTCGGCCTCGTGCTCGCCGAAGGGTTCAGCCACATCGTCGGCGTGGAAGAGGTCCCGCAGGCCGTGGAAGACGCGCGCGCCAACGCAGCCGCCTTCGGCATCCCCGCCACCTACATCGCTGGCCGCATGGAAGACGCGCTCGACGTGCTCCGCCAGACCACGGGGCCCCGTCGCATCGTCGTGGACCCGCCCCGTGTGGGCTTGCATCCCAAGGCCGCGGCCGCGCTCGCCGAGGCCGACGCCGACGTGCTCGTCTACGTGGCCTGCCACGCACCCAGCCTGGGTCGCGACCGCCTGATCCTCGAAGCCGGCGGCTGGACGCTGGTCGACACCTGGATGGTCGACCTGTTCCCGCAGACCGGTCACATCGAGGTGGTGGCCCGCTTCGAGCGCCGCGGACCCGGTCCCGTCTGACCCTCCCGCGCCTACTCGAGGCGCGTGGAGTTGCAGAGCACGTCGATGGTCTCGGTGGTG
>CAYNFK010000076.1:0-21978 GCA_964396405.1 uncultured Enterobacteriaceae bacterium
ACGGCTTCCGGGCCCGCATGAGCACCCCCCAGGGCCGCGAGGTCCTCCGTCGTCGTCGCCGCAAGGGCCGCAAGCAGCTCGTCGTCACGGCCTTCAACAAGAAGCACTAGGTCCCGTGCGGCGTCGTCCGCTGGGCTTCGGTCGCAACTGCCGCCTGCGGGCTTCGCGAGAGATCCGTGCCGTCCAGCAGGGCGGTCGTCGGAGGGTCGCGGGTCCGCTCGTGGTGCTGCTCACCCCGCGCACCGAGGGTCCGGCTCGCCTCGCGCTGGCTGTCAGCCGTAAGGTGGGGCACGCGGTGCAGCGCAACCTCGTGAAGCGGCGGGTTCGCGAGGCCTTTCGGCACCTTGTGCCGCAGCTCGCTGCGGTGGATGTGGTGGTGGTCGCCCGTTCAGGCGCGCCGCAGGCCTCCGGGCTTGAGCTGGCCCAGTCCCTCGAGTCGGCGTTGCGCGCGCTCGGTGCGCTCCACCCTCACGGTGCGGTCCCCACCCACCGAACGTTCCGCACGGGCGAAACGCCCTCAATCGGCTAGAGCGGCCGGCCAGCAGGAGAGCGTGTCCGGATGGACCGTCGTACCCTCATCGCGATCACCCTGTCCGTCGCCATCTACGTGGGATGGATGGCCGTGTTTCCGCCTCCGCCTCCGCCGCAGGTCGATGAGCCAATTGTGGCCGAGCAGATCGAGCCTGCGCCCCTAGCGGGTGAGCCAGACGATGGGCGCCCCGATGAGGTGGTGCCCGTGTCGCTGTGCAACGCCACGGCCGAGCTGCACACGGTGGATGGTTCGCTCCGTCAGCTCACGCTCACGAACCGCAGCGGTCGGATGAAGGTCCAAGAGCTGTGGTCGTGGATCCTCACGGGCATGTCGGAGCCCTGGCAGCCTTATGGGCCGCCGCCTGGCCCGGCCGATCTGCTCAGCGCGGATGCGAGCGCACTTGTTGCGGGCTCGGGTCCCCTGGAGCGCCTCGGTCGTTCGGTCTCCGTGGTCTCGGTGGCTCCCGGTCATCTGCACACCCGCGGCCACACCGCGGATGGCCTCGTGGTCGAGCGGGTCTTCGAAGCGAAGGGCACCGGCGCCGACTGCGCCGTGGAGCTCACCGTGCGGTGGAACAACCCCACCGGGAACGAAGTCGCGGCCGCAACGTGGCTGTCGGTGCACGACACCCTCCCCGAGGCCACCAGCAGCTACGATCTGCCGATGCACCCTCGCGCCCTGGTGGATGGGTCGGTCGAGGGCGTCTACGCGGCCGACGACCTCGAAGAGGGCCCGTTGAGGATGGAAGGCAAGCCCGGCTGGTTCGGTCGGTCCGACACCTTCTTCTTGTTCGCCCTGCTCCCCACGGGTGGCGAAGCGGCCACCGCCGCGGTGTTCACCACGGTGCAGCGCTCCGCCGAGACCGTGCTCTACGGCGTGCACCAGGTGTGGGAGGCTCCGCTCGCGCCGGGTGCAACCCGCGAGGCGCGTTTCCGTCTCTACGCCGACCTGAAGGTGTCCGAAGCGCTCACCGCCGTGGATCCCAGCTTGGCGGAGGCGGTGGAGCTGGGCTTCTTCTCGGCGTTCGGGTGGCCGCTGCTGTGGCTCCTCGAGAAGCTGCACGGCTACACGCTCAACTGGGGCCTCGCGATCATCGCGCTCACGCTCCTCGTGAAGGCGCTGTTCTTCCCACTCACCCAGGCCGGCTTCAAGTCGGGCCAGGCCATGAGCGCCCTCCAGCCGCAGATGCAGGCGCTGAAGGTCCAGTACAAGAACAGCCCCGAAGAACTCAACCGCGCCACGATGGCGCTGTTCACGGAGAACAAGGTCAACCCGCTGGGCGGGTGCCTGCCGATGATCTTGCAGATGCCGGTTTGGTTTGCGCTGTTTGCTGTGCTGCAGAACACCGCCGACCTGTACCATGCGTCGTTCCTGTACCTGGGCGACCTCTCCCAGCCCGACCCCTACCTGCTCTCCCCCACCCTCGTGGCCACCCTGATGATCGTTCAGCAGCGGCTCACCCCGATGCCGAACATGGAGCCCGCGCAGCAGCAGATGATGAAGTACATGCCCTACGTGTTCAGCGTCTTCTTCTTCATGCTGCCAGCCGGCCTCGTGGTCTACACGTTCGTGAACATGTCGCTGTCGATCCTGCAGCAGACCTACATTCGGCGCACCTTTCGGATCTCTTCCGACAAGGGCGCAATCACACCCGCCTAGTTCGGCGGCGGCGGGTCGCGACGCGACCGCCGAGTTCATCCATGGAGCGTCCACATGAGCAAGATCCCTGAAGGCATCACCCCGGTCTCGGGTGAGGGCCACGACCTCAAGTCCGCCGTCGCGGCGGCCGCCGCCACCCTTGGTGTGCCCACCAACCGGGTGGGCCACGCCCTCGACCTGGCCCACTTCCGCAACGCCGGCGGTGGTGGTCTCGCCCGCAACACCGTGAAGGTGCTCGCGTGGGAGCTCCCCGAGGGCCAGACCGTTCCCGAGGCTGCGCCTCCCGCCGCTCGCTCCGACCGCAGCGACGACCGCCCCCGCGAAGACCGCCCGCCCCGTGAAGATCGCCCCCGCGAAGACCGCTCCGGTGGCCGTGACCGCGACGATCGTCGTGGCGGTCGGGATCGCGACGACCGCGGCCCGCGTGAGGAGCGCGCGCCCCGTGAGGATCGCCCCCCGCGCGAAGCGCGTGCCCCTCGTGAAGATCGCCCTCCGCGTGAAGATCGCGGCCCGCGTGAAGATCGCGGCCCGCGTGAAGATCGCGGCCCTCGCGAAGATCGCGCGCCCCGTGAGCGCCGGGAAGAGCGTCCGCCCCGCGGCCCCGCCACCACCTGGCCGCCCGAGGGTCACAGCACCAACGAGGTCTCCGAGCTGGCGCAGACGTGGTTCGCCCGCCTGCTTGAGCTGATGGAGATCCCCGGCACGGTCGAGGCTGTCGCCTCCACCGAGCGCGTGCGCCTGCGCGTGGACGCCGAGCGCCCCGGCCGCATCATCGGTCGCCGCGGTGCCACCTTGGGTGCCATTCGCGCCCTGCTCAAGCTGGTGCTCGCCCCGCACGGCGACTTCATCATCGACGTCGACATCCCCGACGAGCGCCCGGCCGGTGAGGCCGGTGAGGCGCGGCCCGAGCGTGAGCCTCGTGGTGACCGTGAGCCTCGTGGCGACCGCGAGCCTCGGGCCGATCGTGGCGACCGTGGCGATCGCCGCGGCGGCGGCCGCGACCGCGACCGCGACCGTCGTGGTGGCCGTGATGACGGCCCGAAGGGCGAGTACCCGGAAGAGAAGCTGGTGCAGATCGCGTCCCGTGCTGCGGCGAAGGCCGTCGAGTCGGGCCGGCCGGTCACCATCAACCTCGCGCTCAACGGCCACGATCGTCGCATCGTCCACGTGGCGGTCAGCGAGCTCGATGGCGTGAAGAGCGTCTCGGTGATCAAGGAAGGCATCAAGTACGTGCAGGTCGCGCCGTCTTCGGGTGACGACCTCGACTCCGTGCTCGACTGAGTGCGGTGATCGTCGCCGCCTCCACAGCGTGGGGGCGGTCGGCGCTGGCGGTGCTGCGGTGGTCAGGCCCTGGGGCCCACACCGTCGCGGCACGCCTCCTGCAGCCCCTGCGTCCTGGCCCTTGGCGGCCGGGGCGCAGCCGCCGCGTGCGCGTGGTCGATGGCGATGAGGTGGTCGACGACGGTGTGGTCGTGCTGGGCGTGGGTCCTGCGACCTTCACCGGCGAAGACACCGTCGAGCTCACCCTGCACGGCAACCCCTTGCTGGTGGAGCGTGTGCTGGCGCTGGCGCAGCAGCTGGGTGCTCGGCTCGCGCATCCGGGCGAGTTCACCCTGCGCGCCGTGGTGAACGGAAAGCTCGACCTCGTGGCGGCCGAAGGCGTGGGCCAGCTCATCGATGCCACCACGCTGCAAGGCGCGCGCGTGGCGCGCTCGGCGCTGGACGGTCGTCTGGGTGCTGCGGTGGCAGCACTGCGAACCCGGGCGGTGGTGGCCGTGGCCGAGCTGGAGGCGCGCCTCGACGTGCCCGAGGACGCGCTCACCGGGCTTGGAGATGCTGCGCTGCACGATGAGCTCGTGGCGCTGGCGGTGGACGCTCGGGCGCTCGCGGCCACCGAGCCCGTCGGTCGGCGGTGGGTGCACGGGGCGAGGGTGGCGCTGGTCGGCGCGGTGAACGTGGGCAAGTCCAGCCTGTTCAACGCACTGCTGGGTCGGCCCCGCGCGCTGGTTCATGCGTCGCCGGGCACCACGCGGGATGTTGTGGAGGCGGGTCTCCAGCTCGACGGACTCGCGGTCACCCTGCTCGACACAGCCGGGGAGCGTTCCACCGACGATGAGATCGAAGCTGCCGGCCAGGCGCTCGCACGCGAGCTCGTCGACGATGCCGACCTCCTGGTCGTGGTGCTGCACGATGCGCTGGACTCCGTGGGGTGCGCGTTGCTGGAAACCACAGCGCACCGCCCGAGGGTGGTGGTGCACAACGGTGTGGATCGCGGGGGTGCGCCGGTGCCGGGTGCACTGCCCACGGTGGCACCCTCGGGGCAGGGCGTGCCGGAGGTGGCGCGCGCGATTCGGGCCGCGCTGGTGGGCGAGACGTCGCAGGCCACGCAGCTCGTGGTGGCCTCCGCGCGGCAGCGGGAGCTGCTGGAGGGGTTCGCGTCCGCGGCCGAGTCCGCCCATGAGGCATGGAAGGAGGCGGGGGTGGCAGCGGCCTCGGATGCCCTGCTGCAGGCGATCGACGCGGTCGACGCGCTCACCGGTGCCGATGGTCGCCATGACGTGCTCACGGCGCTGTTTGCGCGCTTCTGCGTGGGCAAGTGAGCGCCGGTTGACCGAGCAGCGGTCTGTCGAAGCCCGTCGGATCGCGCGACGAGATCCTCCTGCGCCGGCTATCCGGCGGAAGCCAGGAGACGGTGCATGCGCTCGCTGTTCGTGATGGACCCCTTGAGCTCCCTCCACCTCGACGGAGACTCCACCTACGTGATCATGAAGGCCTGCTCGGCGCGGGCCCATCCCGTGGCCTGGTGCACGCCCGATGATCTGTTCGTGCGCGACGGTCGTGCTTGGGGTCGGGTGCAGGACGTGGTGACGCGCGCCCACGCGCCGGTCTTTGAGGTGGGCAGCACCTACGACACGGAGCTGGCCGACTTCGACGTGGTGTGGATGCGCAAGGACCCGCCGTTCGACATGTCCTACATCTTCACCACCTACGTGCTGGATCTGGCCGCCCAGCACACGCTCGTGGTCAACGATCCCGCCGGCCTCAAGCGGTTCAACGAGAAGATCTGGGCGATGCACTTCGCGCAGTTCCAACCGCCCACGCTGCTGTCGAAGGACCTGGTGCGGCTGGAGGCGTTCGTGAACGAGCAGGCCGACGGCGCCGTGCTCAAGCCGTGGGACGGCAACGGCGGTCGTGGCATCGTGGTGGTGAAGCCACGCGATCGCAACCTGCCCGCTTTGCTGGAGCTGATGACGGCGGGCGGGCGAGACTTCGTGATCGCCCAGGCCTTCCTCGTGGGTGTCGCCCAAGGCGACAAGCGCATCCTGCTCTTCGACGGCGAGCCTGTGGGCGCGCTCAACCGCATCCCGGGCGACCGTGACCACCGCGCCAACCTGCACGTGGGTGGACGTGCCGAGGCCACGGGGCTCACTGAGCGGGACCTGGAGATCTGTGCCGCCCTCGCGCCGGCGCTGAAGGAACACGGTCAGCTGTTCGTCGGAATCGATGTGATCGCCGGCATGCTGACGGAGATCAACGTCACCTCGCCCACCGGTCTGCGCGCTATCGCCCAGCTCGACGGGCGATACCTGGAGGAGGATCTGGTGGATCGTGTGGAGGCCAAGGTGGCGGCCAGGAAGGCGGCCTCGTGATCGCCTGGCTGTTGGCGGTCGCGCTCGCCACCGATCCGAGCGGTGCGGCGGTCAAGGCGCGGGATCCGCAGGCCACGCCTGCCGAGCGCGCTGCGGGACGCGATGCCGTGGTGCCTGGCGTACCGTCCGAGGTGGTGCGGGCGGCTTCTGATCTGGGGATGACCCGCCCCTTCGTGCAGGGCGTTCAGGTCGGGCTCGAGCTACTCTACGAGCGTCGCTACGACGACATGCGACGCCACTTCCGCGAGTTGGAGGCCGTCTACCCGAACACCGGCATCCAAGGCGTGGCCGAGGTGCTGGCGTGGCAGTCGATGATGCTCGAGAACTTCGACTTCCGCTACGACGACGCCTACAAGGTCGCGAGCGCCAGTGCGCGCCAACGCCTCGACGCAGCCCGCAAGGTGCCCGGCTCCGATGCCTGGGAGCGCCTGATGCTCGGCGTGGTGTCGGGCATCGAGGCGATCCACGCCGCCCGCCAGTCGCGCTACCTGCCCGCGCTCACCCTCGCGTTTGAGGCCATCGACCACATCGAGGGGGCCCGCACGCTCGCTCCGCTGTTCATCGACCTGCAGCTCGCCGACGGTCTCTACCACTACTGGCGCACCGCGCTCACCGAGCAGAGCAAGGTGCTGCCTTCGTTTGGTGACCAGAAGCAGCAGGGCATCGACGAGATCCAGGCTGTCATTGAGCGGGGCGTGTTCCTCGCGGCACCCGCACGGCTCGCACTGGCGTTCACCTGGATGGAAGAGCGCAAGTACGACCGCGCCCGCGACCTCCTGCTGGTGAACCAGGCCGCCTACCCGAGCAACATCATCAACGAGGAGATGCTCGGCATCTCCTACCTCTCGATGCACGCCTACCCGCCGTCGCTGCAGAGCTTCGACACGATCCTGCGCATCGATCCGAGCAACCAGCGCGCGCACTACTACCGGGCGGTGTCGTTGCTCAAGCTCAAGCGCTTCGACGAGAGCATCGTGGCGCTCAAGACCTACCTGGCCTTTCCGGGCCTCGCCGACTGGCACCAGTCCGGGGCTTACTTCCGCTTGGGCTCGGCGCTGGAGGCCAAGGAGGTCTGGGTGGGCGCCATGGCCGCCTACAACAAGGCCGTGCAGATCGACGGCCACGCCAGCGCCAAGGCCGCCGTCGCGCGTCTCAAGAAGCTGGAGCGCGAGGGCACGATCACCCTCTGACCACCGCGCAGCCGTGCGCGGCTACTTGATCGCGGGGATCACCAGCTCCATGTTGACCTGCAGGTTCGGCTTGCCGCCCAGCTTCGGGTTGGCGTCGATGATTCGGTTGGCGAGACTCTGATCGCCGTACATGCGCCACGCGATGACCGACAGGCTCTCGCCGGGCTGCACGACGTGCGTGGTGCCGCGCTTGCGGGCCACGTTTTCGACGCCCTCGGCGGACACCGCCGAGATGTCGGTGAGCGCCTCGGCGGCGGCGATGAGGGCCTTGTGGGCTGCGTGGGTGGGCACCTTGCCCGAGAGGCTCAGCTTGCTGCCACGCACGACCACCCCGATGTCGGCGAAGCCGGCGGCCGCGAGCTCGCTCTTCACGGAGTCGGCGAGCTCGGCGTTACGCGCGGAGGGCAGATCGACGGCCAGCTCACCGCTGGGCTCCACCTGGGCGACGGCAGCGGCTGCGGGCACCACGGCAGCGGCAGGCGCGATCCCAGGCTCGGCCGCAGCAACGACGGCAACCGGCGCGACCGGACTGGGGGCGACGGCTGCGACGGCCGGCACCTCGCTCACCTGCGCTCCGCTCGGCCAGAACAGCATCGTGAGGGTGAGCAGCAAGATCGTGAGCAGCGCCACGCCTGAAGCGGCCCAGGTCCAGAACGCGACCTCCTTCTGGAGGTTGCGGTTGGTGGCTGCGAGGTGTGCGTTGTCGGATCGGGCACGACGCGCCTCGGCCCGCAGCTTCTTCACCTCGCCCTGCTCGCGCAGCGAGCGCGCGGTCTCGTCTTCGTTCTCGTAGCCCTCGGCCTGCAGGTTGCGGAGCACACGCTCACGCAGGCCGTCGTCGGAGCGCACGCCGTACTGCGAGGCTTCGTCGAGCGACGCCAGGGCGCGGCGCCACTGCTGGCCGCCGACGTAGACCTTAGCGAGCAGCATGTGCGCGTCGCCATCCGAGGGGTTGAGGCCCAGCAGCACGTTGAGGCGGTTGCGCGCCTCGCCGTAGTGCCCGTCTTTCGCGGCCTGGAGCGCCTCGTTGTAGAGCTCGGCCGCCGCGTCGATGCCCGCGGCTTCGGCCGTGCGCAGCAGGGCGTGGAGAACGGATCCGTCCGACGTGCGCGACGTGGTGTGGCGCTCGGCGGCCTCAGAGAACGAGGGCTTCGAAGACATGGGGCAACCCGGGGACGGGGCGTTGCCGCAGGGGATGCGGCGGGGGAGGGCGAAGCGAGGGTAGCAAGGGCCGATCCTGCGCACAAGTGCGACGTGTGAACATCGGCCGCCAAGGTGGCATAGCATCGAGCCGAAGAGGCGTATTCCGCCGTGGGATGCGAGCATCTACGTCCTTTCTACACGCAGCCGGTCAAAGATGCGCTAGACCGGGCTCCAGCGGGGAGCGTCGGCCTCGCGAGGACGCGCATGAGTCGAGAGGTCGTCGTCACCCCCAGGAGCTGGTCCCCGCGGGGGGAGGCTGTGCTTGCTGCGCGGGGGCGCTCGCTCATGATCTGGGCTGGGATTCCGGGCGAGTCGGCGCGCGTGAAGATCGTGCACGAAGGCCACCAGCAGGACTACGCGATCTTCCGCGACACGCGGCAGCCCGATCCGCACCGAGTGAATCCTCGCTGCGATCGCTACCACACGTGCGGCGGCTGCCCGCTGATGCACCTCGACGATGCGGGCCAGCGGCGGGCCCGGCGGGCGCTCGTGCTCGATGCGCTCGCGGGCGAGCAGCTGTTCGACGTGCCGGTGGGCCAGGTCGTGCCGAGCCCCGATGGCAACGATGGCTTCCGCCATGTGGTCAAGCTGGGCGTGGGCTGGTCGGATCACGGCCACCTGCGCGTGGGCGCGTGGGGTCGTCGCTCACGCTCGATCGTGCCGATCCCCGAGTGCCCCGTGGCGGCACCGGTGCTGCGTCCGCTGATGGGGGCCATTGCGCACCACATCATCGACCTGGAGATCGCGCCCTACGATCCCACCACCGACAAGGGCGTGCTGCGCGCGATCGTGCTGCGCGCGTCTCGCTCCACGGGCGAGGTGTTGGTCACCCTCGTGGCCGGACGCCGCACCCACACCCTGCGGGATCTCGCGGTTCGGCTCGCTGCCGAGAACTCCTGCGTGGCCGGGGTGGTCCTGCACCTCAACGAAGAAGAGGGCAACGCGATCTTCGTGCGCGACGAAGAAGGCGAGATCGGCTCGATGGTGCTGGAGGGCCGCGGCTTCGTGGAAGACCGCCTGCTCGGCATCGACTACCGCATCGGTGCCGGCGACTTCTTTCAGACCAACCCTGGCATGGCTGAGGTGCTCTACCGCGACACCCTGGATCGCCTGCAGCTCGCCCCCGAGATGCCGCTGGTCGATCTCTACAGCGGCGTGGGCGGCATGGCGTTGCCGGGCGCGCGCATCACAGGCTGGGCCGTGGGCGTCGAAGAGGTCCAAGGCGCGGTGGCCTCAGCGCGCGCTGCCGCCAAGCTCAACGATGTGCCTGCTGAGTTCGTTGCGGGCAAGGTGCTCGAGGTGCTGCCTGCGATCGCACGACGCCTCGAAAACGCGGCCCCTGCGCTCACCGTCAACCCGGCCCGGCGAGGCCTGGAGCCCGGTGTGCTCGAAGCGATCGTGGGCATGAAGCCCCGCCGGATCGCGTATGTGTCCTGCAATCCCCGAGCGCTTGCGCGCGATCTGGTCGGCTTCGCCGCCGCCGGGTACCGCATCGGCGACGTTCAGCTCTACGACATGTTCCCCAACACCGCCCACGTGGAGTGCGTCGCACTCCTCGAGTCGCCCGACGCCGACGCGGTCACCCGCCGCGGTCCTCGCCGGAAGGTGCTCGACGCGGCCCGGAGTCGAGACCCATGATGCGCATCCTTTGTTCTCTTGTCGCGGCGCTCGGCGTCGTGGCACCCGCCCTCGCCCAAGAGGATGTTGTCGAGGTGGGTGATGCCACCAGCTTCGACTTCGACCTCAACTCAGTGCTCGTGGCGTCGTTCGAGGCCGATCAGCCCTTCTTGGAGACCGAGGCCGACCGCGTGCGGCGGCTCGTCGAGAACTCCTTGGGCCAGGCCTACGTGGTGGTGCGCATGGCCGAAGTGCCTGCGTTCACCGACTACTCCGCCGAGATCTACCTGAAGTCCTGCCCCCAGGGCCAGTACATCGGCTGCGTGTTCGTCGTGGGCGGTCGCGCGCAGACCGACTGGACGATCGGCGGTCGCGTGTCGGCGGTGGAGGGCGGCTACCAGGTGGATCTGTCGTTCATCGACGTGGGCGAAGCCAAGCTGGTGCTCGAGTTCGACGTGGTGCTCGATGGCAGCAACGACGGCGAGTTCAAGGAGGGCGTGCAGCGCATCATGGACGCGCTGGTCAACGGCGAGGTCCAGGAGCTGGACGTGCGCAGCGACCCCGAGGCCGAGCGCGCAGCCCAGGCCGAAGCCGACCGCCGCAAGCAGCTGGCGAGCGACTTCTCGGAAGACTCCGAGTACGAAGACCCCGAGGACTTCCGGCGAGGTGATGTGGGGCTCGATGCTTACGTGGGCGGTGAGGACGAAGAGGTCCGCGACTCCGGCACGCGCAGCAAGGTGAGCTTTGAGGATCTGGCCGAGATGGAAGAAGCCGGCGGCCTGCCTCCCTGGGAGAAGGCGGGCCTCACGAAGGGGCAGTACAAGATCTACAGGAACTCCGGTGCCAAGCTCCGCGACTTCAAGGCGAAGCTCCAGGGTCGCAAGGGCGAGTTCCTCATCAAGGCCTCGTTCAACGCCGGGCCCGGTCCGTGGGGTCAGGTGCACGACACCTGGTTCGTCGTCGACAACGAGACCAGCCTCAACGACATCCAGCCGGGCGATCTGATCGCCGACTACGACGCCCAGTTCTTGCAGAACGCGATGGGCCTCGGGGGCACGCTGGAGATCGGCTACGGCGTGGCGAAGTGGGTGGAGCTCACGCTGCACGCCGGCATCAAGTCGGCGCCCTACCAGTACCGCCTCCAGCCCTTCGTCACCGGCGTCGAGAAGGACCCAGGCGACTTCACCGCCGCGCAGGTCACGCCGTTCTTTGCGGGCGCACGCATCGGCCTGATCCCGATGCCGGCTTTCCCGGCCCGCCCCACGCTGCATGTGGGCGCATCGTACTGGCAGGGCACGGGCTTCACCAGCCTCGTGCAGGTGCCCGGCTACCTCCAGGCCTCGCAGTCGCGGCCGGTGTGGATGATCCTCGCCCACGTGAACCCGGGCGTGGATGTGTCGGCCGGCAAGTGGGTCAGCATCTGGGCGCGCTTCGACCTCGACATTCCCGTGGCGGGCGGCAACATCGTGCAGGCGCTCAGCCAGGGCAGCACACCGAGTGACTTCCCCGTCGCGCTGCCGGGTGCAGCCCCCAGCGCGGGCTTCGGCCTCGGTGGCTCACTCGGCCTCACGGTGCGCATTCGCGTGGCGGGCATGCGCTGAACGCTCGCGCTCCGATCTACGAGTCGGGCAGGGTGTCGGCGGAGAAGGTGTAGGGCGCGACGGCCTCGGCGGCACGCGCCCGCAGCAGGTCGTGCAGGGTACCCATCTCCTCGATGAGCTTGGCGCCGAGCTCGGTGGGCTCGCTGCTCTCACGTACCGAGGTCATCGCGCGATGGTTGCCGGCCAGGATCTCGGCGCGGCGGCGCTTGAAGCGGTCGGTCTCGCTCACCGGGTGCTTCATCACCGCGAGCTGGTCGTACATCGCAGCCACCGGCACGAACGCGTGCACGGCGAGCAGCACGCCCCACAGGGGCCGCAGGTCGGGGCGCACGGGGGACTGCGTCCAGGTGGTCATCGCGTTGTGCACCACGGGATCGACCCACGAGAGCAGGTTCACCTTGCTGTGCTGGGTCTCGTGGATCAGCGCTTCCGCGATCGTGAGCGGGTGATCGCAGAGCGTGAGGTAGGCGAGGCCAGGCGCTTCCCTGTAGCTGGCCGAGAGGTGGCGCTCCGGCAGGTAGCCCACCGGCACGATGCGCCGCAGGCTGGTCTTGAACTCTTCGTACCAGGTGGGCACGCCGATCTGCACGTAGGTGAGGGCCTCGCGGAAGGCAGCGAGCCACTCATCGAGCGACTTCTGGCCCAGGCTGATCGCGTTGCCCCACTTGTCGGGGTGGGCCTCGTACATCGAGAGCGGGTTCGAGTCGTAGAGCGCGAACTCCAGCCGCGGCAGGTCGGCCACCAAGCGGTGGAAGGGCCGCTCCACCGTCATGCCAGGCACCTCGGCCGGCACGCCCGGCGCAGGCGGCAGCCGCACCTTCGTCTCATCGGCGAGGTTGATCTCCACGCCCAGCGGGTCCACGAGCATGCCACGGGCGGGCGGATCGAAGCGCAGCAGGCGACGGCCGAGGCTGTCGGGCAGCACGGAGATCGGGTGGTCCCACAGGATGGTCTCGGGCACCACGCCGCGCGGGGCCACGTGCCCGAGCACCGCCAGCAGCGGTGGGATCGCCTGGCAGATCAGCGTCTCCGGATCTTGGCCGGTCACCGAGCGCGGCACATCGAGCACGAGCAGCGGCGTCTGCACATCCGGGTGGCCCACGGCGTCGAGCAACAAGGGCTTGTGGTCCTTGAGGATGCGCCCCAGCACCTTGCGCACGTGCACCAAGCTGCGCCGTACCGCAGGCGACAGACCGGCGTCGGGGTAGGTGAGCAGTTGCCTGAGCGCGATCGCCCGAAGCCGCGCCGTGAGCGTGCTGATGGTGCGGTCTTGGGCCTCGGGGAGGACCAAGTAAGCGGACGGAAGCGGTGCGTCAGGCGTCATGGTCGTGCTAGGCTCGGGGCTTGCGAGGTTGGGAACCAGCGATGAGCGAGCTCTCAGCAAACCCCGCAGACAGGGCGTCCGGAGAGGACAGCCACCGTACGAAGGGGTTGTTGCGGCTCACCATGGCGTGCAACGAGCGGTGTCCTTTCTGCAACGTACCGCAAGAAGCGTACCAGCGCCTCACGCCGCCCTGGGAGGAAACCCTCGCCGAGCTGGAGGAGTTTGTCGCCTCGGGCGCCCAGACGCTGACGGTGTCGGGGGGTGAGCCCACGCTGCTGCGCAAGCGACTGGTGCAGGTCGTGCAGCTGGCGCGCGAGCGCGGCCTCCCGTTCGTGGAGCTCCAGACCAACGCCGTGCT
The DNA here is from genome assembly GCA_964396405.1 of uncultured Enterobacteriaceae bacterium. Lineage (GTDB taxonomy): Bacteria > Myxococcota_A > UBA796 > UBA796 > JACKEO01. The sequence continues at coordinate 13,135 of CAYNFK010000076.1, forward strand.
GATCACGCCGGCCTACGCCCAGGAGCTCGCCGACGCGGGACTCACCTCGGCCTTCGTCTCCTTCTTGTCGCACGAACCCGAGCACCACGACGCGCTCGCGGGCCTCCCCGGCGCGTTCGCGAGCTGCTTGAGCGGCATCGACGCCCTGCTCGATGTGGGGGTGCGGGTCACGCTCAACCCCGTCACGGCGCGGCGCACCCAGGGCCTCGTCGCGGCCTACGTCGACTTCGTGGCGGAGCGGCTCCCGCGCGTGCGGTTCATCTCGATGAGCGCGGTGCAGCCGCACGGAAGGGCCGACGGTCAGGCCGAAGAGCTCCTTCCCGACTACGCCGTGCTGGGACAGAGCCTGCGGGAGGCGCGGGTCCGTGCGGCGCACCACGGCATCGAGCTGATCAACCCCTACTGTGGCCTGCCTGCCTGCGTGGGCTGGGATGACGACCCCGAGCACTGCGTCGAGGCGATCGAGGCGCTGGGCGGTGGCTGGAAGCGCACGCCGGGCCTCAACAACGAGGGCAACAAGGCCCACGGACCGGCCTGCACGCGCTGCGCGCTGCGCACCCGCTGCGGTGGTGCGTGGCACGCGTACTGGGAGGTGCGCCGCGGTGCCGGGATCGCGCCCCCGGTGCAGCTCGGCACACCCTGGGGGAGGCCGGTCGAGGGCGAGCAGGTCCTGTTCGCTCCGGGCGGCGTCACGGTGGCCCATTGGAAGTCTCTGGAGTCGGCGCCCGGCCCCACCACGTGGGTGTGGACGGATCACCTTGGCCCCGGCGACGCCGGGCGGCTCGTGCGCTCGCGGGTCACCGACGTGGCGTTCGAGACCTCCAGCCTCGACCCCGATGCGCTGCGCGAGCCGCTCACGGTGCTTCGCCGTGTGGTGTCGGCAGGCCGTCAGGAGCTGCCTCAGCTCCGCCTTCGCACATGGATTGCGCTGCGCGTGGACGCAGCCACCAACCCCACGGCCGTGGTGCGCTTCGGTTCCCTCATCGGCCGGGTCAGGCTAGACGGTCTGCGCATCCTCTCGGACGGCCCGGTTTGGCGGGCGATCGCCGACGCGCTCCGGCGCGAACATCCTCACCTGGACGTCGAGGCGATCGAGCCCCCCCTCATGCCGCTGGGATCGGAATGATCGTCGAGTCGAGACGCCAGGTGCCCACCCCCGAACGTCCGGAACTCCGCCTCGTGGTGACGGGGCGCTCCCGCATCGTTGGCCGGCTCGATCTGGCGCTGGAAGATCCGCCAGAAGACCCCTCCCTCGACGAGGTCCTCGCGCTCGCTCGTGCGGCGGGGCCGGCCGAGGCATGGTCGATCACCGGTGGCGAGCCCACGCTGCGCGCCGACCTGCCGAAGCTGGTGCGGGAGCTGGTGGCACTGGGCGGTGCGCCCGTGGGCTTGGTCACCGACGGCCTCGCGCTCGCACAAGACGAGGTGCCGGCACGGCTGGCGGCGCTCGGGCTTCACCGGGTCGACCTGCACCTGAACGGTGGCCGTGCCGATGCGCACGACTGGCTGGTGGGTCAGCCTGGAGCGTTCAAGCGCGTGGTGAAGGCGCTGCGCGGGTGTGTGGCCGCCGGGCTCGATGTGGGCGTGATCTGCACGGTCACGCGCCCCACGGGGCCGTACCTCGAAGAAGCCGTCGACCTGTTTGCGCGTCTGGGTGCGCGCGCCGTCACCCTCCGGCGACCTGTGGCTCGGGGTCCCATGGCCGGCCAGGACATCACGGTGGCGCCGCGCCTGGCGCTCGTGTCCAAGGAGCTCGAGCGGGCCGCAGCTGTGGCCGCGCGCTCTGGGCTTCACGTTCGTGTCGAGGGATTTCCAGCCTGCACAGCACCTGGGCTGCGTCCCCACCAGCTCGCTGTGGGCGCGGTGCGCTGGGCGCTGCCCCCGCAGGGTCGCTGGCCCTTCCTCCAGCCGCGCTTCGAGCCGCCTGCCCACGAGCGCGGCTGCGCCACCTGTCCGGGCGGCACGGCCTGCGCCGGCGCACCCACCGATTACACGCTGCGCTTCGGCCGTGCCGAGATCGACTCCGAGGGCAGCAAGGTGGTGAACCCCGGCACGCTTCCGGCCACGCCGCTGGCGGGCGGCGAGGTCTACCCACCCCCGCGCGCCGGCCGTGCGCCGCCCACCCGTCCGGCCTACGCACGCCTGGCCGCGCGGCTCCCGTCGCTGTCGGGCGATCCCCTCGTGGCGCAGTCCAAGGGTGCAGTGCCCGACTCGCTCCGGGTGGTGTTCCTGGCACCGTCGAAGATCACCGACCCCGTGCTCGGCGATGCGCCGCAGCCGGTGGAGCCGGAGCCCACCCGCGGCATCCGCATTCGACTTGTGCGTGCCGCGCAGCACGGCGCTCACACGCTCCGCATCGCCTCGGCGGGATCGCTGTGGCACCCCGAGATCGGCGAGCTGCTCCGCGAGACCACGCGCCTGCAGATGGGACGCGTGGAGGTGGCCGGCGACGTGTCGGGCCTCGACCGCCTCACCGACATGGAGCTGCGCCGCCTGCGAGGCATCGCGCGCATCGACGGTGCCCTGTTCTCGACCGACCCGACAGAACATGACGCCATCGCGGGCCATGCCGGCGCGTTCGAGGCCACGCTGCGCGTGCTCGACCGCCTCGGCAGCCTGGTGCCGAGCCTCTCGGTGGGCGTCTACGCGGTGCTGCGGGGACACGAGGGCGTGGCGGCTTTTGTGGATGCCTGGGAGCAGGGCGAGCTGCCCGGATCTCCTCGCTTCCGACTGGCCCCTGGGGGAGGAAGCCTGTCCGCGCTGGCGCGCGCCGCCGAGGCGCTGCCCGAGGGTGAGGCGCGTCGTGCGCTGGCGGCTGTGCTCCCGGTGTCGTTGCTGGCCCGGGATGGAGCGGTGGTTCCGGCACCTCAAGCCGAGGTCGCTTGGGGTGAGATCCCCGAGGTGCATGCCCGTCCCAGCGGCATCGACGTCCACGGCTGCTATACTGGCAGGCTGGATCGTAAGCTCGGGCCGGGAGACGACCCAGGTTTTGCGGTCGGCTGGTCGATCGACGCCTGAGCTTCACGCACCCGCGGAGCCCCCCTATGAGCGCCACCAACCCCGACATCTCCTTCGTGAAGCCCGACGGGCAGAGCGTCGAGGAGTACATGCTGTGGCGCGAAGAAGTGGCCAACGTGCCCAAGCACTGGGTGCGCACGGTCACCGCGTGCAACAGCCACTGCCTGTTCTGCCTCGACATGGACACGCCGCGAAACGTCTACCTCTCCGAGGAAGACGTGAAGGCCGAGATCCTGCGCGGCCGCACCGAGCTCAACGCGTGGAAGATCATCCTCTCGGGCGGTGAGGCTGCCCTCCACCCGCTGTTCCCGGAGTTCATTCGTTACGCCAAGGAGGTCGGCTACGGCCGCATCCAGACCGTCACCAACGGCTGGCGCTACGCCGACCGCGACTTCTACGACACCTGCATCAAGGCGGGCCTGCAGGAGATCACGTTCAGCCTTCACGGCCACACCGCCGAGCTGCACAACCGCCTCACGCAGCACCGCGGCTCGTTCGAGCGCATCACGAAGGCGATTCACCGCGCCGCTCGAGATCCCCGCGTGATCGCCTCCATCGACGTGGTGATCAACAAGCAGAACGTCGGCGTGCTCGACAAGATCGTGCAGCTCGGCATCAAGCTCGGCATCACCGAGTACGACCTCCTGCACGTGATCCCGCAGTCGGCTGGCTACGAGCACCGCGACGAGCTGTTCTACAACCCGCGCGAGTACCTCCCGGTGCTGCAGAAGGTGTTCCGCCTCAACCGGCACCCGCGCTTCGTGGTGTGGACCAACCGGTTCCCGGTGGCGTTCTTGGAGGGCATGGAAGACCTCATCCAAGACCCGCACAAGATGATCGACGAGATCAACGGCCGTCGCTTTGAGGTGCGCAACTACCTCGACACCGGCAGCCCCCTGCAGTGCCGCGAGCCCGATCGCTGCCGCCACTGCTTCATCGAGCCCTACTGCACGTCGATGGACCTCGCGGTGGAGCGGCAGAACGAGGCCACCTGGGAGGTCTGGGACACGGAGGCCGACCGGCGCGCGCTCGCAGCGCTGCCGCTGCCGCTGCCCTACGGCATTCGCCGGGTAGGCGTGGAGGTCACGGCCTTGGCCGAGGTGGCCAAGGTCATGACGCGGGTGCCCGAGGGCGCCGGGCTCTACTTGCGCAGCCAAGACGCCGCGCCGCTCCCCGAGCTGCCAGCCGGCACCGTGCTCGTCGCCCGCACGGCGGCCCAGCTCGACGCGTGGTTGGCGTCACCCCTTCCGGGTTCGGTCGAGGAGATCGAGGTGTGGCTGTCGCGCGAGACCGCAGCCTGGATGCTCGCCCACAAGGACCAGGTCGCAGCGCACCTGCACCACCTGCGCATCCATCAGCCCGCCTTCGAGCACCTCAAGGAGGCGTCCGAGAACGACGTTCGCGCGCCGGCCTCGTTCTTCAACGACCTGGGGCTCGCCGTGCGGGTTTCGGGTCTCCCGGCCTGCAACACGCCGGGTGCCGTGCTGGTGGAGCGTCGTCCGGTGCTTCCGCACTGGGCCTTCGACACCGGCACCGGTCGGTTCAACATCTACAACCTCTCGCGGTACCACATCCAGCAGGGCTACAGGTCGAAGTCTTCGCGCTGCGACGACTGCGCGCTCGCGGATCGGTGCGAGGGCATGCACATCAACATGGTGCGCGATCAGGGTCTTGCTTTGCTGCAGCCGCTCACCGAGGGTGCGTGGTTTGAGAGCGCGAAGGCGCAGCTGGATGCGCGCTACCCGGAGCCGCTGCGTCGCATCGAGCACGGCCGCCCCATTCAACCCGCCGCGGAGAGCCTCCCTGGCTACGCTGCCACCACCGAGGTGCCGCGGGATCCGCTCGCGATGGCCGAAGAGGCCCGCGACCGCAAGCGCGAGGAGCGCCTCGCTGCGATCAAGAAGGCCAACGCCACCTCTCCCACGCCTGAGGCGAAGTAGCATGGCGAACCTTGGGTACCTCCAGCTCACGCGCAACTGCCTCCAGCACTGCCGGTTCTGCAGCAATCCCCCCACCGGCATCGACCTCACCGAGGAAGAGATGCGGGCCATGATCGATGACCTCGTCGACATGGGCTACGACGGCGTGATCCTCACGGGCGGCGAGCCGACGATGTCGCCGATGCTCAAGCCGGCGCTTCGTTACGCCACCGAGCGCGGCCTGTTCAACCGGATGATCACGAACGGCCAGCTGCTCGCCGACAAGGCCTTCTTCCAGGAGTGCGTCGACGCCGGCCTGCAGCACATCCACGTGTCGCTGCACAGCTACAGGCCCGAGGTGCACAACTTCATCACGTCCTACCCAAATGCCTGGGAGACGCTGGTCACGTGCCTTTCGCACCTGCCCGACATGGGCATCTCCTGCGACATCAACTGCGTGATCTGCTCCTACAACGCCGACCACCTGCACGAGAACGTGATGTGGATCGCGGATCGGTTCCCCTACATCCGGCACTTCGTGTGGAACAACATGGACCCGGACGGCAACCGCGCCGAGAAGAACCCCGACTGCATCCCGAAGCACCACGAGTGGCAGGTGAGCCTGGAGCTCGCGATGGAGTACCTGCACAGCACGGGCCGCACGTTCCGCGCTGAGCGTGTTCCTCTCTGCTACATGCGGCGCTTCGCCTGGGCGAGCACCGAGGCGCGCAAGATCATCAAGGAAGAGGAGCGCTGCATCCGCTTCCTCGACCAGAAGGGCTTTGTGCACCAGCTCGAGTTCTTGCACGGCAAGGGCAGCGCCTGCGACGCCTGCCGCTGGGACACCATCTGCGCCGGCATGTACTCGATGGCCCACACCTACGATGAGCGTGAGCTCTCTCCGATCTTCGAGGATCCGCTCCCGGTCATCCGCGAGACGCTGCGCGCCGAGCCCAGCCCCGCGTTGCTGGAGCGGCTCGAGGATCGGCGCGGCCGTCGGTCTCCCACCGAGCAGCCCTCCGAAGAAGATCGGGCCGCCGCGCTGGCGCGGCCGTTCTGACGATGGGGCTCCATCCCGCCGGATCGGCCCCGTTCTGGGCCCACGCGCCGCGGCGATCCGTGCGCCGCACCGCCGCGCGCGCGCTCGCCGGATCGGGCCCCGCGGGAATCGAACGCGCACCGAATGTCAGAAAATGCCGGGCGGACGCTGGAAGTTTTGGAGACGGATTCGGGGTCAAAGTGGGTGGCCTTGCAGCGGCTGCGCATCGTGGGACCGCTTCGACTATAATGGTCGTGACCGTAGCTGGCAGAGGACCGTCGGGGTCGCTCGGGCAACCGAGCATCACGGCGGGTCAGCTCAAGGAAACGCAGGCAGATATGGGGTGTCAAGATGGACACGCGGCGTAACGTTCTGAAGAAGCTGCTCGTTGGAACTGCCACTGCGGCGGCGGTTCCGGCAAGCGCAGGTGTGGCCCTCGAGGCCGTCCAGCAGGGCGTTCGATCGCTCGAAGCGGCCGGCATGCTGCCTACGGGGCCCGCGCCCTGGTGGTTGCTCCATCCGATCGGCATGGGCACGCCCCTGAAGTTCGGCTGGTACGTGGCCGGTCTGTCGGGTGTGGAGCGCGGCGCCTCGGTGCTCACGCTCGCGCATGCCAGCGGTCGTAAGGCCACCGTGCACATCTGCGCGCATCGCGGCGCGCCGCAGGGCTTGGCCCACACGCGCCTCGTCGATCTCGTCCTCATGGATGGCGGCTCCGGCAGCTTCCGCACGGATGAGCAGCTCGGTCGCGTCGTGCTCGGCGTGGCGGAGCGCATCCGTCGCAACGAGGCTGAAGTGCCGGGCGATCTCGCCCCCATCGCCCGCATGATGACCCACGAAGAGCGGCTCGCCGCGTTCGGTGGCGAAGAGCTGGGCTGATTCCAAACGGATGCGCCGCGGGCCGCCGGCTCGTGGGCATCAGGTTGGATCGGTGAAAGGATGGCGTCGCGCTCCTTCGGGACGCGGCGCCGTCTTCGTTTGAGGGGGGGCCATCCTCTTTGGATCACGGGGATCCGAGACGGCTCGATCTGTGGTACGCTAAGGGCCTTGTGCAGGTGCCCCACCACGTGGTTCCCGCGACAAGCCTTCCCGACCCGAGTAGTCCTCCGGTCGCCTTCCCCGCCTCACTCGTCCCCGGAGCTGACCCGTGACCGACGCCGCCGAGACCACCTCGCCCCTCGAAGAGCTTTCGTACGCCACCGACGGTCGTCGGGTGTCGTTCGTGCTCGATGAGAGCATCTACCCGCGTGATGCCGTCTACGGCGCCGCCTACCTGTTCGTGGATCGGTGCTTCCTGTTTCTCACCCGCCCGGGCGACAACGCGATCGAAGTCCGCATGAAGCCGAAGGAGGAGGCCACCTCGGCCGACCTCGAGAAGCTCGCGGGGGAGTTCGCGAACGAGCTGCTCAACCAGGTCGTTCGCCTGCGCGTGGGCGAGTCCACCTCGCAGATCCGCGAGTACTACATGGCCAAGGCCTTCTTCGCCGATGCCAATCAGACCAGCATCGACGCCCTGCTCGCCGAGCTGGATGCCGATGAGCTCGAAGAAGAGACGCTCGAGATCTCGGTCCCGTGGGAGGACAGCTGATGTCGGCCACGGAAGCGAGCTTTTCATTCCATCGCTCGCTCTACATCAAGGAAGCGGTGCTGGCGGCGGTGGAGCTCTACCGCCCCTACACCACGTCCGTGGATGTGGAAGAAACCGAGACCGACACGCTCGTCACGCTGCGCGGCTTTGATGCCGGCTACGGCGACATGATTGGCGATGCCTTCGCGAACCACGCGCTCTTCGAGTCGGTGGTGCGCACCCGCCAGACGCTGGCCGGGGTCGTGCTTTGATCGAGACGCGCTCCATCACCGTCGCGCCGCCTGAGCTGGCGGCCGAGAAGCTCGGCTTCTTCCGCTACGGGCGCATCGCGGGCAAGGTGTTGCTCACGAGTGATGCCGGCGAGTGGCAGTTCCTCACGGAAGAGGAGTTCTCGCTCTTCCTCAAGGGTGGCATCGAAGAGGGCCACCCGCTGCACCCGGGCCTGAAGGCCAAGGGTTTCCTTCGCAAGGGCCTCGACGCGATGGATCTGGCCCTCAAGGTGCGCCGCAAGCGCTTCTACGTCGACTACGGTCCGCACCTGCACGTGATGATCACCACGCTGCGCTGCAACCAGGGCTGCAAGTACTGCCACGCCTCCCGCACCGACATGGACGCCGTCGGCGACGACATGTCGCCCGAGGTGGTGAAGCTCGCGGTGGAGCAGGCCTTCCAGTCCACCTCGCCCTACATCTGCTTCGAGTACACGGGCGGCGAGCCCACCGTGAACATGGACGCGATCAAGCAGTCCGTCACGTACGCGCGCGAGCTGAACCAGCGCTACGGCAAGATCGTCGACCACAGCCTCGTCACCAACATGACCTGGATGACCGAAGAGAACGCCGAGTGGCTCATCGCCAACGATGTGCTCGTCTGCACCAGCCTCGATGGGCCTGCCGAGCTGCACAACTGGAACCGGGCCTGGGCCCGCAACCCGATGAACTTCCCCACCGGTGCCGATGTGAAGGCCGACACGGCCTACGCCAAGGTGCTGCACTGGATCGCGTACTTCAACCGTCGCTACGTGGAGCTGGGTCGCGACCCGGGCCTGTGGCACGTCGATGCGTTGATGACCACCACGCGCAAGACCTTCGAGCACTGGAAGGAGCTCGTTGATCTCTACGTGAGCTTGGGCCTGCGCAACCTCAAGATGAGGCCGCTCAACCCCTACGGCTTCGCCACCAAGACCTGGCGCGTGATCGGGTACTCCATGGAGGAGTACATCGAGCTCTACACGAAGGTGCTCGACTACGTGCTCGAGCTCAACATGGCCGGCGTGCAGA
>CAYNFK010000077.1:0-1879 GCA_964396405.1 uncultured Enterobacteriaceae bacterium
GCGCGTGCCTGCACACGCGGCGGGCCATCGAGGCGCAGGCGCCGCACGAGCTTCTCGGCCTCATCATGGTGGCCGAGATCGACCTCCAGCGTGGCGAGCGAGAGCGTGGCCAGCCAGGGAACCCGCTTGACCTCGAACAGCGGCGAGCGCGTGATCAGCTCGGCGAGCACATCACGGGCGGCCGTGCGCTTGCCCCGGCGGGCGAGGCTGTCGGACAGGGCCGACGTGACCGCGGCCACGAGATCGAACTCGGCATCCGTGCGGACTTCGTGCACGCGCTCGAGCAAGAAGCGGTCGAGCTCGCGCTCCCACATCTCGGGATCGGGGAAGGTGCGCGCGAGGCTCGGCAAGACCTCGGCATCGAGGCATGGCGCGCCGGGCCAAGGCAGCGGCAGGCGCAGGAGGTGCAGGCCGCGCAGCCACGCACGACGGCTGGCCCCGCGATCGGTGGCGGCCAGGGCATCGCCGAAGCGCTGCCACGCGAGCACGTGACCTGGATCGAGGCGGGTGGCCTTCTCCAGCAAGGGCACGGCTTCTTCGGGCCGGCCGGCTTCTAGGGCGCGCTCCCCGGCACGCACGAGCTGCCACACATCTTCCGCATCGGCCTCGAAGCGCAGCGACTGGCGATCCTCGGCGCGGATGGCGCGCGCATCGAGCACCTCGAGCGTGGCGGCGAACCACCCGTCGAAGGTGGCGTGAAGCGCCTCCAGCTCATCACCATCCCACGCGCCGAACGCGTAGGTGCCATCATGGTTGCGGCCGAACGCCCACAGCGTGCCATCGTGCGTGTCGGCGAACAGCACCACGTTGCGGTGCGCTTCGGAGGCGGGGGCGATCTCGGAGGTGCCGCGCAGGCGCAGCGTGCCGCGGAACAGGTCGGCCCCGTTGTGGCGCAGCAAGAACTGCCGCAGGCTCAGCGGGAGCGGAGGCTGGAGGTGCGACTCCAACGCCAACACGGCGTCCTCACTGGCTGCCGGAGCCAGCTGGTGGACGTCGCGTTTGTACTTGTGCACCACGCGTTCGAGCGTGGCGAAGACGTCGGGGGAGGCCATGGGCAAAAGCCCGCTGCGAGAGGGTGCCGCCTCATACCCCGTCGGCCGTTCGGGAACAGGACCACCCGCGGATTCCTGCCCGCGAGGCGGCCTCACCCGATCGGCGCATCCGGAGAGACATCGAGGCGACGGGCAGGATCAGGCCGAACCGCAGCGGCAGGACGATGCAGCCAGCGCGACACCACGCCATCGACGCGGCGCCAGCCGTTCTGGAGCGCGAGCGCGGTTTCATCGATCTCGGAATCCGACCAAGGCAGGGACAGCACGCCCGCAAGGGCAGCGCCGAACACGACCGTGGAGAACGCCAGCACAGAGAGGGTCTCGAACAGATCGGGGGTCATCGTGCCTCCGTGAACGCAGTGTAACAGAACGGGTGTTCAGCTGTCAAGTGTTCAGCAAAGTGGGATCGGAACCGTCGTTTTCGCTCACACCCCCAGCATCACACGTCGCACGGACAGAATTTGTCCGGTGAGGCGTGCGTCCGTGCGGTGCCCGGGTTGTGAAGGGGTGCCGAAGGCCGGAGCGCCCCCCGTGAACAAGTCTCAGAAGCTCGTGCAGATGCTGGAGCTGATCCGCCGCGAGGGGGGTGTGCGCGCCGATGATCTGGCCGAGCGCTTCGAGCTCGATGAGCGATCGATGCGTCGCTACCTCGCCGATCTGCGTGAGCTGGATGTGCCGATCTCCGATGAGGGCCGGGGGGAGGCGCGTCGTCTCTCGGTGGAGCGCGCCTGGCGGCGCACGGGTGTGCAGCTCACCCTGCTCGAAGCGCTCTCGTTGCACTTTGGTCGCAAGCTGTTCACGTTCCTGGAGGGCACCTCCTTCCAAAC
>CAYNFK010000077.1:1979-21867 GCA_964396405.1 uncultured Enterobacteriaceae bacterium
CGTTGCACTTTGGTCGCAAGCTGTTCACGTTCCTGGAGGGCACCTCCTTCCAAACGGAGATGGATGGCGCGGTCGAGCGTCTGGAACCGGCGATTCCTCGGCTGGGCCGCGATCTGGTGCGCGATCTCGATCGCCGCTTCCTGGCCGTGCCCGAGCACGCGAAGAGCTACGGCGGAGAAGCGAGCGAGGTCATCGATGAGCTCGTCACGGCCGTGCTCTACGGCCACCCCATCGAGGTGCGCTACACCAAGCCATCAGGCCTGCTGCGCCTGTATCGGCTCCTCCCCTACACCCTCGCGGTCTACCGGCAGGGCCTCTACGTGCTCGCGCACGATGTGGAGGCCGACCAGGTGAAGACGTTCGCGGTGGAGCGCATCGCCGAGATCGCGCGCAACCGGAAGGAGCCGTTCACCATCCCGGCCGACTGGAACCCCCAGGAGCACCTTCGGCACGCGTTCGGCATCACGGGCGGCACGCCGGAGCCCGTGCGGGTGGTGTTCTCCCCCGAGGTGCGCACCTACATCCGCGAGCGCACGTGGCACAGCTCGCAGGCGCTCTCGGCGCGCCCCGATGGGTGGCTGGAGCTCGCGCTGCACGTGGCCATCACGCCCGAGCTCATCTCGTGGGTGCTCTCGTTTGGAGCGGATGCGAAGGTGCTGGAGCCGGCATCGCTGGGTGAGCAGGTGCAGGCGGGGCTCAGGGCCGCGCTGGCGGCTTACGAAGCGGTGCCATGAGGCTTGCCCACCTCGTTGAGGTCGCTTGGCCCGATGCCGCAGCAAGCCTCGTCGATCTCGGTCACGTCTCGCCCGAAGCCCGGGTTGAGCACGCTGCCCACTGGCTCCACGCGGCGGCCGCCGCTGCTCAGGCTGCCGATGGCGAGGCACTTCACGCAGCGCTCACCGCGCTCCTCGTGCCGCTTCAGCCCACGCCCAGCCCCCACGGCCTGGAGCCTGTGGCGCGGGTTCCCTCGGATGCGGAGCTGGCCCGTGTGGCGCTCGATCGTGCGCCGAATGCCGGGGAGGCTGCCCCCAACGCGCTCCTCGGCGCTTGGGCCAAGCACCTCAACCTGGGCGAGCCGGCTCACCGCCGCGCATGGACGGCCGCCGTGGCGGCCTCGGCCTACGTGTGCCACGACGACGACACCCGCAGCCCGATGCGCTCCTTCCTGCGGGAGCTGCGCCACGGTCCGGCGGGCCGGCGCGCTGAGCGGGAGGCGTGGGTGGCCCTGCACCAGGCTCCGCTCGCACCGTGGGAGCTCGTCGCCCTGCCCAACTCCTCAGGGGCTCCCTTAGGTGCGGGCTTCGGCGTGAGGCCGTGTGTGCCAGTGGGAGCGGTCCCGCCTGCGGATGCAGCGGTCGACCTCGCGGCGGTGGGGCAGGTGTTCGGCCACGTGCCCCAGGCGGGCGATCTGCTCGTCGCGCGTGTGCTTCCTTCGGCCACCGGCTGGGTCGCGCGCACGGCCTTCGTGCTGCCGGGCCTGCCTTCCCGCGAGCTGCTCACCGGCTGGATGGTCGACCTGCTGGCGCCGTTGCGTGCCGAGACGCGCGTGCTCCACCTCGACGATGCCCTGCGAGCGGCGGGCCATCGGCTCGTGCGGGCGGCGCATGATCACGCGCGGAGCCTGCTGTAGCGCTCACGCGCAGAGCCGGCGCTCGCTCAGGGCGTGGCGGCGGGGTGGTGGAACACCACGCGGCGAATGCTGCGCGCCTCGATCTTGTAGTAGCCGAACGAGGTGGCACCGAAGCAGGGCGTGTCATGGTCGATGGCCACCGTGATCGAGCTACCATCGAGCAGCTTGATGAACGCCATGCGGGTGTCGGCGTCGCTGGAGGGCTCCACGCGCAGCTCGGCGATCTTCGCGAACGGCACGGCCGCGAGGCCCTCGCCGATCTTGCCGCCCACATGAACCTCACCGTCGAAGGTCATGTCGGTGACCTCCACGCTGGAGCCGCTGAGGTCTTCGATCGTGGCGCTGAACGGCTTGGAAGGCACCGGGATGCGGCTCGGAGCATCGCTGCCGCCCATGCCCATGCCCCAGGCCACCACCGGGAGGGTGAGGATCAGCGTCAACACCGTCGAACGTCGGAGCAAGGCCCCTCCAGCGTCCAGCGGGGTACGTCTGTGCTGCCGGGGTGTCAAGCGCCTTTGGTCGGCGCGGGCGGGGTGCGATAGGCCGGCGGCCCCCTGGAGGGCGACGGTGGACTCCCGCCCGGTCGTGACCATCGGCAACTTCGACGGCGTCCACCTTGGGCACCGTGCGCTGCTGGCTGCGGCCCGCGAGCTGGCCGGGTCGGGGTCTGTCACGGCGCTCACGTTTGCGCCCAGCCCGCGCGACGTGATGCAGCCCGGACATGGCGTTCCGCAGATCCAGACGCTCGACGATCGTGTGCGCACGCTCCGCGAGGCCGGCGCCGACGAGGTGACGCTGGTGCCGTTCACCCAGGAGCTGTCTACCTGGAGCCCCGAGCGGTTTGCGCGCGACATCCTGGCCGGCGAGCACGGCGCTGCCGGCGTCGTGGTGGGCTGGGACTTCCGGTTTGGTAAGGGTCGCTCGGGCACGCCCGACACCCTGCGCACCACGCTGGGCGTGCCGGTGGTGGAGGTGCAGGCGGTGCTGCTCGATGGCGCCCCCGTGAGCAGCACGCGCACCCGTCAGGCTGTGCTCGACGGCGATCTGGGCCTCGCTGCCCGCCTCCTCACCCGACCCCACGAGGTGGTCGGCCGGGTGGTGCGCGGCGACCAGCGCGGTCGCACCCTGGGTGTGCCCACGGCCAACGTGCGCCCCGACACCGAGCTGCTGCCGCCTCCGGGCGTGTACGCGGTGCGCGCTTGGGTCGATGGCGTGTGGGTGAACGGCGTGGCGAACCTCGGTGACCGTCCCACCTTCGGGCCGGGCCGCGGTCGCTTGGAGGTCCATCTGCTCGATGGGAGCTGGGAACTCTACGACCAGGTGCTCCGCGTGGCGTTGGTGGCGCGCCTGCGGGATGAGGTGAAGTTCGACGGCGTGGAGGCGCTGGTGGCTCAGATCCACAGCGACATCCACCACGCCCGCGACGTGCTCCGGAAGACGCCATGACCGACCGCCGCCCGCCGATCACCGGGTCCACGCGCCTGTTCGGCGTGCTGGGTGCGCCGGTGACCCACTCCCGGTCTCCGTCCCTGCACGAGGCGTGGCTCGCCGAGCACGGTGTGGACGCGCGCTACCTGGCCCTGCCCGTCGACCCGGGCCGTGGCGAGGAGATCGTGCCCGCCCTGCGCACGTTGGGGCTCGCGGGTGTCAACGTCACCGTTCCGTTCAAGGAGGTGGTGGCGGCCGGTGTCGACGACCTGCGCGGCGCTGCGGCTTGGCTGCGCGCCGTGAACACGGTGGTGCGCGAGGGGGATCGGCTCGTGGGCCACAACACCGACGCCCAGGGCTTCGTGAACGGCGTGGTGGGTGCGTTCGGCGACGTGATCTCCGGGGCGCGCACGGTGGTGATCGGCGCAGGCGGGGCCGGACTCGCTGTGGGTGCGGGCCTTGCGAGCGCGGGTGCGTGGTCGGTCACCTGGCTCAACCGCAGCCCCGAGCGGGCCGAGCGGGCGGCCGCACGCATCGGAAGGGCCGTGCCTGGGGTGCGCGCACAAGGGGCGGGCCTCGACGCGAACACCTTCCGCGAGGCCGTCTACGACGCCCAGCTCGTGGTGGTCGCCACCTCGGGGGCCGCTGTGGACGCCCTGGGCGAGCTCGACTTCGGCCTGCTCCGCTCCCGCGCGATCTTGTGCGACCTCAACTACTGGCAGCACGCGCCCCCTTGGCTGGTGTCGCATGCGGCCCGCGGCGGCCCGGTTCAGGATGGCTGGCCGATGCTCGTGCACCAGGCCGCGTTGGCGTTCTCGCTGTTCACGGGCATTTCGCCCGACACCGCCCACGCGCTGCGTGGAGCGGAATAGACTCCCGCTCGTTTCGGAGGACGGATGCACGACGGGCCGGTGCTCGTCTGTACGGAAGGTTCCCTGGCTGGTCGCGTGATTCCGGTCACGTCGGCGGGTCTGGAGCTGGGTCGCGCGGCGGAGAACGATGTGGTGATCGACGAAGACGGCGTGTCGCGGTTCCACGCGCGCCTCATCTTCGACAACGGCTCGCTCTGGCTCCGTGACGCGGGCTCTCGCAACGGGGTGTTTGTCAACGACAAGCGGGTGGGCGATCACCGCGCCCTCAAGGTGGGCGACCGCGTGCGCATCGCGGGCTCCAGCTTCGAGGTGCGCTGGCCGGGCGAAGTTTCGAAGTCGAAGTCGTCGGTAAAGGAAGCACCCCCCAAGGTGGACCCGGGACCCGCAACGGGAAAGAAGCGGTGGTACTGGCCCTTCGACTAGGGAGCGGGGATGATCGAGATCACGATTCACAAGGCCGGCGAGGCCGACCGACGCATGCTCCTCAAGGGCGGCGTCTACCGAATGGGCCGCCAAGACGACAATGAGATCGTCCTGGCCGACAAGGAGGTCTCGCGTCACCACGCGCGCTTCCTCGTGGAGCGCGACACCTGCGTGGTCGAAGACCTCGGCGGTGGCAACGGCACGTGGGTGGGTGGCACTTCGGTGCATCGCCACGTGCTCAAGACCGGCGACGAGGTGGAGATCCTGCCGTTCTTGCTCAAGGTGCGCACGCACGCGAAGCCGGAGCCGCGCAAGGTGCCGGTGGTGCGCATCACGGAAGGCAACGGTGTGGGCACGCGCATCGTGCTGGCTGGGGGCGTGGTCACCCTGGGCCGCGGCAACGATCAGGATGTGCGCCTCGACGATCAAGGTGCCAGCCGCGCGCACGCCACGCTCACGGAGCGTGAGGGTCAGTGGTTCCTGCGTGACCTCGACTCGGCCAATGGCGTCTACCTCAACGATCAGCGCGTGATGGAGGCCCCGGTCGACCCGGGCGATCTGATCGCCATCGGCGACAGCGTCCTGCGGTTCACGATCGAGTCGGAACACGAAGACGAGGCGGCGATCGATGCCGACGCCCTCCTCGACGAAGAGCCCACCGACGCCGACGGTCCCGCGCCCCGCTACGCGGCGCGTGGTGTGCCGGTGCAGCCGCCGCCCCCTCCGCACTACAGCCCCGCTCCGGCTGCGCCTCCCGCTTACGGTGCGCCCCCGCCGAGCGCGGCGCCCCCGGTTGCGTTGGCGCCTGTGGCTGTCGCGCAGCCTCAGGGTGCTTCCACCACGCTGGTTCGGGTGCTCGTGGTGGTGGTGGTCGGCTTGATCGCGCTGCTGTTGGCCGGGGCCGCCGCCGCCATGTTGGCCCTCTGACCCGCTGGCTGCGGTCGGCCGCGCTCCTGCTGCTCGTCGGGTGTGGCCGGCGCGGCACGATCGTGCTCGATGCCAGCCTCCCGGATGGGGAGGTCCGCACCGTTGCCGAAGCGGGCGCGGCCTTGCAGGAGCTGGCCGACGCGAGCGACCCCGAGGTGCGCGCGATCGCGCTCGCCGGACGGGTGGCCACGGCTCCGCCCGAGGAGGTCAGCCTGTGGCTCGACCGCGCCGGCTGGGATCCGGATGCCACGGTGAACCTCGACGTGCTCGATGCGCTCGCCCGGCGCGGGATGCCGGAGCTCGATGCCTCCACGCGGCGCGCCCTCGCCCTGCGATCCACCACCGATCCCGTGGTGCGCGGGCTGCTCGCGCTGGAGCGCGTCGACGCAGGCGATGACCTCGCGGAGCTGGCCACTGCCTGGAAGTCCGAGCGGGACTGGGCACGCATCCCGTTGCTGCTCGTGGCCGTGCGCCTCGACGCGGCGGGTGCGCGGGAAGCCTTGCTCAAGGTGCTGAGCGAGCAGCCCTTGCCCGACGATCCTGCGCTGGTGGCCGCTCTCGGTGCGTGTGGTGTGGAGGGTGCTGCTGCGGCCATCGCTCAGGCGAGCGGCTCGCTGGAAGAAGCCGCCAGCACGGCCTCCGAGGCTGCCCGCGCCTGGCTGGGCGACCCCGAGGGCCGCTTGCTGTGGCAGGCTTCGTTACGCGCTCGGGACCCCGCGAGGGCCCGCGACGCGCTGGACCTGATGCTCGCCCTGCCGGACGACCGCCTCGCCGCTGTGCTGCCCCTCACCCGCGGGGCTCGCGACCCTGTGGTGCGCGCTGCCGTTGCGGTCCTGGAAGACCCGAGCGCCGACGCGCTCGTACGGATGGTGGCCTCCAAGAACCCCGGCGTGCGCGAGATGGCGGGTCGACTGGCGGACCGCTGGGGCCGTGGCATGGCCGACGCCGTGGCACCCGTGCTCCTCAACGACGCCGAGCCCGACCTGCGCAAGCTCGGCGCGCTGCTCGTGGCCCACCACCGCATCCCCGTCGACGCTGCGCTGGTGGATGCGCTGCGCATCGACGATCGCGCCCGGCTTCGTGCGGCCGGTCACGCTGCCGCCCTCGTGCTGCAGACCGCCGCGACCACGCGTTAGCGGACGCCATGCCTGCATCCCTGCTCCCCGCCTGGGCCGCCAGCCTTCGATCCCGCTACCTCGCGGGGGAGGCCAGCCTCTTCCTCGTGCACGGCAACGTGCGCGACCTCCACCCGTGGCGTGAGGGCCCCGATCGGGTCGAGCACGTCGACCTGCGCACGTTCTTGGAGCGCCTGCTCGGGCGCACCCGCGATGTGGTGGCGCACCACGATCCCAGCCGGGGCCTCACCTTCTCGGATCCCGAGCACGCGCGCCGCTTCCGCACCAGCGTCGACACCCGCCGCGCGCTCGAGGGTCAGCCAGCGCTCGGTCCGCTGCCGCGCCGCCTGTCGGAGATCCTGTCGGCGGTGGAGACCCTGGTCACCGACCCGGTGCGACGCTCGGCCGTGATCGTGGACTACGTCGATCTCGTTGCCCCTGATGGCGATCCCGCCTTCCTCTCCGAGGAGGACCGCGGCAACCTCGTCACGCTCCAGCGGTGGTCGTCCGACCCCGCGCTGCTCGCCACCGACAACGTGGTGGTGATGGTGGCCGAGCAGGTGGGCCGCGTCGCGCGCTCGGTGCGCTCGAGTCCGCAGCTCGCCCTTGTGCGCATCCCCTGGCCCGACGAAGCCGAGCGCGGCGAGTTCCTGCGCGCACAGGGGGCAGGCGTGCCGCTCGCGATCCCCGTGGAGCGCCTCGCCGCGATCACCTCCGGCATGACCCTCGTGCAGGTGCGCAGCCTGCTGCAGATGGCGCGGCAGTCCAGCACGCCGATCGATTTCCCCACCGTGGCGCAGCGCAAGAAGGCGGTGGTGGAGCAGGAGTGCCAGGGTCTGGTGGAGATGGTGGCCCCCCGCCACTCCCTGGCCGATGTGGGCGGCATGGACGAGGTGAAGGCCGTGCTGGGCCGCGTAGCGGCCGACATCCAGGCCGGGGCCACGGCGCGTGTGCCGATGGGCATGATCTTCGTGGGCCCCATGGGCACCGGGAAGACCTTTGTGGCCGAAGCGTTCGCGGCCTCCTCGGGCCTCACCTGCCTCACGCTGGGCACCTTCCGCGACCGCTGGGTGGGCTCCACCGAGGCCAACCTCGACAAGGTGCTCGATGTGGTGGATGCGCTCGGCCATGTGCTGCTGATCATCGACGAGGCCGATCGCGCCCTGGCCAGCGGGGACCTCGACGGCGGCACGTCGAGCCGGGTGCTCGCGCGCCTGAAGGCCTTCATGTCCGACACGTCGCATCGTGGGCGCGTGCTGCTGCTGATGATGACCAACCGGCCCGACAAGCTCGACGCCGACCTCAAGCGCCCAGGCCGCTTCGACCTGAAGATCCCCTTCTTCTACCCCGAGACCGACGACGAGCGCCTCGCGGTGCTCAGCGCCATCGCCCGGCGCAGCCGACTCCCGCTGGCCCCGGAGTCCACCCTGGAAGGCGTAGCGAGGGCCAGCGCGGGCAGCTCGGCGGCTGAGCTGGAGGCCGTGCTCCTCGCCGCTTCTGCGCTCGCGGCGCAGGATGGCCCCGAGTGCACGGTGATGCCGGTCCACCTGGAGCGCGCGGTGAACGACGTGATTCCCTCGCGCGACGTGCACATGCTCGCCTACATGGAGGCGCTCGCGGTGTTCGAGTGCAGCGCGCGCAGCATGCTCCCCGCACGGTACAAGGAGCTGAGCACGTCGGACGTTCACGCGTGGCTGGATGGGCTCAAGGCGGTGTTGGGGCGACGGGCGGGGTGAGGCGGAGCCGGGTGCCGGCCCCTAGCCATCTCCGGACCACACCTCGCCACAGCCGTGGTCAGGGGGCGGTTCGGGCTCCGGAAAGTAGGGTGCGAAGATTCGGTTGTTGATCCCGAACCAGACCGCCTCGTAGCGGTTGCCCTCCCCGTCGCCAAACTCCGCGACGGCCACCGTCGCTGACTCCAGCGCCAAGGAGGGATCGACGAAGCGCCACATCGCGGGCAACTCGGTCCCATCTTCGCCTGTCACCGCCCACGTCACGGCCCACTCGCAGGAGTCGGGATCTCGAACCGGGAGGTTCTCGCAGGTGGGGTCACAGCCCCTGGGCGGGACATCTTCGACCTGCGTCGCCGGTTCGCAGGCTGCGTCCAGTGCGAGCCGAACCGTGGGCGTCCCGTCGACGGTGGCTTCAAGAGAGAGGTGGTCGCCGTAGTCCGCGCTGATGCGCAGGTCGGAGAATGCTTTCCAGTAGGGATGGTCGATGTCGACGGGCTCGATGATGTCGCCGGAGACGTCCAAGCGGTACACGCGGTAGAGCCAGAATGTGGCGGGTGGCGCACACACCTCGGCGCTCCGGGCGGGCACGGTGAGCAGCCGCGGCAGCATCAAGAACGCACCGACGAATGCCGTCGCGATGGCGCTGTCGAATCTCATGGCCCGGGCACCCAGTACTCCAGTCCTTCCACGATCCAGCGGACCCGATAGCGGATGCCCTCCCCGTCGCGAAAGGTGAGGGTCGCCAGACCTGGCGTCACCAAGACAAACTGGAGGTCGGTGAGGACTCCGTAGGCGTCGCGGTCGATCGACCACTCCCGGACCGTCCAAACACATTCCCGTGGGTCGACGATAGGATCGTCACACGAGCTCTCGTTGCAGCCGCCGTTCGCCCAGGGTCGGTAGATCTGGCGGGGTTCGTCCGTCGGTGTCTCACAGTCCACAGTGAAGTTGCCCCAGATCTCGTCCCCCGACGGCGCTGCGATGGCAGAACCCCATAGCTCCCAATAGGGATGTTCAAAATCAAGCGTCGCCCACTCCCCCGCGTCGTTCTGACGGTCCACTCTGTAGAGCGACAGGGAGTACGGGACACTTGCACAATCGCTTCCGAACCCCGTTCCGCAAAACGTGTAGGCAAGCAGGGTGGCGAAGGCAAGGTGCTTGCTACTCATGGATGTAGCCCCAGGTCGCAGTCCGAGCGCTCGTACGGCTGGTTGATCATGGTCCTTCCAACTTCGGATACGCGGCCCGAGGGTGCGGGACATCCTCGAGCGATTCGCCGCCCCCACCCGAGTCGTCCTCGTAGGCTTCCTGTGTGACCCAGGTTGCGCGGAGCCGCCGCCCGGTGCGCTGCTCGGTCATCTCGATCACCACGCCGGTGGAGCTAACGCTGGTCAGCTCGGGGTAGGTGAACACCGATGACCCTGACTGAAGCCGCCACGAGCAGGCGGCCGAGGACTCGAGGGAAGCACGAGGTCCAACGGCCAGGGTGAACGGGGACTCGGGACAGTATCCACAACCGGCGGTCAGCGCGACCACGAAGCCGATCCCCACAAGGGCCAGCAGAGGTGCAGCGGTTCGGCTACTCATTGCAGCGCCCCTCGAAGACGATGGTCTCTCCGTCCAGCTTCGTCAGCACGGTGTAGACGGGAAGGGTGGACTCCTTGTACACGAGTGCGGTGAAGGAGCCGTAGGTGATGCGCGCTTGGTCCCAGAAGGGGTCCGTGTTCAGAAGCTCCACCCAAGTGCCATCGGGCTGCTGAACCTCCACGCGCTGGAGCCGAAGTTCTTCAGAAACCGGCTCGTGCACGATGCAGGTAGATCCGCGCGCTGACGGAGCGGCCAGCAAGAGGAGCGTTGTGGCCAGTGCGAGGACGCTGAGGTGGGCGCTGTAGCTCGTGAGCATGGGAGTCTCCCTGTGCGTTGCGGTTTGCGAGTCAGGGACGTGCTTCCACGTCGGGGCAGAGATGGCCGCTGTTGTCGGGAAGGTAGCCGCCGCAGAAGGCCCATGTGGCTTCGATCGACCTGCCGAGCGCGTCGGTGTACCGGACGACGGCTCGGTCCGACTCGACCTTCAACGTCGCCTCCGTCATGCTGGCGTCGCCCGCCCAGGGTCGTCCCCCGCGCCACGTGCACTGCGTCAGGTCCACCGAGGTGCACTCCAGGCCGTTGGGTGATGTGAAACCTCATGGAGGCTTGGACTTCGAGGTCATCCGCATCCAGCGGCGTCGGACCCGTGATCGGCCGGAGATCGACCAGCGAGGGGTCGAGCGCGAAGAACGCGTTGCAGTGAAGGCCCTTCATGTACTTGACGTCGCACGTCGCCCAGAGGTCTTCCTGGCATGGTACTTTGTCGGAGGAGCACGCGGCCACGAGGACGATCACCGACGCGATGGGGCACCGCAGGTGCGCGATCCGGCCCTGTGGCGGCGCCGGCCGCGGATGAGCCGGCCGGGGGCCATGAATGAATGGAGACGAGCCCGCACGGCGCACACCGACGGTGCCCCGGGAGGCGAGGGCGTCCCACCGGCGCCAGGCCGTACCGAGGTCGGCGAAGACGCGTCGAGCGCGGGCGTTTCGCGTCGCCGAGGCGGGCGCCACAGCAACGTTCGTTGCCACGTGGCGATCGGGGGAGTCGGTGCCGGGGGTGGGAGGGGCCATGGGGAGGACTCTACCATCGGCCGCCTCCAAGCTGCAGCCACTCGCCGCGCTGTGGGGGTGAGGGCTTCACAGGGCGCGGCACCGTGGGCGTCCATGGGTTGGTCGTGGCCGACC
Organism: uncultured Enterobacteriaceae bacterium; assembly: GCA_964396405.1. Taxonomy (GTDB): domain Bacteria; phylum Myxococcota_A; class UBA796; order UBA796; genus JACKEO01. The sequence goes on from CAYNFK010000077.1 coordinate 12,880, forward strand.
AAGCCCGACGGCCCGGATGCAGCGGTGGGTCGGGCCACCGCGCACTACCCGCCGGGACAATACGACAACTGCACGGTGGCCCGGAGGAGCCGCTCGGCTGCGTCGGTGTAGGTAACGGTCACTTCCTCATCCTCGAGCGCGAAGTCCAGGACAAAGAAGTGGCTCGAGGTTGCGATCCAGGCGTCACAGTCGAAGGCGCTGCAGTAGAAGCCGCAGTCCGTGGCGTTGTCGAGGTCGACGAAGTTCGTACAGGCAGCCTCCACGAGCCCGGGGACTTCGGCCGTCCCCACGAAGACTTGAGACGGGCAATAGCCGTTGACGATTGCCACCGACGACACGTCGGGCTCCTCCGGCACCACACTGTGCCATAGAACGAGCTCGGGATCGTCGGACGCCAGGGGTTGCCAAGTGCCGTCCGTTGCCGCAGACTCAACCCTCGGCTCGCGTGGGCAGATCAAGTCAATGCACTGGTACTCCAACTGCCCGTCACCACACGCGACTACCGCCGAGAGCGCGAGCCACGGGATCGTCCGACGGTGGTGCGACCTGGCAGTTGTCCGGATTGACGCGGGACCTGTCACGTCGCGATCGCTGGGGTCGGTGCCGGGGGTGGGAGGGGCCATGGGGAGGAGTCTACCACCGGCCGGCTCCACGCTGCGAACCCTCGACGTGCTGCGCGGGGAGGCGGCCATGGGCACGCCCCCTACGGGACGGCTTGTGTGGTTTCGTCGTCGAAGAAGTCGGTCTTCCCGACAGGCCAGGTGATGCGCAAGCGACGTCCTGTGGCGACCTCGGTGGCTTCGACCACGAGTTTGTCCTCCGAGACGTGTGTGACCACGCCATCGTGAAAGTCCTGTGTTCCGTCGACAAGGTACCAGTCGCAGCCGCTTGCCTCGTTCCAGTCCGGAGGTTCGGTCGTCCAATGGCCATCGGAACAACCAAGGCAGCTACCTGTTCCAAGCAAGATCCACCCGAAACACAGCGCGCGCATGTCAGGGCTCCGCGCGGATGGGGCACGAAGCCGCGAACGTGCCGAGTCCACCGTAGGATCCGGGACTTTCGGTGTTCAGTCGGTAGGACGGCTTGGGCACACCGTCGGGAAGGTACGCGACAAGCCACGCCCGAAAGGTCTCTCCGTCTTGGAGCAGCGGATCGCTCTCGGGGAGGATGGTCCAGGTACCGTCAGGCTGCTGAAGTTCCACCAATGGGGGCTTGTCGCCTGGCTCCTCGCCCCACGAGTCCGTTGCGCAGGTGCTGGTGAAGCCCGGAGATGGGTAGGCGGACACGAGTATGACGACTGCGATGACACCGACCGATAGCTTCGCGCGCGGGGAGCGTTGCATGGGAACTTCCGTGTGTGTGTAGGGATGCAGCGTGGTCGGCGAGGGTGTGGCGGATATCTCTACAAGGTCGTGGGATCTGGGCAGACATAGCCCTGGTTGTCGGGCGTGTACCCGCCGCAGAAGGACCAGGAGGCCCGAAGCCGCCTCGACAGGGCGTCCGTGTATTCGATGGAGGCCTCCTCGCTCGTGATTCGGAAGACGATCTCGTCCATGTTGACCAGCGGACGGTAGTCGGCGTTGAATGGCTTCCACACGCATGTTGGAAGGTCGGCATCCGAGCAGTCGGCTCCATAGGTGCCATCCTGTGGGCTCGGCGCGGACAAAGGACTCCCCGAAAGGGTGCACCAAAAGGCGACCTCGGAGTTGTTGCTCGGCCGCGTCACCACGAACCTCCGCCGACCGACGGAGTACAGCAGCAGTGGGCGCACGCTCTCAGGATCGGTCGGTTCCAGCGCCGAACCTCCATCAGGTGTCATGAGGGTGATCGACGCCACCCGATCAAAGTAGGTCCCACAGTGGACCTCGGTGCTGTCGCGACCAGATCCTTCGTCGGTGACTCCAACTTCGCAGATGGCGCGTACCTCATCGACACAAGGGCTGGGTTCGACGCCACATGAGATCATCATCGTGCAGGCGACAATGCTCAGGAAAGGTGGGATTGCGACACCCGTTGGGGACGCTCTCCGTGATTGACGCGTTGAGGGGACGTCGTGGTGTGTTGTGCCGGGTTTGAACCATGGGTACCGCCCCATGGCCCATAGGGTGCATCCTGAGCCTTGACGTCCACCGCTCACCGATACTCCACCGATCCCTCGGCATCGATTCGCCACACCGCCCTTCGTTCGACGCCACCATCGTTCCACTCAAGAATCAACCTCGACCCGTCTCTGAATAGGCGGCCACGTGGGAAGTCGTCTAGACCTGAAGGTGTGAGCGGGTAGGACGACTCAATGATCGCCGTACACCTCTCGTTCGATTGGCATGCGAGGCCTCCGCACACCAGGACACCAACCATCACCAGCCGATATGCCCTGGCCAGTGAAGTCGACCGTCCCCCGAATGACACCGGGCGTCCCGCTATAAGTTGGTACATTCAATGCCTCGCCCCTCCGGGCACGAAAAGAAGCTGCCATCTTGATCGCACCTTGGGTCAAAACCGGAACAGATGGCTTCCGCCGAGTGCTCTCTCTCGCAGAATAGCCCATCAGCAGGCCCAGCATCCGGCACCCAGTGGTCACCGTCAAGACGAAACGTGCCCTCCAATCGGAAGAACAGGCGTGGGCAGTCACAATACCCATCCGAGCGCGCCTCCGTAGCCAACATGCCGACGACTACAACTCCGATGGACATCAGCGCAACCAACCTAGCGCCAGTCCGACGAATAGATGACATGGCACACTCCAGATAGATATCACGACCCCAAAAAGCCGATGCGTACACTTAGTCGAACTCGCTGTAAGTGTCTGAGAAAAACATATCACGAGAATCAAAAAATTTGCATGAGGACCCAGGCCCCAGTTCGCAAGGGTATCGCTTTGCCATGGCCCACAAGAATGCGCTCTTGACGCGGTAGGTGGTGGCACACTGCCTGCTCGTGTCAACGTAAAATCCTCCGGTCTCCCACATGCAGCAGTGAGTCATCTCGTGCACCAACACAGCCGCTACCATTGTCGCTATGCACGCCACACTGGGACGCCCCTCCGCGCTTGCCTTGGAAGGGTCTCGTTGCCACTCAACGAACCAGTCCCAGTATTCGACATAACCTAGCGGAAGCCAAATGTCGCACGCAGGAAGTCCCACGATAGGCACAGGTATGAAGCCAAACATGAAAAATGTCATCCATTCAGGATAGTCGAACGCTCGTCCGTTTGATCCATTCAGGTCGCCGAACGAGATACGTATCGATCTATGAACACCCCAAACGTCAGTTATCTCATCCGGAAAGTGCTTGACCAAGCAGTCGCCTAATCCTGGCGCTAGTGCGCAACCAATCCACTCAACGATATCGAGATTAGACGAGATTATGTCTAGTGCCATGCGGGCGAGTTCAACCCGGAGCGCGCCTTCATCGACGGTCAGTCCCCAATCGCGAAGTTGATCCCACGTCGGCGCCGACGGGTGGAGCCCCTTCGGGTGAAGATGTGTGCCGGGCACCACAGACGGCGGGGCGTACCGGCGTCCGGTGCCTGGGGGCAGAGTCACAAGGGTATCGCCCAGCACTTCGACCCCGTCGCAATCACGCGCCTTGACGAGGGGGGCCTCGCAAGACCACAGTAGCGGTGGGTCTCCACAGGGGAGGACGCTCTCGTCGCGATGGGGTGCCAAGTGACGAAACGTACTATTTCTCGCACGTTGCCTCGCTACACGTAGCGTAGCCTTGCTAACTTTCTCGAATGCGCCGTTTGGAAACATCCCGCCGGTGGAATCCGGGTCGTTGCTCGGGACCCACCAACGGTTGCGCGAAGGAAGGCCTTGTACCCGCAGGTCGAGCCCCGGCTCGCTCGGTGGGTCTCCGCCCGGTCCACGCCCTCCGCCCGGCCACGTCGGGAAGACCACTGGCGGCTTGCCCGCCGGGCCCACCCCACCTCCAGGCCCCTGCGTCAGTGAGACCTGTGGGCTTCCACCCGATAGGCTCATCCACTCCCCCGGGCGGCCAGCGGCCCTCCGACGGAGCGTGCTCACAGCACTGTCCGCCCAGTGCGGCGTGCCCCACGGGCCCACCAGGTTCATTCCTGCCTCCAGTCAACCCGCGCCCGAACCAGCGCGGATCGAGTCTGCGTGTCGGACAAGGATGTGTTGACCACGTGCGCGCAGACCCGCCAGTAGAGCGCGTTGTTCGGACTGGACGTCATGAACTCGGTCTGGTAGGCGATGCCATCGCTCGACAGGGTGGGGGCGGCCTGGAACGCGTGGCCGGTCGCCCCCCAGTTGCGGTTGTCGGCGGAGACCTGGTAGCGCAGGGTGACGGTGGCACCCTCGGTGGCGGTGGTCTCCAGTGTCAGCCGCACGAGCCCTGCGCCATTCGTGGGCAGGCCCTCGGTGATCGTCGTCATCACGGCGGTGGGCGTGGTGCCATCACCACCGCCGCTGCAGCAAAGGACCATCTGGGAGGTGATGGTGCCGGACTTGTTGGTGTCCGACGTTGGCCCGTTGGCCACGCCGTCTGTCATCGTCCAGGTGGCGCTCGGTGTGCGATGGACGAACAGTCCGGCTCGACGGAAGCGACGCCGGTGGGGTCGCGGCGTGGGTCCCAGCTCGTGGGCTGTGGTCGCCGAGTCTCCCCGTGCTTCGGCCGCTTGGTCGCCGCGGTTCCAAGCTTCGTCCGACGCGGAGGGGCGTGCGCGCTCCCCCCACCGCTCAGACGTCCACTCCGTGAAGCACACCGGTGTGGTGGCAAGCTCGGCGTCCCAGCGGACCCACTCGTTACTGTCAGAGATGCCCGAGGCGGCGTCGAAAGCGTCGCGGATGTCACCCTGGGGATCACCCGCCATCGTAGCAATTTTGCCGAACATCAAAGCTCCCTTGGGGACGGAGGCCGCGCTGCGGCGACAGAACCGACCTCCGACCGCGAACGCTAACGAGCCAATCCAGAGGTCAGGGTACCTGGGGGACATTCGGCTACTCCGGGCATTGAAACGCGGAGGCGTCAGGCAGCGTTCCACCGCAGAACGCCCAGGCGACCCGAATGCGCCGATCCAGAGCATCCGTGTAGAGGAGGACTGCTTCATCGTTGGTGATGTGGAGATCGGGATCGACATAGTGTGGGTGACTCAACGAGGTTGGTGTCAACTGGCAGGCGGTCAGGTCGTCAATGCCGCAGGCGGACGTGTTGATCGTTGTCCCCTGGTCCGTGGACCTTGGCGGCGGCCCGTTGCAATAAAACTCGGCCACACCCATTTCGATATCGCCCGCCATGGTAACGTACACATTACGCGGCCATGATCTCACATGTATTCGAAGAGCTGCCAGCACTTCGGGATCATCATGCGCCAGTGGAAGGAACGGCGCGCCGTCCGCACTCGAGGACAGCTCGGCTTGTTTCTCAAAAAAGGTGTTGCAGAGTACGACATCAGAAGCGGTGTGGCACTGCACCCACGACGTCTGGCACTCAGGATAGGCGCCGCTACAACCCCAGAGTCCCAATATCGCAAGCGTCTTCCACATGGCGTCTCTGTGTCCGTTCATGTATCCACGTCGACCCGAGAAGGTGGCGTCTTTGAGACAGATATACTCAGGACGATGGGCGCCTCGAGCAATCCGCCATGCCGGCCTCTGCGCGTCGCTGGCAGGTCACGGCGAGGGACACTGAAACGCAGAGGCGTCGGGCAGCGTTCCACCGCAGAACGCCCAGGCTACCCGAATGCGTCTGCCCAGCGGATCCGTGTAGAGAAGGACTGCCTCCTCGTTGGTGATGAGGAGTCTGGGATCTACGTATCTGGGGTGGGGATCAGATGAATTGCCGAACGTGCAGGACGTCAGGTCGCTGTTCCCACAGGCGCTGCTGCTCGTCAGGCTCATGGCCGGGTGACGTACCTGCTTGCGGCCCGAACACCAGAACCCGAGCCACTCCCCATCGGCATCCACGCGACTATTTACCAGAATATTCCGTTCCCCCGGGATCACGTAAATGCGATGCCCCAATTCAGCCTCTGGATCGCCTGGCGCCAGGTCGACCCTGCCTGTGTCGCCCACCTGTGCTAAAACAGGCTCGGACTTGAAGAACGTGTTGCAGGGATAGGGATCCGGTTCCAAGTTGCACTCACTCCACCCATCAGGACAATGTGGATAACGCGGACTGCACGACAAGCATACGAACAAGGACAGATATCGAAAATATGATAAATTCGTTGTGGACTTTACCTTCGCCATCATTGAGTTGCTACCTGCGACATCCGGAGAGCGGTGACCCGTCGTCCATGGAACGGAGGACTCGATCATGAGACCTCCGGGAGGTTGCCACGGGATCGCGGGATCCGCGCCTCGCTTATCGCGCTTCGTCATGTTTGTGGGAAGTCGGCGCCGAAAGATCGGCATTTGGCCAAAACGATTCGACCATGCAAAACGTACGTCAAGCGCTTGCAGTCTCCCGACCACGTTTCCGGCGCTCACGAACGTCCTACCCCTCCGGCGTGTTCAGGCCTGGTCCAAGTGCCCCTGGTCGCTGTCGCCCATCTCCACGCCGCCCTTCGGAAAGTACGCCTTCCACCGGCTGGACACGGTCGCGGCGGTGTCGGGATCGCAGAAGAGCTCGTCGGGGTATTCGTTCTTGAACCGTGCATCGATCACGATCGCACCGCTGTGAACGAGGTGATGACGGTGGACGCGGGTGCGCGTAGCGTACAGGTCCGCTGCGGGCTCGAAGCGGGTGAAGGTGGTCCACAAGAAGCGGGTGTTGGTGGACGCTGTGCGGTGGGCATCGTCGCAGAGCACCACCAGCGGCCAGTCGGCGAGCATCTCGGCCACCCGCTGCCCGACTTCCACGCGGGGCCCGACACAGAGCACGCCCGGGCAGAACACGGCTGCCGCCGATAGCCCGCTGGGGAGGGGTCCGTGGAACGCTGTCGTAGCTCGGGCAAGGTGATCACGGTCAGCTCGGGCAAGCCGATCACGGCCTGACCGGGCAAGCCGATCACCGTGGGCCCGCCCAAGGTGGACACGACGAGCGTCCGCCCGCGACCCGGCGTGCGTGTCGTCGGCTGCAGGACCGAGGAGCGCCGGTCAGCGGCGAAGGACCAACAGGGCTGGAAGCCGCTGTCGCCGCGCGAGGATCCCATCGACCGCCCCCCGTCGCGCGGGGCCCCCGGGTCCTTCGTGGGCGGCCCGTGGTCGCCGCTGCGCGAGCCGGAAGGAGCGGCAGAGGGGTGACGGACAGCGGCAGAGGGGTGACGGGCGGCGGATCGAGGGGTGACGGGCGGCGGATCGAGGGGTGACGGCCAGCGGGTCGAGGGGTGACGGCCAGCGGGTCGAGGGGTGACGGGCGGCGGATCGAGGGGTGACGGCCAGCGGATCGAGGGGTGACGGCCAGCGGATCGAGGGGTGACGGGCCGATTTGAGGCCCTTGGGCCAGGGCGCAGGGGGAGGCGAAGGCTGGCGGAGCCTCCGTGTCGAACACCCTCGCCCTTTGGGGCAACGCGCTGGGGCAATCTCGTTGTCGCCGAGTTTCAAGCCCCACAACCAGCGCGCCGAGGTCCGTCGTCGATGGGAGACCGATCGCGTCGGCCACGTGAGGCGACGTCTGCCCGATGGGGCATCGAGAAGCTCTACGCGTGCGTGATCCTCGACGACCATGCCCGCTTCGTCATCGCGATCAAGGCGTGCGCGGGCGAGACCGAGGACGACCTCCTGGAGACGCTGGTCGAGACGCTGCTGCGCTACCCGGGGTGCGACGTCCTCGATGCGGACAACGGCGCGACCTACCGCGGTGATCTGCTCACCCTCGCGCTCGACAAGCTGGGGATCCGCGACCTGCATGCAGCGCCGCACGACCGTGAGGCGCGCGGCAAGATGGGAGGTTGATTGGGCGCGGCGGACGGACGTACCGCAGCAGACGTGAACGGCGTCGCCGCGTCTGGGGTGAGCGCCCACAGGTGGGGCTCGGGCGCTCGTCGAGTGCACATGTCGGGGAACCGCCGTACAACGAGCTCCACGGCGCACGGGTCGTGGTCAGTACTCGAAGAGGCCGGACTCCGACACATCACAGTCCGTGTCTTGACAGAACCCCACCCACTGCCGGGTGTTGAGAATCTTGTTGATCGACGTAAACAAGGCGTAGAGCTCTGGCTGACCACAGAACTCGCAATCGTACACCATCGATACTTCACGGGAGGCTCCGCCGAACCTGACCTTCAGCAAGCCATACGGCGACCCGCGGATCCCCGCACAGAACTCTGAAATATAATCTTCACGAAATGATCCAAAGTGCGCTGCGTCCAGTGCTCGGACCACCTCAAGGGTTGTTTCCGCGTCGATCTGCGTCCGGACTCTCCCATGCGTCTTGGTGAACAACACCCCCAGAAACGAGAGTTCCCCCTCGCCATCCAGGTGAATCCAAAACTCGGGGCACGTCCCATCGCAGGCGGACTGCATGAACCGCATGTGAAAGTTGGGCGGCACTCCGATGGGCAGCCCCGACGCGTCTCGCGGAACGCTGGCAAAGAGGGTTTCGTGAGTGGAGGTGGCCGCCACAGAGCACTCGTCTGTCGGTGTTGGGGCATCGCAGCTTCGGGTGGAGAGCACGCCACCGCAACCCCACGAGAACAAGATGATGTGGACCGCACCTCGCACGCGCCACTGCCTGGACGATGGCGGAGAGCGTGGCCCGCTCGTCGGGGCGAGAGAAGTGTCATTCCTGACGCCCACGAGGTCGTGACCCTGAGTCATCCCGTCAATCCTCCGCCTATCTTCCCGCATCGTGGGGATGAAATCGTACCACATCAGGCCCTGGCCGTGCCTCGCCCGCTTTCCGGCGATCAGGCCTGGTCGAGATGCCCCTGGTCGCTGTCGCCCATCTCCACGCCACCCTTCGGAAAGTACGCCTTCCACCGGCTGGACACGGTCGCAGCGGTGTCGGGATCGCAGAACAGCTCGTCAGGGTACTCGTTCTTGAACCGTGCATCGATCACGATCGCACCGCTGTGAACGAGGT
>CAYNFK010000078.1:0-21783 GCA_964396405.1 uncultured Enterobacteriaceae bacterium
CGTTCGCCTGGGTCCCCACGCACAACCTCAACCACCATCGCTACATCAACCGTGCCGGCGATGCCACGATCACCTGGCGCTACAACAAGAACCACACCTGGCCTGTGGCGTTCACCTACTTCTTCGTGTCCAGCTACTGGCAGTCCGAGCCCATCCGGGACTACATCCGCAAGGCCCGCAGCCAGAGCCCGAAGCTCTACCGGCAGATCGTCACCCAGTACGCGGTGTGGGTGGGCTTCCACCTCGCGATGATCGCGGTGGCCGTAGGCCTGCACGGCCTCGGCACGGGCCTGAGGATCTGGTCGCTGGCCTTCCTGGTGCCGGCGCTGTTCTCGCTGTGGACCATCATGTTCTTCAACTACATCCAGCACATCCACGCCGATCCGTGGTCGCGCCACAACCACAGCCGGAGCTGGACGAGCAAGTCGCTGAACTTCTTCTTGTTCAACAACGGCCTGCACGCCGCCCACCACGAGCAGCCCGGCGCGCACTGGTCGAAGCTGCCTGCGCTGCAGGCCGAGCTCAACCCGCACATCGACCCCCGCCTGCTGCACAAGAGCTTCTGGGCCTTCTGCTTCCGGCAGTACGTGCTCGCCCCGTTCTGGCCGTCCATGGGCACGGTGCAGGTGGGTCGCGCGGCCTACGATCCGCCCGCCGACGCCGCTCCTTCGTACGCCACCACCGCCACGGGCGAGGTGGAGGCCACCGAGGCCGGCATCAACTCGGCGATCGCCTCCTGAAGCTCCCCGGTTCGGCCTGCTTCGCGATCGCCCAGGCCCACGCGATGAACACGCCTTGGAGTGGCAGCCGGGCCCACGCGGCCCAGGCCGGCGTCACGCGGTCGTCGAACATCTGCACGTTCGCCCACGCCATGTAGAGGTTGGCCGGGAACACCGCCACGAACAGGGCGATCAGGCCCAGCGCGGCCCAGCGACGGGTGGCGGGGATCACGACGCCGACGCCGCCCAAGATCTCGAACACGCCGCTGATCGCCACGAGCGCTTCGGGTGCCGGCAAGAAGGGCGGCACGATGCGCACGAAGGGCTCGGGGTGCGTGAAGTGGCGCACGCCCACGGCCACCATCCCGATCGCCATGCCCGCGATCAGCAGACCCTGCACCCAAGGACGCCCTGCCGGCTGCGCTTCGCTCACACCACCCCCACGCGGCGCATCCAGCTGTCGAGCATGAACAGGGCCCACATGCGCTGCGTAGCGCCCGGGGTCTTCCCGAGCCCGCGCTTGAGCGCTTCGAGCGCGTTGGTGTGGAACAGATCGAGGGGATCCTGGCGCAGCCTCGCCAGCCGCTCTTCCATGAACAGCCGACCCGGGCCCACCAGCCAGGCATCCAGCGGACGCGGCAGACCGCGGTCGGCGCGGTTCACGAGCGCAGCCGGCAGCGAGCCCTGCAAGGTGGTGCGCAGCATCCACCGCGTGGGGAGGTCGGCCTTGCCCAGACCGTGCACCTTGAACGCGCCCGGCAGCACCTGGGCCACCCGGCGCACCTCGGCGTCGAGCAGCGGGAAGCCCGGCTCCACACCGCCCGCCATCGCCGTGCCTTCCACCCGCGGCAGGGTGTCGGCCACGAGCGTGGACTGGAAGAAGGCGTGCAGCACGCGGTTGAGCACGTCGCTGTGGACCTCTTCGTAGTAGGGCCGCAGCACGTCGGTGCGCACGTTGGGGCGCGCCATCGACTCGTCGAGCAGCAGCTCGCTGCGGTGCTGGGCCTCGAACAGGTGAACACCGCCCACGCCGTGGAACAGCGGCCACTCCTCGGGCGGCACCGCAAGGGCCTGACCGCGTCCCCACGGGGCGGCCGCCTTCCGCAGCGCGCGTCGCAGCGGGGCCGGGATGCGGTGCAGCGCCTGCACCCGCCGCAGCTCCGCTGCCGGCCCTTCGAGCATCGAGCCACCGAAGAGCTGGTCGGTGCCGTCGCCGGTGAGCACGACGTCGACGTGCAGGCCGGCCACCCGCGCGAGCTCCAGCTGGAGCACGGAGGCCACGTTGCCCACGGGGTGACCCACCGCCGCCACAGCGTCGTCGAAGTGCTCGGCGACCTCCTTGGTGCCCACGGTGACCAGCGTGTGCTCCATGCCCAGGAGCTGGGCCACACGGCCCGCGAACGGCGACTCCGACGAGCCGTCCTCGGCAAACGCCACCGTGAAGGTGGGCAGGGCGCGTGACGCTGTGCGCGCAGCCGCCACGATCACCGAGCTGCCCACACCGCCCGAGAGGTACAACCCCACCCGCGCCGAGGTGGCCAGACGCCGCCGCACCGAGCGCTCGATCGCCGCCTGCAGCTCGGGGATCACGTCCTGCACACGCGGAACGGCCGTGCCCGGCGCCGCGTAGGTGGGACCCTTACACGCCACCACCCGCACACCGTCGGCGGCCGAGCGCAGCCGGTGGCCGGGCGGGACCTGCTGCACGTCGCGCAGCAGGGTGCGGGGCGCGTGCACCGCGCGGAAGGCGAGGTACTCGGCGAGGTGCTCGCGGGCGAGCTCACGTCGCACCCACGGCAGCGTGAGCAGCGGCTCGATCTCCGACGAGAACGCGATCTGACCGGGTGCCCGCGACCAGTAGAGCGGACGTGCCCCCACCGGATCGCGCAGCAGGTGCAGCACCCCGGATCGACGCTCGTAGACGGCCGCGGCGAACTCCCCGTCGAGGTAGCGCCCGGCATCCACGCCCCAGCGGGTCCAGGCGGCAGCGAGGCGCGACGCCTGGTGGGCCGCGTCGTCCACGCCGCGGGGGTCGCCATCCTGCAGCACGTCGAGCCAGCCTGAGAGCACCACCACCAGGTCGTCCTGCACGTGCAGCGAGCCCGGGTGGACGCCGGCGCTAAGCAGAGCGGCACCCCCCTCGGACCACCGCTGCGAAGCGACCGGCGGGCGGAAGAAGGCATCGGCCATGCGGCCCACGGCGTCTTCGGCGGGACGGGTCTGCACAAGGCCGAGCATGCGCGTCATCGGGGGAGGCTCCTACGGCGGGGGGCAGATCAGTCGCGACGACCACGCCCGCGACGGGGCTTCCCAGGCGGAGGGCCCTGCTGCGGACGCGACGGGGTGGAGGCGGGGCCCTGGGGAACGCTGACGCCGTGGGGCTGGGTGGGCACCGGCGCCACGCCTCGGGGCTCCCAGCTAAACGGCGAGCCCGAGCGCAGCATGTTGTGCAGCAGGAGACCGAGCACCCACAGGATGCCGGTGAGCGAGACGGGCCCCGCCATCGAGGGGTAGATGGTGCGAGCCTCTTCTCCCGAGGGCGTGACGGTGAAGAACGTGCCGAAGCGAGGCTTGGTGGAGCGTGCAGCGTTGGGCGGGATCTGGGTGGGCGGCAGGCCCGTGGCATCCACGCGCAGCTTGAGCTCGCGCACGAGGTCGGCCGACCAGTCTTGCTCGGTGGTGGAGCCATCGCCGCCGACGATCAGCACCCGCAGCGCAGCCGGATCCTCCTCCGGGCTCGGACGCTGACTCACCACCTGCCCGTCCCAGGCGTAGAAGAACCCGCTCGACACCAAGAAGACCACGGCGCACAAGGGCGTGGCGATGAGCACGTAGCGGAGCAGCGGGTGCATGGGCGGACCGACGGTGTAGGCGCGTGGCGGGAGCGGTTCATCCGCGCCCTGCTCCGTGGCCCTACCCCGCGATGGCACGGGGCTGCACCGATTGTTCTGGTGCTGCTCGCTGCGTGCACGCCGGCGCGGGGTCGGCTCGATGGCGACCTCGTGCGCCGCATCCGCTTCGACGGCAACGCCGGCCTGTTCTCGGGCCAGAACGATCTGCAGCTCCGGGGTCCGCTGGAGACACGCGCGAGCCCGGCGTTCACGTTCACCTTCCCGTTCACGTACTTCACGTCGCCGAGCCCGCTCTCGCTGCCCACGCTCACCGCCGACGCCCAGCGCCTGGAGGTCTGGTACGCCCACCACGGCCACTTCGACGCGAGCTTCAACGGCTGGGAGCTGCGGCGCGTCCGGGACCGCACCGAGCGCTGGGCCGGCGTGGTCGACATCATCGGGCATGTGGAGCCCGGCCCGCTCTCCCTGCTGCGCACCCTCGATGTGGCCGGCGACATCCCTCCCGATGCGGCCACCCTGGTGCGCCAGGCCACGCGCTTGTCCACCGTGGAGGTGGGCTCGGGCTTCGATCTGGCCGAGGTGCAGGCGCTCAGCGTGGAGCTGGTGGGTGCCCTGCAAGACAGCACCCGTGCGTTCGCGAAGGCTGAGCTCGCTGTCGACGCGTACCCCGAGCAGCAAGCTGTCGACGTGCGCATCGACCTGGTGCCCGGCATCCGCGCGCAGTTCGGCGACCTGCGCGTGGACGGGCTCGTCCGCATCGACGAGGCGATCGTCCGCTCCTCGCTGGGCTTCGAGCCCGGTCAGCCCTTCCAGCTCCGCTCGCTGCGCCAGGCGCGCCAAGCCCTCTACAAGACGGGCCTGTTCTCGCTGGTGGACCTGGTGCCCGATCTGTCCGATCCCACCAATGCCAGCGTGCCAGTGGACGTGAGGCTGGTGGAGGCCAAGCTCCGGCGGCTCCGGTTCGGTGCCGGCATCACCTACGACTACTTCAACCTGGGCCCCCAGGCGCTGGTCGAGCTGCGTGACCTGTGGCTGTTCGGCTCGGGCCTACGGCTGGAAGCTAAGGGCGGTGTGGGCGCGATCGTCGGCCTGGTGCGCGACGACGAAGGCCAGTCGAGCGGCGTGCTGTTCACGGGGTTGGGTGAGCTCGTCATCGACTACCCTTGGCTGCTCAAGAACAAGCTGGGCCTGCGCGCGGCCGCGAGCTTTCGCCAAGACGCGCAGTTCGGCACGCTGCCGTTCTGGCGCATCCGCGCGGAGCTGGCGGCGCGCTACCAGTTCACGCCGGCGTTCTCGCTGTCGCTGGGTCCTACGTTCGAGGTGTTCCGGTACCTCGAGCCCTCGGAGTCCACGCTGCTGGCGGCGCGTCAGCAGTTCGGCGGCGACTTCAGCGGCCCCGAGTACCGGCTGCTCGCGATCGATGTGCGCCTGCGCGCCGACTACCGTGACGACCCGGTGCGGACCTCGCGCGGGTCGTTCTGGGCGCTCGACCTGCGGCAGTCGATCCCGATTGCCACGCCGATCTCGTCCACCGAGACCACGCCCGGCTTCCTCTACACCCGCGCCGAGGGCGAGGTGCGCGCCTGGTGGCAGCCGCGGGTGAGCAAGCAGCAGAAGACCTTCCCGGTCACGCTCGGCGGTCGCTTACACGCCATCGGCCTGCTGCCGTGGGTGGGGGGCTCCGCGCTGCCCTACCCCGACCTCGCGTTCCTGGGCGGTCCCACCAGCCTGCGCGCCTTCCGCGTGCAGCAGGTCGGCCCCTACGACGCGCTCTGCTCCTACCCGTCGGGTCGACCCGACCCCCAGCACAACAACGGCCAGCCCTACAACCTCACCCGCACCTACCTGCCCAAGGGCGGGGCCTTCGCTGTGGAGGCGATGGCCGAGGCGCGGGTCGACATCAAGTACGGCGTGGGCGTGGCGGCCTTTGGCGACGTGGGCCTGCTCGCCAACCGCTGGCCGGATGTGCTCTCAGCCGGGTTCCGCGGCGGCGGCGGGGTGGGGCTGCGCTACGACTCGCCCGTGGGGCCGATCCGCCTCGACCTTGCGTTCCGTCCACTGTTCGCCGAAGACCTCGCACCCTCCAACTACATCGGCTGCAACCCCGTCGACCGCCTTCCGCGCGGGTTCGACCTGCTCACCGGCGGCTCCGTGGCGCGCGAGGACCTCGCGAACCGCACCTTCCCGCTGGGCATCAACCTCTACCTCGCGATCGGGGAGGCCTTTTGAGGCCGCGCCGGCTGTTGCTGGCGCTCACCTTGCTCACGGCGCTGCCGATCGTGGCCGGTCTCATCGCCACGAGCACGCGCGCCGAAACGTGGCTCGCGGGCTTCGTGCAGTCGCAGGTGCAGGGGCTGCTGGCACCGGGCTGGACGGTGTCGCGCCCGGAGCTGGCGTGGGACTGGGGCGGTGGACTTCGGCTCGGCGGCGTCGTGCTGACCGACCCGACCGGCCGGGCCGCGGTGTCGGTGCGTCACCTGGACGCGGTGTGGGTGCTGGATCGTGCGCCGTGGTCGGGCGTGCACGTGCGCAAGCTCATCGCGGATGGCGTGGAGATGCGCCTCGCGTCCGATGCCGACGGCGTGCTCGACCTCCTGCGGGCGTTCGGGGGGCCGTTCCCGGACGATCCGGAAGCGGCGCCGTGGGGGGGCCTGCCGATCGGGCTGCAGCTCGATGACGTGGAGCTGCGCGACGTCGCCGTGCGGATGACCTCCCCCGACGAAGCCGGCGCGGTGCAGACCACGCTCGCTCTCGACCTGGTGTCGGTGCGTGCGGGCGTGAGCCTGGCGAAGTCGGTGCCGGGGGTGAGCGTCACGGGCCTTGATGCGTGGGCCGTGTCGCGGCTGCCGGTGTCCACGCCGCTGCACCTCACCGGGAGCGTGGGCTGGTTGGACGACGGGCTCAGCCTCGATGCCGTGCGCGCCGACGTGTTGGGCACCTCGATCTCGGTGGGGGGGAGCGTCACGGGCTTGAGCGAGGAGCTGGCGGTGTCGGCCGAGATCGGCACCGACCCGCTCGACATGGCCACGCTGGAGACCCTGTTCGGCACCCCGGTGGCAGGCGTGCTCGGCGCGCGCCTGAAGGTGGAGGGGCCGCTGCACGGGCTCGCGATCACCGGCACGGTGTCGGGGGTGAACGGCACGCCGGGCGCTGTCGATCTGCAAGTCGGCACCGTGGTCTGCGTGCCCGATGGGGTGGCGCACCCCGTCGACCTCTGCGCGGCGCCAGGCGCTGAGGCGCCGGTGCCGGCCGACGCACCACTGCGGTGGAAGGCGGATCTGCAGATCGCGGACCTCGCGCTGGAGCGGATCCTTCCGGTGGTCGTGGGTCCGCTGGTGCTGCAGGGCCATGCTGTGGGGCGCGGGCACGGCACCACCTGGCCCGAGGGGCTGGCGATCGACGACCTCGTGTGGTCGGGCCAGGAGCTCGACGCGTACGGCGTGCGGGTGCGCTCCTTCTCGCTGGGCGCGTCGCTGGTGGGGGGGCAGCTGGAGCTCCACGACGCCGACCTCCTCGGCGTGGCCGGCACCGTGCTCGGGGGCGGCACGATCGACCTGCTGGAAGGCAGCCTCGATCTGCGCGTACGCGGCGAGATCCTGCCCTACCTGCTCGACGACTACGGCATCACCGAGCTGGGCGGTCGAGGCAGCTACCAGGCCACCGTGCGCGGCAACGTGCTCGCGGAGGGCACACCGATCGATGTCGTCGGCAAGGTGGGCATGGCCCCGCTCACCTGGGATCAGGACGTGCGGCTGGGCTCGGTGGCGGGTCCGCTGTTCGTGAAGGTGCGCAACGGCGATGTGGAGGTGAAGGGCGACCTGTTCGCGCAGGAGCTCGACGCGTACGGGTTCACGATGCCCGCGCTCAGCGTACCCGATGCCCTGGTGACCGTGCAAAACGGCGGTGTGGCCGTGTCGGGCACGATCTTCGGGCCGCTGCTGCAGTACGGCGACCGCGTGCGCGTCGAAGAGCCCACCGTGGTGCTGAACATCCGCCAGCCCTCCGAGGGGGAGCTCGAGCTGGATGCCGACCTGCAGGTCGGTCCTCAGGATCTCGTCGGGCTGCTCGGCACACACGGCACGGGCCACCTCTCGCTGCGCGGCTCCAAGCTGGAAGCCGACGTGGACCTGCGGTGGGAGGAGGCACCCTTTCTCGTGGCCAACGGCCTCACCTACGACCTCGACAGCCGCTGGGTGACGCTCCAGTCGCTCGACTTCGAGCCTTCGGCCCGCCAGAAGTGGGTCCTGGACGCGCCGCTCTCGCTGCGGCTGGTGGACGGCGGCGTGGCCGATGCCGAGGTGCGGATCAGCTCCTCGTTCGGCAGCCTCACGGTGCTCGGGCGGCTGGGCACGCTGGGCCCGCTGGAGGGGGAGGTCCACGCGAAGGCTCTCGATCTGGAAGCCCTCGCCGAGATGTTCCCCGACCTGCTCGCTGGGGTCGACGGTCAGATCGACCTGGACCTGGTGGCCAACGGCACGGCCGGGCACCCGGAGGTGGATGTCACGGTGGCCGCGCGTCGCCTGTTCTGGGAGGACCGCTTTCGGTACCTCGATGTGCAAGGCACGGCCGGGGTGCACGACGATCGCCTCGTGGCCGAGCTGGGCACCCAGGTGGGCGGCGTCGACTGGCTGAAGCTCGTGGGGTCGCTGCCGGTGAACGCCAACCTCGCGGCACCGAGCCTGCGCACCGACCTGCCCGCCGAGCTGCGGGTGTCGCTGGCCCCAGGATCCTTGGACCGCTTCACCCACGCGGTGCCCGGGCTGGAGGTGCCCGACGGAACGGCGTCGGCGCTGGTGGAGCTCTCGGGCCCGCTGCGCGACCCGCGCCTCGATCTCGACGGCGTGGCCGAGCTGCTGCTGCCCGGAGTGGTCGGTCCGGTGCGGGTGGAGGCCGACATCGCGCGCGAGGCCGGCGAGCTGGTGGTCCACCTCGATGCGTACGAGGGCTTTCGGCCGATCGCGGAGGTGGATGGCGAGGCCGAGACGCGGGTGGGCGCGATCGTGGACTGGCTGTTGGGATCGGGCCCCGAGCCCGACTTCGCCGACCTGTCGCTCTACGCGGATGCGCTGGATGTGCAGGCGCGCCTGCGCGAGGTGTCGATCCCGATGATCCGCCAGCTCACGGGCATCACGGCGGACCTGTCGGGCCATGTGGGCGGCACCCTCGCGGTGACCGGGAGCCCGCGGCGGCCGTCGGTGTCGGCGGATCTGTCGGCGACCACCGAGGCGGGGACCACGCCGGTGCCGGCCTCGCTGACCCTCGCGCCCACCGAGGGGGGCTACGCGGTCGACATGGTGTTGGGTGATCCTGCGGCCCCCTGGACGCGCATCACCGGGGTGGTGCCGATGTCGATCGACACGTCCACCGACTGGACCACCTGGGGCACGGGGGCGCTGGCGCTCACGGCCTCGGGCTCAGGGCTCCCGCTCACGGTGATCAGCGCGCTCGACCCGGCGCTGGAGGTCACGGCCGGCGAGCTCGTTGTGGACGGCACGATCTCGGGGGACGTCACAGCGCCGGCCCCGGACCTGGTGCTGACGCTCAAGGGCCTGGAGGGGCGGTACCGCCCGCTCGGGCTCGTGCTGCGTAAGGGGGAGGGCGTGGTGCGCAGCGCCCGTCGACCCGACGGCACGCTGGTGCTGCAGGTGGTGTCGCTGAGCGCCGAGACCCGGCCGCTCGCGGGGTCGATTGGGCAGGTGTCGCAGGGCGGGCCGTCGACGATCCGGGTGGAGGGCAACGTCGCCCTCGATGGCTCGGTGCCCACCGATGTGTCGGGGCGTGTGGAGCTCGAAGGCGCCTGGCTCTCCGCCACGCCCGAGCGCACCCTGCGGGCCAGCGGCGCTCTCGATCTGGCCGGCCGGTGGCCCGCTGTCGCGCTGCGCGGGCGGCTCGATGTGGACCAAGGCGAGTTCCGGCTCAACACGGGCGACCTGCTGCAGGACCGCACGTCGGTGCTCGACTCGGCGATCGCGGTGCACCGCGAGGGCTCGGAGGGTCAGCGAGCCGCTCGCGCCGAGACGCCTGAGTGGATGAAGGGCCTCGTGGTGTCGATGAACGTGGGCCTCGGGCGCAACACCCGGCTCGACCTGAAGGTGCCGGTGTTCGAAGACCTCGGCGCGCTCGGCGAGCAAGTCACCCGCGCTCAGATCGACGCCCGCGTGGGCGGTGACGTGCAGGTGGGCATGCGCGACGGCGCGCTCTCGCTGGTGGGCGACGTGGAGACGCTCGGTGGACGCGTGAAGGTGCTCCAGGGCGAGTTTGCCCTGAGCGAGGGGTCGCGGGTGTCGTTCCTGGGCCGCGACTACGCCAACCCTGCGCTCGACATCGCCGGCGCGATGCGCGTGACCGGCGGAGAGGTTCGCCTGGGCCTGTCGGGCACGGCGCTGGATCCAACCTTCAGCTTCTCGTCGGACGACTTCGGCAGCGATGCCGCGATCCTCACGATCCTGCTCACCGGCAAAGCGCCCGACGACCTGTCGGCGAGCCAGGGGGAGGCGGCCCTGCAGGCCGTGGGAAACGTGTTGGTGTCGGGGCTGCTGGGCGGAGCGAACCTCGGCTCGGTGGGCGTGGAGCCCGATGGCACCGTGCGCTTCGGCCTGCCGCTCTACCGAACGCTGTACCTGGAGACGACCTACCGCCCCACGGCGGGCCTGCAGGAGAACACCATCACGGTGGAGGCCGAGTGGAGCATCCTGCCGAAGCTGCTGCTGGATGCCAGCTACGGCGACCGCCAGGTGGACGGCAGCATCAACTGGGAGCTGCGCTTCTCCGGCCTGTGTGATGACCTCCGCAGCCGGGTGAGTGTGGCCGCGCCGGAAGGTCGGGCGCTGGCGTCGTGCCGCGATGTGAGGGCGGCGGCGCGGGCTGCACCCCCGCCCGAAGAAGAAGCCCTCAAGTCGGAGTCGGCGGATCCGATGGCGCCCGGCGGGGGTGCAGATTGACGATCGGAACCGACCCCGGGGGACCTGTCGAAGCATCCGAGCTGGATGCTCCGATGCGCGCCCACGGATCGGTTCGCATGAGCGTCGGTCCGGTTCCGACCACATTCCCCGACCTCGCCGAGCTCTCGGGCATGCACCCGGCCCCGGTCCCTGCGCTCCGACCGGCCGAGGACCTCGGCGACGACGCCAGCTCCACCCTCGAGCGGATCCGTCAGGTGCGCTCGCGCCTGGAGACCAACGCAGTCACCGTGAAGCTCACCGCCCGTCCGGTGCAGGCGCCGGTGTCGGCTCAGCGCAACGCACCCTCGCTGCGCTACGTGGTCGGCGCCACCATGGTGGCGCTGCTCACGGTGGGCCTGCTCTGGGCGACCTCGCCCAACCCGGCTGGGGTCGAGGCTGTGGCACCGCCGGATCCCACCGCGCTGATGGCGAAGGGCTTCGAGCGGCTGGACGTTGACCCCGACGCGGCCGTGTCGCTGTTTCACGAGGCGCTGTCGGTGGCACCGCAGGATCCGGCGCTGATGTCGGGGCTGGGCCAGGCGCTGCTCGCCGCCGGTCGGCACAGCGAGGCCCGCACCTGGCTGTGCCGGGGCGTGCGCGCGCCGGGTGCGATCGGACACGCGGCCGAAGCGGCCCTGCTGCGCCACCGGATGCACTGTCCGTAACGAGCGCTAGAGCGGCACCACCCGGGTGCCCAGCGGCGTCTGCACCACCGCGACGTCGGCGAGCCCCTCCACCACCAGCGGCCCGGCTGTGGAGTAGGCCAGCACGCGGCGGCAGCGATGCAGGGTGACCTCGCCGCGCACGGCGTTGCCGTCGGCGTCCTGAGGCAGGGCCTCACGCAGCGCGCGGAACGTGCCCACATCGCTCCAGCCGGCGTCCAGCGGCACCACGCGGGCGTTCTCCCAGGTCTCGGCGAGCCCGACGTCGATCGACACCGAAGGCGCCCCCGCAAAAGGCGCCCCCAGGAAGAAGATCCCCGGTGTGCGCTGGCCGTCCGCGACCGCCAGATCCACGGCGTCAAAGGCAGCGGGGAGCTTCTCCATGGCGCGGGACCGCAGCACACCCACCTGCACCACGAAGATGCCTGAGTTCCACAGGTGCTCGCCGTCCGCCGCCCAAGCAGCTGCCCGCACGGCATCCGGCTTCTCCACGAACGCGACCACGGCCTGGGCCGGTCCGCTGCGCCGGGGCCGCACCTGGATGTGGCCGAACCCCGGCTCGGGGCGCGTGGGCACCACGCCCAGCAGCACGAGGTGGCCCCGACGGGCCTCGTCGACAGCGTGGTTCAGTGCGACCACGAAGGCGGCTGCGTCGGCGACGTGGTGATCGGCGGGCAGCACCACGAGCACGTCGTCGTCATCCGCGAGCGCGGCGGCAGCGAGCAGGGCAGGCGCCGTGGAGCGCGGCGCGGGCTCGGCCACGACGGTGGCCCTCAGGCCGTGGGCATCGAGCAGGGCGCGCAGCCGGGGTGCTAACGACGCCGACCCCACCACGAAGCCCGGGTCGTGCGCAAGCCCAGCCAGCCGCTGCAGCGTGGTGACGAGCAGCGCGCCGTGGCCGAGCAGATCGAGCAGGGGCTTCGGGTGTTCGGGCGTCGACAGCGGCCACAGGCGGCTGCCTGCGCCCCCCGCGAGCACGACGGGCAGGATTCGGCTCACGGAGCGAGCAGGGCCAGCGGCAGATCGACCTCCACCGTGCGCAGCGCCTCACCGAGGCCCTTGGCCTGGGGATCGGGCGCGAGGTTCGCCGCCACGCCCAGGTCCAGCCAGCCCACCAGCTCCACGTTCACCGCGTGCAGGTTGGGCAGCGGGTGGATGCGCACCGGACCCGCGAACCCGCCGAGCCACCCGCGGACGGCGTCTTCCGTGATCGTGGCCACGAGCCAGGGGTAGGCTTGGGCCGACTTCACCCAGAAGCCGACGTTGGCGTTGCCGGCTTTGTCGCCGCTGCGGGCACCGGCCAGGGTGCCGAGCGGGCCGCGCTTCGTGGGTCCGGTGGGTGCGGGAGGTGCTGGGGGTGCGCCCACCTCGGGCCAGGGGGCTGCCGGCGGTTCGGTGGGGGTCCAGGAGGCGTCGCCCAGCGTCACCGTGGTGGGCACCTCGTCGCGCGGCACGAGGCAGGGCCAGAACACGCCCACGGGACGGGGCTCGCCGGGCACAGCCTCCAGCGTGATGCCAGGGACGCTGGCGAGCGCGAGCTCCACGGCCTTGGCACCAAAGCCGCGCCCGAGCTTGGTGGGGTCGGGGTCGCGGGCGGAGAGGATCACGCGCGACAGGGTGAGCGCGGCGTTCGCTTGGGCGCCGTCGCTGCGGATCACGTCGGTGCGGGTGGTGGCAAAGCGGCTGCGTCCGCCCACCGAGCGCCAGAACGCCGAAGCCAGCCGCTCGGCCTTCGCCTCCACCCGGTCGCCGCCCACCAGGAACACCACCTCGTTGCGCACACCGGCCCCGAGCAGCACGCCGGCCTTGAGCCGATCCGTGGGCGGGTGACCCTGCACCGGCCCGATCAACACCCGATCGGGACCGGCGTCGGAGAGCACGATCGTGTCGAAGCGCGCGAGCACATCGGGGCTGGCGTACACGGGGCCGCCGATCTCGTAGAGGAGCTGCGCCGTGACCGTGCCCACGCTCACGAGGCCGCCCGTGCCGGGGTGCTTGGTGATCACGGTGGAGCCGTCGGCCGCGATCTCGGCGATCGGGAAGCCGGGCAGCGCGCCCTCGGGCACCTCCTCGAAGAAGCTGTAGTTGCCGCCTGTGGCCTGCGTGCCGCACTCGATCACGTGCCCGGCCACCAGCGCGCCAGCGAGCGCATCGAACGCGTCGGGGGCCCAGCCATGCCACCAGGCCGCGGGCCCCACCACGAGGGCAGCGTCGGTGACCCGACCCGTGATCACCACGTCCGCACCACGCTCCAGGGCCTCGGTGACCCCACGCGCGCCGAGGTAAGCGGAGGCCGCCATCGGCATGCCGTCGGCGGGGCTCAGCGGCGCACCGGTGTCGAGGTGGGTGAGCCCGCCCGCGTCGTTCCAGGCCCCGAGGCGGTCCATCACATCATCGCCGCTCACCACCGCGATCTTCAGCGGCAGGCCCAGGCGCTCGGCGAGCGCGTGCACATCGTGTGCGAGCGCAGCGGGGTTGAGTCCGCCGGCGTTGCTGACCACCTTGATGCCGCGCTCCAAGCAGGTGGCGAGCACCTGCTCCAGCTGGGACAGGAAGGTGCGGGCGTAGCCACCATCGGGCTTGCGCAGCTTGTCGCGCAGCAGGATCAGGAGGGTGAGCTCGGCGAGCCAGTCGCCCGAGAGCACGTCGATGGGGCCGCCCTCCACCATCTCGCGCGCGGCCGAGAGGCGGTCGCCGTAGAAGCCCGAGCAGTTGGCGATGCGAACCGGTCGATCCCGACCCATGAGCCCTCCCGGCACCTTGCGGCGCGTGGTCTCCCCTGTCCGATCTCGGCGTACCGGGCCAGCCCGCTTCGCATCGGTCGCGCAGGGGCAACCGATGCGATAGGGCGGGCGGCCTTTTCGGGAGCCCCATGATCCGGGCTGTAACCTTCGATCTCTGGGACACCCTCGTCATCGACGACTCCGACGAACCGGAGCGAGCTGCGCAGGGCCTCCTGCCGAAACCCGAGGCCCGCGCGCGCGCCCTCGTGGCCGAGGTGCAAGCGCACCACCCGCTTCCCGAAGCCCGCATCCGCGCCGCGCTCGATGAGGCCAACGCCACCTTCCGCCACCAGTGGAAGGTGGAGCACCGCACGCCGCATGTGTCGGAGCGCTTGGCCGATGTCTACGCGCGGCTCGGGCTGGCGCAGAGCCCCGGCTTCGGTGCCCTCGTGGAGACCTTCAGCGCGATGGAGGTGGTGGTGCCGCCGCGGATGTGCAGCGGCGCGTTCGAGGCCCTCACGGTGCTGCACGGGCGCTACCCGCTCGGCATCATCTCGGATGCGATCGTCACGCCGGGCACCCACCTGCGCAAGCTGCTCGATGGGCACGGCCTGCTCGGCTTCTTCCACACCTTCGTGTTCAGCGACGAAGCCGGCGCGAGCAAGCCGTCGTCGCGGGTGTTCGAGCTGGCGGCCGCTGGCCTGGGCGTGGCACCGCACGAGCTCGTCCACATCGGCGATCGCGAGGCCAACGACGTCGACGGCCCACGCGCAGTGGGCGCGCGCTCGGTGCTCTACACCGGCAGCGTCGATCGCGGCTCCGACCACACCCGCGCCGACGCCGTCTGCTCCGATCTCGCCGAGCTCCCTTCGCTCCTCCACAAGCTGGCGGCTGCATGAACTGGACGCCGATCCTCGCGGCCGAGTTCCGCGCCCGCTTCCGTCAGCGCCCGCCCGGGATGCGTCGCTTGGGCCGTGAAGGGGAGCACCCTGTGGTGCACGCCGACGGCTCGGTCTTCGACATCGCGCCGCTCTGGGCCCCGCTGCACGCGGCCGTGGGCGGTGAGCTGCTCTTCGAGGGTGACCTCGTGGTGGGCGTCGAAGCCGGCGACCTGATGTGGTCGGCCGAGGTGGGCCGCGGCACCATTGAGCTGATCGTGGGCCCCTGCGACGACCTGCACGGCATCCGCGCGGCCTACGAGCGTGCGATGGCCCCGCTCGTGCGGGTGGCCGAGAACCACGGCGCCCACATCCTGGGCTACGGCATCCAGCCGCTCACGCCGCCCACGCCCGCCCTGATGACCCCGAAGCAGCGCTACGGCGTGCTGCTCGAGACGCTCGGCGACCTGTGGCTCTCGTTTGCGCTCACAGCGTCCGACCAGGTGCACGTGGACGTGACGCTCGACGAGGTCGCGGCCGCCACCAGCACGGCCAACCTGCTCGCCCCGTTCACCGTGGGCCTCTGTGGCAACTCCTCGGTGGCGTCAGGCGTCCCCACGGGCTTCTGCAGCACCCGCGAAGCGGGCATGGGCCGCATCGGGGCCGAGGGCTTCCGCCACGGCATGACCGAGGGACCCAGCGCCGACGTGGAGGCGTGGATCGCCCGCACCTTCGACCTGCCCTACTTCATGCACAAGACCGACGGTCGGCCGCAGCCTTACGGTCGCAGCTTCCGCACCTGGCTCGATGAGGCCCCGCGTACCGCCAGCGAGGCCTTCGAGGGCTGGCTCTACCACGAGCACTATGTGTGGAACGCGGCGCGCCCGCGGGTGGCGCACGGCACGGTGGAGCTGCGCAGCGCGTGTCAGCAGCCCTGGCCCGACCACATGGCGGCGAGCGCGCTCGGCACGGCGTTTGGGGCCGGTCACGTGGCGCTGGGGGCCTACCTGCGCGAGGCGCTCGGTGGCGATCCGTGGCCCGCGCTGCGGCGCTACCACGGGGCCGTGGTGCGGTCGGGCCTCGCGGCCGATGAGCCCGTTGCCGGCTTGGTGGAGGGCGTGCTGGAGCGTGCCCACGCCACGCTCGTTGCGCGCGGACGCGGCGAGGAGGTCTACCTCGCGCCGCTCTTCGACCGGTGGGCCCAGCGAGAGAACCCCGCCCAGCGCGCGATCGCGCTGGTGCAGGGCGGGGGCATCGAAGCGCTGGTGGCGGCCCTCACCGTGAAGTGAGCGCCGCTGCCGCCGCTTAGAAGTGGTCGGTGGCGCCGCAGACGAGGTCGCCCGCATCGGAGCGGCGCTTGTCGGCCTCGGCCTCGTCGTCGTGGAAGCTTCCGTCGTGGTCGGAGTCGCCACCGACCGAGATGAACTCGCTCTTCCCGTCGCCATCGAGGTCGGCGATCAGCACGATCGCGTCGTCTTCGCCGTCACCGTCGGTGTCGGCGTAAGCCAGGGTGGGCGGCGTGGGCGTGGCGGTGTCGGGCTCCGCGAACCAGGTGATGGGCTTGTGCTGGCGCCGGCCGGTGGGCAGGCCGGATGCGGCATCCCGGGTGATGATGCAGGCGCCATCAGACAGATCGGTCACGCTGGAGCGCGTGTCCTTGGTGTCTTGGTCCACCGAGGAGCTCAGACCGCTGAGCTGCTTCTTCAGGTCGGCGTTCTCGGCCTGGAGCACGAGGACGGCCTGACCGATCGTGTTGATCTTGGTGTACGCATCGGCGAGCGAGCGCTTCATCTCGGCGGAATCATCCGCTTCGGGGGCAGGCGCGACACCGCAGGCGGTGACAAGGAGCAGAGCGGGAAGAAAGTGACGCATGGGAACCTCCTGGCAGAAGTGTACCCCATGACATTCCATTGACTTCCTTGCGCAGGTCTGTCACCGACCGTCAGCGCGCACCAAGCGGAGGCCCACGTCGTCGCGGCCCTGATCGAAAGGAACGGCCGCACGAGCCGACGGGCGCGCCGCCGACACCCCCGATCGCCAGCTCCCGCCCTTCACCACGCGCACCCGGTCGGGGCGATCCGGACGCGGATCCACAGCGCGCTCAGACGTCCACGGCGCCCACGCATCGAACACCCACTCTGCAGCGTTGCCCGCCAGGTCGTAGAGACCCGCCCCCGTAGGCCGCAGGCTCCCGACCGGTGCGAGGTCACCAAAGCCATCCTCGCAGGACCCGCGCCCAGCAGGGTCGCGGCTCGCTTCGGGCGTGCCCGGATCCGCGAGGTTGGCGGTGGTGCACAGGCCAGCGCGTGCGGTGTGGCCGACGTAGGCACCGGCACCGGCGGCCAGCGCCCACTCGGCCTCCGTGGGCAAGCGCCAGCCGTTCGCGTCGGGGATGGCGGTCACCGTGGTGCCGTCGATCGTGTAGGCCACAGCGAGCCCCGAGAGCGTGGACGCCACGTTGCAGGCCTGTACGGCGTCGAGCCACGACATGCCGGTGGCGGGGCGCGCGTCGGGGCCCTCCAGGGGCGCGTCGCCTGCGAGCACGGCCCACAGCGCGCGGTCCAGCTCGTGGGTGGCGATCACAAAGCCTCGGGTGAGTCGCACCTCGTGCTCGGTCTCGTCGGGGCCTCGGCCGAGGGTGCCAGCCGGCGTTCCGAGGCGGAAGGTGGCGGCCTCGATGGGCACGGTGGGCACGGACACCCCGCCGGCGTGGGCCAAGGCCAGCAGCGCCTCAGCTCGGGGGATCTGCACGGCGCTGACGGCCACATCGGTGCCCGCCCACGGGTAGATCACCTCCGACCACCGGCTGACGAAGTTGGCGAGGTGCAGCACGGCGTCGGCATCTCCGGTGCGCAGGCGACGCAGCACGCCTGCCCACGCTGCGTCGGCCTTGCCTTGGAACTGTCGGCGGATCTCCTCGACAGCCCACGCCCGCTCCTTGGCCTGCGCGCTGGGATCTTGGGGCGCGAGGTCATCCTGCGCGCTGCGGGGCAGCAGCAGGTGGGCCTGCTCCCGCGGCAACGTCGCCACGACCTTGTTCTCGAAGCCCTCCACCTCCTTCACCTCGACCTCGTCGCCGAGCGCTGCGAGCCCGCGGCGCACCCGCGCGTTGTCGGGCAGCACCATGGCGATCTGGCTGCTGGTGGACGCCTCACCCTTGGGGGGCTTTCCCGGGTCGAGGTCCTCCCAGCTCGGCTCGGCGCGCAGGGCCTTCGTGAGCACGAGCGCGTCGAAGCCCGGCCGTTCTTCCACGGACGGTGTCTGCTCCCGACCCAGCGCAGCGATGCGGCTGCGCACCCAGGTCTGCGCCTCGCCCAGCGTGACGCGGCCGTCCTTCGCTCCCGTGGCACCGTCGGCCCAGCCGAAGAGCGCTCCGAGCACGTGGTAGGTGAACAGGCCGTGGTTGGGCTTGCCGTCGCCGGTGAACGCGCCGGCGATCTCCGTGTGGCGCGACGCCATCCACAGGATGAGGCCCGACGATCGGGGCACGGGGTCGGCGGCATCGAGAGGCAGCAGCAGCTGCGTGGACCGACCCCACGGTGCCAGCGGCGGGCCCGTGCGCGTGCGGCCCGACATCGTGGCGTCCACGATCGCGATCACGCGACGTCCGGCGAGCCCTTGGGCCAGCGCGTCGAGCGACGACAAAGCAAGGCCGCCGGTCTCGATCTGCGCGTCGGCCGCGAGGAAGTGCATGCCGCTGCCTTCGCGGAGCACGCCCTGGCCCGAGAGGTAGACCCACAGGGTGCCGGTGGGGCCCAGGCGGGAAGCGGCCTGGGCCAGCGCGCGATCGAGCTCGGCCTGAGAGGGGTCGAGCACACGCACCACGTGCGACGCCGGCAGGCCGCGCGTGGTGAGCAACCACGTGGCCACAGCGTCGGCGTCGCGGCGGGCGTAGGGCGTGGTGGGCAGGGTCATGTAGTTCTCGACCCCCACCACGAGGGCGGCGTCGTCGACCACGTGCGTGCCGCTGCGGGGGGGCGTGTCCACCGAGGGCCAGGGCTTCACGACGCGGCTCTGGCCACCGTCGGCCTCGGACCAGTCCTGCGCGGTGGCCGAGGAGCCCGTCAGCAGCAGCACGCTGACGAGGAGTCCGGAAAAGCGGACCTTGCGTGGGGTGCTGTCCGGTTTACCGGACCCGCTTCGGAGAATGATCAAGGAAGGAGCCCTGGGAGCGACGTGGCACGGGCTGTGTATCCAAGCGCTGTGTCTCAAGTGTAGCTGTTTCCCCCTCCGCGCTTGCTCTGGCGTCCCTGCGGCGCGGAGGGGGGGATGGTTTCACCAGGGGGGGCAATCTCGCCCGGGGAAGCGACCTGACCTGTCGTCTTCCTCGGGCGAGCTGCGTCCGTGATCAGAGGCACTGCACCCGGCCGCCGCGCACCACGCAGCGCAGGTCGCGGCCCATCGGCGGCACCTCCACGCGGGCGT
Organism: uncultured Enterobacteriaceae bacterium; assembly: GCA_964396405.1. GTDB lineage: Bacteria > Myxococcota_A > UBA796 > UBA796 > JACKEO01. The sequence continues at coordinate 19,201 of CAYNFK010000078.1, forward strand.
CGAGCGGCACGATGCCGTGCAGCGTCAGGTCGCAGGAGCCGGGCAGGGTGGAGAAGCTCGCCACCGACGTGCCCATCGGGAGCGCGCTGCGCTGCACGCCGCCGGGGCAGGCCAGCACCACCTCGCTGATGTCGGTGTCGGCATCGACCTTCACCTTGGTGGACGCCACCTGCACGGGCGGACGGGGCGGCGCGTAGGTCACCGGCGTGCGGCGCACATCGCAGCGCTTTCCGAGCAGGCCGTCCACGTAGGCGATCTCGGCGTCGCCGCTCACGGCATCCCGAGAGCTCAGCCAGGCGTCGAGGGGTGCGGCGCAGCCGTCCTGACCCATCGCTTGGGCCTTCACGACGTCGGCGAAGGCCACCAGGGCGCGGGCCTTGCGCACGTTGTGCGTGTCGGTGCCGAGCAGCTGGCCCACGGTGAACGACCAGCTCGTGCCGGTGCGGCGACCGGTGATGGGATCGTTCCACGAGGCGTCGAAGGTGAGCACGTCGGTGGGCGTGAGGCGACCGTCGCGGATCGCCAGGTCCTGGAAGAAGACCTGGTGGTTGCCCGCGAGGAAGCTGATGGGCTGCACGTCTTCGGGGTTGCGGCTGGCCTCTTCACCGTAGAACTTCTCGAGGCCCAACGAGGCCGGGAGCTGCAGCGCGAAGCGCACGTCGTCGGCGATGCTGTGCACGAGGCTGTCGAAGCCGCGCCCGAACAGGCGGTCCACCGCGCGCTCGTCGCCCAAAAAGACGTAGGAGCCCTTGCCCTTCTCGGTGAGCTGGTCGAGCACGTCGTCGCGGAAGTCGGTGCCCACGCCCACGCCGGTGAGGCGCACGCCGTACTGGTCAAAGGCCTTGGCGACCTCGGTGACCACGTCGGGACGAACCTCGCCGGTGTTGAGGATCGCATCGGTGAGGGCGATCACGCGGTGGCTGCGTCCGCTCATGGACGCATGGCGGGTGGCGAGCTTGTAGGCCTCGCGCAGGCCGAGGTCGAGGTCGGTGCTGCCGCGGGGCGACATCGCGTCCACAGCGCGCCGAAGGACGGCCGGGTCGTCGCGTCCCACCACGAAGTTCTCGATGGGCGTGCACACCTCGTGGTCGAACAGCACGAGGTCCACGCGATCGCCGCGCCGGAGCTGACCCGAGGCCTGGTTCAGCGCGCGCTGCACGTAGGTCATGCGACCCTCGGCCGACATCGAGCCGGAGCGATCCACCAGCACGGTGAGGTCCATCGGCGGGCGGGGGGGCGCTGCGCCCTGCACCGCGAGGCTCACGGCGAAGGTGTCGTGGTCGACGCGCTCAGCGCTGCTGCGCACGCCGAAGGTGTCGCCCGACAAAGGCGGCGTCAGGTCGAAGCCGAACCAGTTGAGCAGCTCGTGGGTGCGGATCTGACCGAGCGCCACGTTCGCGCCGCGCTCCAGGGCCCACAGCATGCGCTGGGCCGAAGCGACGCTGCCGGAGTCGTCGTTGGAGAGGTGGATGGTGCCGCCCCACTCCACGCGCGCCTGGGCAGGCGACATCACGGGGGGAGGGGCCCAGCGGCTGTCGCGGTCTTCGTCGTGCAGCGCGGCGCCCATAAGACCCTCGGAGTCGGCGCTCGACCGCTCCTTGGCTTCTTCACGCTTGGCACCGGCGACCTCCTGCGACGCACGGGTGCGGGCGGGGACGGCTGCGCTATCGGCAGCGGCCTCGGCGACGGGGCGAGGGGCCGAGGCGGGTGAAGCGGGTGAAGGGGGCGCGGGCGGGACGGAGGTGGTCTTGGCCATCGAGCCGCCCACAGCGCTGCCGTAGCCCACACCGCCGCCGCCAGCGCCGCTGCCGCGCATCCCGAGCTGGCCGTAGGGCATGGGGCGCTCGTCTTCGCGGGTGTCGCCGCAGTCGCGCACCACGAGGGCGTCCGACGGCACGGGGTACGAGGTGGCCGCGGCCTCGCGCTGGGCGACGACGGCGGCGGAGCCGATGAGAGCGAGGGCGATCAGGGGTCGACGGTTCATCATGGTGGCCTCCAGGCACCCCCGGAACGTGAGAGGGGGGAGGGGGCTTACACGGGGCGGCGAAGTTTCTTCCCGAGGGCGTGATCCCGGGGGCCCGGCCGGCGTCTCCCTAAGCGGGATCGGCTCCGACACAGCTCACTTCGGTGATGCAGCCGCGCTCATCATGCCAGACCGGGGCCTCGCTCGGACACGTGCACCCATCGCTGCACACCGCGGGGCTCACACCCGGCTCGCGGACCTGCCCACCCTCGCAGAGCTTGTTCTGAACCGCGCAGTCGCCCCACGTCCCCGCAGTGGACGCACACAGCGCCTCGGCGCCGCACCCTGACAGCGTTCCCACGGCGGCCCATGCGACCAACCACTTGTCTGTGCGTACCGACATCATCACCGCCCTCGCCCATTGAACGGCCCTCACGGAAGCTATGCCGTCTCGGCTTCCAGGCGTTGTCCTCGTGCGAACCGCGCTGTCCCCGACCGACCCTTAGCCGCCCCTTACACGCGGACCGTTTCTGACCCCGTCAGCGATAGGCCCGCCTGCGATCCCGCGCCGAATCGGCTAGCCCGGCGGCGCTTGGGGGAGGGTGTTTGCGTCTTCTGTT
>CAYNFK010000079.1:0-21536 GCA_964396405.1 uncultured Enterobacteriaceae bacterium
CTGCGACGACCCGATGCCGGAGCTCCCCGCCACCCCGCCCGCAGTCACCACCCCGGCCCCCACCAGCCCCATGCTGTGAGGCCATCCCCATCACAGACCCCTCCCCGGGGTCCCCACGAGCCCGCGGTGCCCTGTTCACCGCGGGCTCCTTCGTTTCGGGGAGCCCAGCCTGCACGCCGCCCCTGCTCGGCGCGATCGGCGGCTGGATGGGGGATGTGACGGCGGCCGCTTAGGTCCCGTCTTCCGAGCGCAGCTGCTCCAGCGGCCCCAGCGCCCGGAGCTGCGGGAAGGCCCAGGCCACGGCCCCCACCACCCCAAACGTGGCCACACCGCCCAGCGTCACCGCGCCCACAGGGCCCAGGAAGAAGGCGGCCACACCGCTCTCGACCATGCCCATCTCGTTGCTGAACCCGATGAACAGCTGGTTGACCGCCGCCACCCGCCCGCGCAGCCGATCGGGCGTGACGATCTGCTCCAGCGTGGCACGGATCACGACGCTGATCGCGTCGAACGCACCGGCCCCTGCCAGGAACAGCATCGCCACCCACAGCTCGGTGGAGAAACCAAACCCGAGCGTGCACAGGCCAAAGCCCACCACCGAGGCCAGCAGCACGTGGCCCGGCCGCTGCCACGGCGGCATCCGGCTCTGGGCCAGCGCCATCAGCCCCGCACCCACAGCCGGCGCGGCGCGCAGCCAGCCCAGGCCCTCGGGCCCCACCTCCAGCACGTCCTTCGCGAACACCGGCAGCAGGGCCACCACGCCGCCGAACATCACGGCCATCATGTCGAGCGAGATCGCGGCCAGGAACACCGGCGTGCGCCGCACGAAGCGCAGGCCTTCGAGCACCTCGTCCATCGACGGCGCGCCGCGCGCCACAGGGGCCGGCGACGGCACGGTGGCGAGCAGCAGCACGAAGCCCACCTGCGCCGCAGCCGCCACGAGGTAAGCGGCCACAGCGCCACCCGTGGTGGCGATCAGCCAACCGCCCACCGCCGGGCCCGAGATCGCCGCCACCTCGAACGCGATCGCCATCCACGCGTTCGCCCGCACGAGCTGGTCACGTGGGGCGATCTGGGGGATCAGCGCGCCCAGCGCGGGCGACGCGAACGAGCGCGCCGTGCCCACCACCACGAGCCAGGCGTAGATCCACCCCACAGGCGCTTGGGTCCACGAGGTCCACGCGATGCCCAGGCAGCCCACAGCGAGCAGGCTGTGGGCCGCCTGCGCCACCCTACGACGCGGCAGCCGGTCGGAGGCCATGCCCGAGGCCACGAGGAACACCACCACCGGCGCGAGCTCGAACAGGCCCACGAGGCCGATCGCGAATGCGCTGCCGGTGCGCTCGTAGAGCTCCCAGCCCACCGCGGTGGAGAGCATCAGCGCGCCCACGAAGGCCAAGCCCCGGCCCACAGCGAGCGCGCGAACAGCAGGCGGCAGCGGAGCGGTCGACATGCGGACCCCGGGAGGGGCGGCCTCTATCTCCTCACGCTGGCGCTTGGCGGTCCCTTGCGGTCAGGAGGGCTTGTGGGCGCCGGTGACGCTGGTGCGCGTGTGCAGCGAGCGGATCACGCGGCCGAGCAGCGGCGCGATGTCGTAGCTGGTGTACCAGGCCGGCGTGTTGCGGTGCTCGACGCTGCTTGTGCCCACCACCGAGAAGCGCCAGCCCTCGCGGTGCGCCCGCTCGTGCAGCTCCGCGAGCCGCGCCCAGGCCGGACCCGAGAGCACCGGGTGCGCGCAGGCCACCACCACGTTGCGCGCGCCGCCGGCCTTCAGCTCCTGCACGGCCGCCACCACCGAGCCGGCCGTGTCGATGATGTCGTCGACGAGCAGCACGTCCTTGCCATCCACGTCGCCGATGAGCGTGCTCTGCACGACGTGGTTGGGCGTGCGGTAGTCGCGCACCTTCGAGCAGACCGCCAGGCCCTCGGCCAGATCCTCGGCGTAGTGGCGGGCGCGCTCCAGGCCGCCCACATCGGGGCTCACCACGATGTCGCCGCACAGCCCCTGCGCCGTGAGCCAGGGCCCCAGCTCCGGGTAGAGGAAGATGTTCTCCAGGCTGCAGCGGATCGGGTGGAACATGCCGGCGATGGCGTCGTTGTGGATCTCGAGCGCCACCACGCGCCGCGCACCGGCCTCCTGCAGGCAGCGCGCCACGAGCGCTGCGCTCACGCCCTCGCGCGTGCGGTCCTTACGCTTGTCTTGGCGGGCGCACGGGTAGTACGGCGTCACCACGGTGACCGACTCGGCATCGGCGAGCACCGAGGCATCCACCGCGTGCAGCAGCATCACGAAGCGCTCGTAGACCGAGCGGGCGTCGTGCGGCGCGATCACCGACTGGAAGATGTAGAGGTCGGCCCCGCGGACATTCTCCAAGATCTCGAGCTTGGCCTCGCCGCAGGAGAACCACGTCTCGCGCGAGCCCACCAGCGTGGTGCCGCACTCGACGGCCACGCGCTCGGCGAGCGGGCGCGAGGCACCCAGCGCGAGGATGCGGAGGTTGGACGGGCTGTCGCTCACGCTGGCCTCCCCCGGGGGTCGGGCCCGGTAGCGCGGCGGGGGGTGGCACACAACGCGCCCGGGGCGGATGCGGGCTCGACAGGCCGGGGTCCCCGCGTCAGGTCCTAGCCGTGGGGGCTCCGGTGACGAACACGACCAAGGCTCGGATCGGGGCCGGCACGGTGTGGCTGCTGCTGGTGGCCAGCACCTTCTTCGCACCCCCCACACGCCCCGACATGAACGAGTGGGTCTGGGCGCTGCTGGTGGGCGAGACCGCGGGCGAGAACCCGTCGATGGTCGCGTTCTTCCAGGCGATGGGCCTGTGGCCATGGATCTGGGCGTCACTGCTGGTGGACGAGCTGCTGCCCGCCGAGCACCCCCGCCACTGGCGAGACCGCGTGCCGGCGCTGCCGTTCGTGCTGCTCGCGAACGTGGGCGGGATGTTCTTGCTCGCGCCCTACCTGATCCTGCGCGACGTGGGCCGTCCGCCGGCCAAGCGGCGCGCGTGGCTCGCGTGGCTCGGCCACCCGGTGGTCGCTGGCCTGTGGGCGCTGGCCGGCGTCGGGCTGCTGTGGACCGCGATCGGCGGCGACCTCATCGCGCTGCGCGGCACGATCCGCGTCGAAGGCTTCGCGTTCATCATGAGCTTCGACTTCTTGGCGTTCTGGGTGCTCTCGCTGGGCTGGCTCACCGCACGGCTCGGCGTCCTGCACGCGGGCTGGTTTCCGCTGATCGGCTCGGCGCTCGGCGCGCTGCAGCTCGCGGTTCAGCGCAGGGCTTCGGGCACCACGCGGTAGAGCCAGAAGCCGGTCTCGCCCACAGGCTCGGGGGCCGCGAGCCAGTCCCACTGCGTGCTGCCTGCCTGCAGCTCGTCCCGGAAGGTGCGTGCGCCGTCGCGGCCCTTCAGCGAGATCTCGCCGCCACGGCTGCAGATCAGCAGGCCGTCGAGGCCACGGCGGCGCACGACCTCGCGCGCGCGGCTGTCGTCGAGCGCCGAGAGCGAAGCGTGCAGGTCGGCCAGCCCCTCGGGGTTGGTGTGGTACTGCCCCGCCACGGTGCGGTGCGCCGAGCCCCACAGCAGGTAAGGCGGCGCGTTGCTGTCGGTGAGCAAGGCGAGCGGCTCCTTGGAGAGCGAGGCCGCGAGCGCCACCAGATCGCAGCGCGGCGTCGCCGGCGCGCGGGCAGGTCGCGGCAGGAGCAGCGTCAGCAGCAGGATCGTCCACGCGCCCGCGACCACCAGGCCCGTGGTCGGCAGCGCGCCGCGAACGCGCCTCAGCGGACCCGCGAGGCCGCCCGCCAGCGCGGCCGCTCCGAGCCCCGTGGCGTAGGTAGCAAACCGCACACTGCTCGCGCCCGCCAGCGTGGCCACGAGCAGCACGCCTGCCGCCACAAGGGCGGTGACGCGCACCTCCGGGGATCGACGGGCCAGCCACAGCAGCGCGACCAAGCCCAGCACCGCCGTGCCGAGGAACCCGACCCCTTGGACCCAGTCCGCGACCGGCAGCAGCTCGCGTGCCTCGGGAATGACCGCCTCGGCCATGCCGTCGCCGTACATCGCCTGCGAACCGGTGAGCAGGCCGGGCCGCCGCCCCAGCCACACGCCGCCCGCGAGACCGCCCAGCACGAGGCCCACCGGAGCGCGCCACACCCCCGGCACCCGACCCGACGTCGCATCGGTGAGCACCAGCGCCACCGCCGCGAGGCCCGCGAACTCCAGCGTGGTCCAGGAGAGCCGATCGGGCCGCCAGGCGTCGAACAGGCTTGGGTCGATCGCCAGCGCCAGCGCCACGCACGCGAACATCCCGAGCCCCGCCGCGGCCAGGCGACCCTGCGAAGGCACCTCCAGCGTCCGCGCGCCGAGCACCGCGAGCAGCCCGCCGACCACCGGCAGCGTCTCCACGCTGACCCACAGCGCGATGCCCAGCCACAGCCCGGCCAGCGCGCCGTGGCGCCGTGGGGCGTCGTCGGTGCGAAGGCCGTGTCCGATCACCATCAGGCAGGCGAACACGGTGGCCACGTGGTGATCGGCGCGCCCAAACCCGCCGTACGCAAGCAGCGGAACGGCGCCCGCGATCGTGGCACCCGCCAGCCAGCCGGCCGCGTTGCCCAACCGGCCCAAGCCCCACGCCGCTGCGGCCCCCGCCAGCACGAGCGTGACCGGGCCGGACAGGCCGCCCACCAGCACCAGCGCAGCGTCCGCATCCCAGCCCAAGCGCATCAGCAGCCAGGCACCCACCAGGATCGGACCGTTGAACGCCGCCGTCCAGTGCAGCGCGAAGCCGTAGGGCCAGTTGTCGCGCGCTACCCAGCCGCGCAGCCACTCCCCGCTCGCCAGCGCATCGCGGAGCTGCGCCAGGCGCATGTGGTCATCGGTGGACGCGAGCCGCCCGAGCTGCGACCACGCGGCGTAACCATCGGCGTCCACGAGGCGCAGCATGACGGCCGCCAGCAGCGCCACGCCCACCACACGCCCGACCTCAAGCCGCGTCACGGACCCTCCGTTGGCAGCACCTGCCACAGCACGTAGCCCGTGGTCTCGCCGGGCCACCCGTCCACACGCTTGAGCCAGGACCACGTGGACACGGGGCTCGTGCGGAGCTGATCGTAGAAGTTGGGGGCCTCGACGCTGGCGAGCGCGGGGTCACCCGTGCGGCTGCACACCATGATCCACTGCAGATCCCGCTCAAACGCCACCCGGTGCGCCGGCGTGTCGCTCGCCGCGAGGAAGCTGCGGTAGAGGTCGCCGAGACCCTGCACGTTCCAGTGGTAGGGCCCGGCCACCGCGCGGTGCTCGGTGAAGTAGAGCAGGTACGGGGCGACGGGGTGCTCGGACAGCACCGCGGCCGGCGGCCCGGGGATCTTTCGCACCGCAGCGGTGGGGTTGCAGCCGGGCGGCTTCGGCGGCTGACCCACCGAGAGCGCCAGCGCGAGCATCCCGGCGGTCATCGGCTGCACCAGCGCGAGCCACCCCACCGTGCCCCGCACCGAGCCGGCCGGACGCGCTTCCAGCCAGGGCACGATCACCACCGCCACCACCAGCGCGCCGGTGAGCGCCGTGTAGGTGCTGAACCGCACGTGCTGCACCGCGAGCCCCAGCATCGCCAGCGCCATGAGGGCCGTCACCACGCGGGTGAGCACGACCTCGCGCCGACGCACCAGCGCCCAGACCGCCGCCGTGACGCCGGCCGCGCCGAGGCCCAGGTACTGCACACCATCGAGCAAGGAGCGCACCGGCTTGAGCTCGACGATCGTGGGCGCGATGAGGCGCGCCAGCTCCGCCCCCACCGAGGTCTCGAAGCCGCCGAACACCTCGGGGTGCAGCGCCAACCACAGGCCGCCCGCCCCGAGCGCGCCGAACACGCCGCCTGGGATGCGCACCCAAGGGGTCTTCACGGCACCCAAGCCATCCGCGAGCCACAGCGCAGCGGCCGAGCAGGCCGCGAAGTCGCGAAACACGGAGCTCAAGCGATCGATCGCGGCCTGGTGGCCCGGCGGTGGCGGGTCGATCGCGAGCACCACCGTCACCCCCAGCGCCAGCGCCAGCGCAGCCGCGCTCAGCACGCCCGCCGGACCCCCATCGAGCCGACGCGCGGCGAGCACCGCGAGCACGCCCACGACCGCCGGCAGCGCTTCGACGCTCACCCACAGCGACGAGGTGAGCAGCAGTCCGATCACCAAGCCCCGCAGGAAACCCCAGCCCCGCGTCTGAGCCCGCACGCCGTGCCCGAGCGCCCACACCAGCGGCACCATCGTGGCGATGTGGTGATCGGCCCGCCCGAAGCCACCGTAGGACACGAGCGGCACGGCGCTCGCCGTGAGCACGGCCCCGGTCCACGCGGCGCGGTCGCCCGCCGGACGCAGCGTCCACGCCACGCCCAGCACGAGCAGCATCAGGGTGACCGGACCCGAGAGCCCGCCCACCAGCGTGAGGGTGGGCTCCTTCGGCGCGCCGATCGCCATCAGGGCGCGCGTGACCCCGAGGATCGGCAGGTCGTAGAGCATCGTCCAGTGCATGTCGAAGCCATACGGCCAGTTGTCGCGCAGCACACGACCGGCCTTCCAGGCATCGCCCTCGAGGACATCGCGCAGGCGGGTGATCCGCATGTAGCTGTCGGTGTCGACCAGCGCGTGGCGGGTCAGGAGTCCGATCAGCGCCTTGGAGTCGAGCAGGGCGAGCAGCAGGGCCGCAAACGCGAGGACACCGCCATAAAAACCAGCGTTGCGTCGCATCCGACTCCCGAGGTGCCGTGGCCTAACCGTGCGGACCGATCGGTCACGTCACCGGGCCGGGCTCCGTGAACACGATCGCGTCGACGAACGCCCGCTCGCCCCGGAGGTAGCGCCGCAAGGCGGCATCCCCGGCCAGCGCTTCGGTGAGCGCGGACGAGAGCTCGTAGAGGCGGTCGTCGAAGGACTCCGCCACGATCGCCTCACGAAAGCCCGCCGCGAGCGTGCGCGCGACCACGTGGACGGGAGGGATCAGCGTGTGACCCGCACCGGGCTCGTCGGGCCGTGCGTAAGCGTCCTTGCAGCCCTCCACATCGGTGGCGTGGTAGCTCCGGCAGCGCGACGGCCGGGCGGCGTAGGCCCCACAGGCCCCCTCGTGCAGCACCGGACACGGCAGGTTCTTGCGCAGGCGGGCCACCGGGTCGAGCGCACGCAGGCTGGCGGCGTTCTGGCGCGCCGTGTTGCGGATCTCCGCTTGGCGCTCGGCCCCGAGGTTGCGCTCCACCCACGCGGCGAGCGCCAGCACCTCGTAGGCGGAGGCCGACACCCGGAAGTGGCAGCAGAACCAGCAGCCCTTCGAGCAGGCCGCCTTCTCCGGCACGGCCGAGGCCACAGCGAGCACGATCTGCTCGTGGCGGGCAGACGCCGAGAGCCACGCCGAGACCGGATCGCCCTCCCCCAGCGCCGCCCCCACGAGGCGACCTTCGGCTTCCACGAGCTCGGCGAGCAACTTATCCATGGACATGGGCGGGACCCTAACGCCGGTCGGTGGGCACGCTACGCGCCCTGATGCTTGGGGTCCGGCTCCACCGGCGCCTGGACGCTTCGGTCCCCCTCGCACGTGTCGGCGACGCCCAGGGGGCCTAGCGGTCCGACCAAGGGCGGAACGCTACGGGCCCTGATGCTTGGGCTCCGACTTCGCCGGCGCCTAGACGAAGCGCCTGGCTTCGTCGGAGCCCAGCCGGGCCCTTCGCTACCTGCGCGTCGGTGGGCGGTAGGCCCACTGGGTGCCGCGCCCGCGTGAGTCGGCCACCCGCGTAGAGAGGAACGTGGATGCGACAAGCCCTGCGTTCGTCGACTAGACGGACCTCCCGGAGGTTCCGATGAAGCCGCTCGTTCCTGCCTTGATCTGCGCCGCCGGATGCGCGGTGGCCCCCGGCGCGTCGCTGGTCGACGACCTGCAGCGCGCCGACGTCACCGGCTGCTCACGCGTGTCGGTGTGGGCCTGGCTGCGCGGCGACGACGAGCAGCTCTCGGTGAGCACGTTCATCCCGGTGGGCGAGGAACTGGACGCCGTCTTCGATCCTGGCGAGCCCCCCGTGTGGGACCGCGATCTGTCCGACAAGACGCAGGCCTCGCTGGGCATCAGCTTCGCCGCCGACCTCTCTCAGAACGGGCCGTGCAGCCACCTCCCCCTGCCCGTCACGCTCGCGGGCAAGGCGGACACGGGGCGGGCGGTCCTCACCCTGCTGGAGGGCGCGCACGGCGAGCCGGGCAACACGTACGCGACGGTGGAGCTGATGCTGGAGGGCGTGGAGGCGGAGCTCGATGACGGCGAGCGGGTCGCGCTGCCGGACGTGACGTGGACGGGGGTGGAGGTGTTTCTGGACGCGGAGTGAGGGCTACATCCCCGCCAGCGCTGCCAGCTCCTCCCCCGCCACCCGCCACGTCGTCCACCCCTCCATCGGCACGGCCCCGCGCGCCGCGTACACCGCCTGCGCCGCCGTGTTCCAGTCGAGCACGGTGCCCTCCAGCCGCTTGCAGTCGTGCGCCACAGCCCGGGCCGCCACCTGGGCCAGCAGCCGCGCGCCGAGGCCGCTCCCGCGCGCCGCCGGTCGCACGTACAGGTCTTCGAGGTACAGCCCGCGCGCACCCGCGAAGGTGGACCACGTGAAGAAGGTGAGCGCGTAGCCCCACAGAGCACCGTCGGCCTCGGCCACGATCACGTGGGCGGCAGGAGCGTCGCCGAACAGGCCCGCCACCATGCCGGCCTCGGTGGCCACCACCTGGTGGGCGAGCTGCTCGAACGTCGCCAGCTCCCGCACCATCGCCAGCAGCGCCGGCACGTCGTCAACCACCGCATCGCGCAGGATCATGGGGCACCTCCCTTCCTGGTCGCGCAACCTGGGCTCATGGGCAGGATTGCAGCTCGTCCACGCCGAGCGGCTCTGAGGGGAGAACCAACCGCTCAACACCCGAGGTGGTTCTTTCGATCACGAGCTCGACGCACACGAACCCGCGCCCCAGCTCGGCGACGGCATCCCCCGTGAACGGCACCCACACCGTCTTCCGCCGCTCGAACGACATGACCGGGACGTCAGCCCCTCGGGCCGAGCCCGTCCCGCCCTGGGGCAGCACCTCAAACACCTCGGTGCCGCGCTCGGCCACGCCCGCGACCAGGAACAGCAGAACGACGAAGCCACCTCGCACGATGGTGCCCAGGCCCCACCCGGCCAGCGCGATCACCGCCCCCACCAGCAGCCGTCGAGCCAAGCGGGGCACCGCCAAGCAGCTCACGAGGTACACGAGCGGAACGCTCATGGAGAGCCACAGACCCACGCCCAGCGCCACGCCCAGCCCAGGGAGCGGCGTGAGCAGTCGGGCCGACGCACCCTGCAGCAGGAGGGCAGCCACGAGCAGGCCCGCAGCGACCCCGGCCAGGACCACGGCGGCGACGCGAGGCGGGAGGGTCGGCATCGGAGCTCCTGGGCGAAGTGGTGAGAAACGCGGCGCCGGTCCTTACCCCGCTGAATCGAAGGCCGGTGGTGCGGGCGCCGGGCTAAGCCAGTGGCATGCTGCCCGACCTCCTCGGACTCCCCATGCCCGCCCTCGCCGACCACCTGGAAGGTCTGGGCGTCGCGCGTGCGCAAGCGGGGCGGGTGTTTGGCGGCCTGCACCGCCTGCGGCTGCCCATCGAGCAGATCCCCGACCTGGGTCGCCACGCGGCCGTGATCGCCGCCGGCTCGTGGGTCGCCACCGCCGAGATCGTCGACACCCTCGCATCGGACGACCTCACCGAGAAGCTGGTGCTGCAGCTGCACGACGGCGCGCGGGTGGAGTCGGTGCTCGTGCCGATGAAGGCCGGGCGCACCACGCTGTGTGTGTCGACGCAGGTGGGCTGCGCGATGGCGTGCACCTTCTGCGCCACGGGCACGCTCGGCCTCACGCGCGACCTCACCGCGGGCGAGATCGTGGCCCAGGTCCACGCCGCGCAGACCTACGCGCTCGCGCAGGGCCGTCGCATCGGTCGCCTCGTGTACATGGGCATGGGCGAGCCGCTCCACAACGAAGCCGGCACCTACGACAGCGTCACCGTCCTGATGGACCACCACGGCGGCCCGGGCTTTGGACCGAAGGCCATCGTGATATCCACGGTGGGCCTCGTGCCGCGCCTGCGCCGGTTCAGCGAGACCTTCGGCGGCCGCGTGGGCCTCGCGCTCTCGCTGCACGCGGGCACCGATGCCACCCGTCGCCAGATCGTGCCCGCCGCCCGCAAGAACTCGCTCGCCGATCTGAAGGCTGCGCTGCTCGACCACCCCCTCCCCGGCAGCCGTCACCTGATGCTCGAGGTGGTGGTGCTACCCGGCATCAACGACACGCCCGAAGAGCTCGACGGCATCGCCGCCTTTGCGGACGGCCTCTCGGCGCTGGTGAACCTCATCCCGTTCAACCCCTTCCCAGGCGCGCCCTACGCCTCGCCCTCGGTCGACGAGGTGCGGGCCATGCTCACGGGCCTGCTGGCGCGCGGCACGCAGGTCTCCGTGCGCTGGCCGAAGGGTCGGGGTGCAGCCGGCGCGTGCGGGCAGCTCGCGCTGCGCGCCACGGCATAGAGGGCTGGCACCGTCGTTGCAGACGGCCCCCTCGGGAAGGTGCTCGATGCGCGTTCAGTTCTTCGGTGCGGTGGACACGGTGACCGGCAGCAGCACCCTCGTGGAAGGGGGTCGCACGCGTGTGCTGGTCGACTGCGGCATGTTCCAGGGCGTGAAGGCCGTGCGCTCGCGCAACTGGGACCCGCGCGACGTGGGCGAGCTCGACGCCGTGGTGCTCACCCATGCCCACCTCGACCACTCGGGCTGGCTCCCGCGCCTGGTGCGCCAGGGCTTCTCGGGCCCCATCCTGTGCACGCCCGCCACAGCGGACCTGCTCAGCGTGCTCCTGCTGGATGCCGCCCACCTGCAAGAAGAAGACGCCGCCCGGGCCAACCGTCGCGAGTACACCCGCCACGCGCCGGCCCTGCCGCTCTACACCACCGAGGACGTCGAGAAGACCCTCGCGCTGGTCGTGCCGGTCCGGTGGGATGAGACCCACCGCGTGGGTGAGCTCGACCTCGTGTTCCGGGAGGCCGGTCACATGCTGGGGGCCGCGAGCGTGCGCCTCACCCATCAAGGCCGCACCGCCGTGTTCTCGGGTGACATCGGGCGTGACAACGACGTGCTGCTGCGCCCGCCTGCGCCCTTCGAGGGGGCCGATCTGCTGGTGGTGGAGTCCACCTACGGCGACCGCCTGCACGAGCCCGGCGATCCGAAGACACAGCTCGGCGAGGTCGTCCGCAAGGTGATGGACCGCGGCGGCGTGCTCATGATTCCCGCGTTCGCCGTGGGCCGGTCGCAAGCCATCCTGCACCTGCTCGCCACCCTGCGTGCCGACGGCGACATCCCGTCGGTGCCCACCTTCCTCAACAGCCCGATGGCGATCACCGCGAGCGAGATCTTCTGCGAGCACCTCAGCGCCCACAAGCTCAGCGCCGACGCCTGCCAGGCCTTTGAAGAAGGCACCACCTACGTGCGCACGGTGGAGGAGTCGAAAGAGCTCAACCGACGCAAGGGGCCCATGATCGTCATCGCCGGGGCCGGGATGCTCAACGGCGGTCGCATCCTCCACCACCTGGAAGCGTTCGCGCGCGACCGCCGCAACGCCATCCTCTTCGTGGGCTTCCAGGCCCCCGGCACCCGCGGTGCCGCCCTGCTGGATGGCGTGAAGTCGCTGCGCATCCATGGACGGGATGTCCCGATTCGGGCGGGCCGCTTTCGCATCGATGCGCTGTCAGGCCATGCGGATGGCAAGGGCATCGTGGCGTGGCTCGGCGACGCGCCCCAGCCCCGCACGGTGCTGATCAACCACGGCGAGCCCACGTCGGCCGACGCGATGCGCATTCGGCTGAAGGATGCGCTGGGCTGGGAGGCCAACGCCGCCCGTGAGGGTCGGTGGTACGAGGTCTGAAGAACTCCGCGATGTTGTAGGATGGACGCCGGGGGTCCCATGGCCAAGCGTCGCTCCATTCCTGTCGCACCCGCGCTCGCGGCGCTCGTGCTGGCCAACGCCAGCCACGCCTGTGGGCCCTTCCTCCTGCTGAAGTGCCCGACGTCGGTTCGGGTCGGCGAGGTGTTCGTGCTCGACTGGGAGACCCCGGACTCCTACAACTCGGCGGACCTGCCTCCCGCGTGGAAGGTCCGAGCGCCGGGGGACATGGAGACGTGCACCTCCACCGATCCTGAGGACTGCACCGATCTTCCCGAGGGCGACGCGCTCAACGGGTCCAACGCACTCTTCCTCCTCTCGCGCGCCGTGGGCACCATCACCTTCACGCTGACCGTCCCCTGGACCAGCGCCGGGACCGCGTGCAACGGCGACGGCATCGCCAGCTCCGAGTGTGTGGTGAACGTTGTCGCCGAGGATGCGCCCGACACCGACGACGAAGGTGAGGAGACGGACGTCGAAGAGACCGACGGGGACGACACCGACCCGCGCGGCAGCATCGACGTCGCGTGGACGGTGAACGGCAGCGCCGCCAACTGCCCCGAGGGCAGCCTCGTGCGGATGCTCGGCTACACCGACGCGCACGACTGGTACGAGTCGACCGAGCTCGTGCCCTGCTCGGACGGTGGCAACACGATGCGGACCTTTCCGGGCGCGGTGTACCTGTCGGCCACGCTGGTCGACGCTGGCGAGACCTTCATCAGCTCGGCAGAGCCCGAAGCGGAGACGGTCCAGGTGCGCGCAGGGGCGCGGACGCCGGTGGACCTCGACTTCGTGTGTGCGAGCTGTCCCGGCGCCGACTGAGCGTCGCGCCTCCTAAGCCGCGGCGGCGGCCTTCACCGTGCGCACGAAGCCTTCGGTGTCGGCGGGCGAGACCACCACGGACTTTCCGTCCAGAACGAGCAGCACCGGCCTGTAGGGGTCGGTGACCCACAGGCGCATCGGGCCCTTGGCCCGGCTCCAGTACCAGCCCGAGAACGCGAAGAAGCCGCCGTTGCCAAACGTGCGCACGGAGGCCTCCAGCACCTGGCGGCCCGTCTCCACCTTGCCGAGCCCGCGCAGCGAGCGGCGCACGGGTCCGATCGGACGCAGCACGCGCAGCTCGCTCCCTTCCACCTCGTAGCCCCGCACGCGCATCAGCCAGGCCACCACCGGCATCGCGACCAGCAAGCTGACAACCAAGCCCCACGCCACGTCGAGCTCGGCGTGCGGCACCTGGGTGGCGAAGACCGCAGCCAGACCCAGCGTGAGGAGCGTGCCGAGCCCCGAGGCGAGCTTGAGCACCAGCGGCCACGGGGCGGGATCGAAGCGGTGGACCATGGAGACTCCAGGGAGCGAGCCCCGATCTACGCACCCAGGACGAGCTTGCCCAGGGGACTCACAGCAGCCCCGCCAGGGCCAGCAGCGGCTTCGCCACCCCGCCGAGCCCCTCCGCCACGATGCAGCCCACCGCCAGGGTGGTGAGCGTGAGCGGGCTCACCTTCAGACCCCGCTCCAGCACGCCGAAGAACAGCACGCCGCCCACGAAGAACGCGAAGTCGAGCGAGGGCGCGAGCACGAGGCCCAGCCCGATGCCGGTCGACGACGGGAGCCAGCGCGCGATCGCCTCGCGGTGCTCCACGAGCACGTAGAGCGCACCCGCCGCCGCCCCCATCAGCAGGTGGGGCATCGCCGTGGACGGCATCGGGCTCTCCCCGGCGAACACCAGCGAGGAAGCCGCCCACATCTTCGCCACCGGCGCGGCGAGGCCGTCGCCGTCCAGCGAGAGGGTGGAGGTCGACCGGATGCCCTCGAACACCCAAGCACTCACGAGCGCACACGGCACGATCGTCAGCGCCTGGGCCGCGTACTGCCAGCGCGCCGGCACGCCGAGCCAGCGGCCGTAGGCCATGTCGCCGGTGAGGTTGCCCGCCTGGGCACCGCTGCCGGCCACGATGCCTGCCCCGACGAGGTTTGCGCCCGCCGTGGTCGCGCCGGCCGCTGCGCTCACGCCTTGGAGCAGGATGCCCATGACGCGCGCAGGGTTGAACGCCGTCTGCGCCGCCGCCCGGGTGGCGATCACGTTCTGGAGCAGGCCGCCCACCACCACGAGCAGCACGGTCACTACGAGGTTCAGGCCCAGCCACCCCACAGCGTACAGGGCCGTGAGGCCGATGACGCCCAGGGCGAGCGCCCGGTACGCCGCAGGCGACAGGATCGCGTCGGTGTCGGTCTTGCCACCACCCAGCGCGAGCATCGAGCGCAACGCGTCGAGCACCACCCTCCCCTGCAGCAACAGCGCCATCAGGCCCGAGGCCACGAGGAAGCCGATGCCGGGCCACACGTAGCGGTGCGGGGCGGCCGGGTTCTCGGCGAACGGCGCGAGGCCGAACAGCACGATGCCGCCCACCAGGAAGCCCACCGTGGTGCGGAAGCCCATCAGGTAGGCGCCGCCGATGGCGAACGGGGCCCACGCGATGCCCGCCCCCAGCGCGCCGAGGCCGAAGATCGGCAGGTGCGTCTCGGCCGGGAGCCAGCCCAAGCCCCCGTCGTCATTCGCGATCACGGCGAAGGTGAGCGCCAGAATCGTGGCGCCCAAGATCAGCGGCTGGCGGCGGTCGCCGTCCTCCACGAGCGCGCGGATCACGCTCTCCACCGCCCGCGAGCCCGGCCAGGGCAGGTCTTCGCGCACGATCAGCAGCTCGCGCAGTGGGATGACGAACACCATGCCGAGCAGGCTGGAGACGGTCGCGAACAGCGCCATGTCGGTGATCGACATCGGCTCGCCCACCATCTCGCGGGCCGCGTAGAAGTTGGAGATGAACCCCAAGCTCCCGCCCGCGCTGCCCATCGTGGCCACGAGCACCATCTCGGAGGAGCGGATCGCGGTCTTCGAGAGGAAGAACATCGCGAAGAAGAACAGCGCCGCGATGGTGGGGCCTTCTTCGATCACGCCGAACGAGAGCGTGAGGTAGGCGTTGACCCCGCAGAGCAGCAGCGCGAGGCCAAAGCCTGCGATCAGGGCGCGCGGGGACGGGCGGTCGGCGACCTCGGACATGCACACCTCGCGCTGCACCCCTCGCACGTCCTCCGACCGCGCGCCTTGAACCGAAGCCCCCACCGTGCGACGAAGCCAACCCGGAGGCAGCGATGTGTGGGTTCGTCGGCTTGGTAGGCAACGCCCCCGCTGCAGCCTCCCTCTTGCTGGCCGCGCAGGCGATCCAGCACCGGGGCCAAGATCAGGCGGGCCTGGGCACCTGGGATGACCGCCGCGTCCACCTCGTGAAGGGGGATGGCCTCATCACCCAGGCCGTACCGCCGAAGGTGCTGCCTGCGCTCAAGGGCAACGCCGGCATCGCGCACGTGCGCTACCCAACCGCCGGCTCCAGCTTTGGCCCCGAAGACGCGCAGCCCTTCCGCACCCGCCAGCCTGGCATCCTGCTCGCCCACAACGGCAACGTCACGAACGTGCCCGAGGTCACGGCGTGGCTGCGTGAAGAGGGCTGGATGGTGCTCAGCCAGTGTGACGCCGAGCCCATCCTGCTCACGTTCGCGTGTGCGCTGCAGAAGCGCCGGGCGGCGGGTCACACCACACAGGACGTGGTGGCGGCGGTGCGCGAGGTCTACGCGCGGGTGCGCGGGGCCTACAGCGTCGTGGCGATCTTGGAGGTGGATGGCTCGCCCACGCTCGTGGCCTTCCGCGATCCGCACGGCATCCGGCCGGGCTGCTACGGTCGGCTGCCCGATGGCGGCTGGCTGGCGGCGTCCGAGTCGGTGGCGCTCGATGTGCTCGATGGCGACAAGGTCGACGAGATCCCCCGCGGCGGCATCGTGCTGCTGCGCTCGGGCCAGGAGCCCGTCACCATCCCGCTCATCGAGGGGGTGCCTCGCCCCTGCGTGTTCGAGCGCATCTACTTCGCGCGCCCCGACAGCCACATGGAAGACGGCCGCATCAACCGCCAGCGCTGGCGTCTCGCCCGTCAGCTCGCCGAAGAGTGGGACCTCAAGGGCCACAAGGTCGACCTCATCATCCCCGTGCCCGACACCTCCACGCCGGCCGCGCAGGCGATGAGCAAGCAGCTCAACGTGCCCGCCCGCGAGGGCTTCATCAAGAACCGCTACTCCGGCCGCACGTTCATCATGCCCGACCAGGCCACGCGCGATGCGGCGCTGCGCCTGAAGCTCAACCCGATCCGCGAGATGTTCGAGGGCCAGCGTGTGCTGCTGGTGGACGACTCGGTGGTGCGCGGCAGCACCATGCGCCGCATCGTGGCGATCCTGCGCAAGCTCAACCCCGCCGCGATCCACCTGGCCGTGTTCTCGCCGCCGGTGGTCGACCCTTGCTTCTACGGCATCGACATGCCCACGCGCAGCGAGCTCATCGCCTCGAAGTACGACCGAGCGACCCTCGAAGTCGAGCTCGCCGCTTACTTCGACACCGACTCGGTGACCTACCTCACCGTCGAAGGCCTCCACGAGGTCCTGGGCGAGAATGTCTGCTCAGCGTGCTTCGATGGTCGTTACGTGGTGCCTGTCTCCGACGACGAGCGAGCGGCCATCGGGTCGGAGCGTGGCGCGCGCGCCTAGCGCGGTCACGAGCTGCGGCCGCCTGGGGACCCCATGCTGCACCTGCTCACCCTGATCGTCGGCCTCGCGTTTGCGGAGAAGCCCCCCGCGGAGGCTGATCCGATCGCTGAGTGCGAGGTGGGTGTCGAGATCGACATCCACGCGGAGACCGCCGCCTGCTCTGTGATCACCAGCGACTTCCTCCGACGCCGGCCGGTGGGTCGAACCTACAACGAGGGGCGAACCTGGACCGGCGGCACCGATGCCAACGGCATGGCGAGCACGGCCGACCGCCGCGTCTGGTCCCGCAAGCAGTGGACCTCGGGCGGTCCGATCCCCCTCATGAACCTGGGCACGGGCGAGCCGATGCGCGTGCCTGAGCGCGACCGGGCCCCGCGCATCCTGGACCACCACCTCCCACTCGACCACGCCCCCCGCAACGTCGCCGAGCTCGTGCACGTCACCGGCGGCACCAGCCTCCTGAGCGCGCAGGGCGCCGTGGTCTTCCTCGACGACACCGCGCTGATCTCTCAGCCCCTCCTCCAGAGCATCCTGCCGTCGGCGCCCGTGCTGGGCGGTGTCGGCGCGGTCTCGGGCGGCTGGGGCGGCGTGCCGCGCTGATCCGCCGCGCGGGCTAGGTCCTCCCGCATGGATGCGCCCGACGACGACTACTACGGCTGGCGGCCCACGCTCACGTTGGAGCGTCCCGTCGTGCTGTGCGGCATCCCGGGCACCGACGTGGGGCGCACCGCGCGCGCTGTGAACCTGCTCACCGGCGTGCCGCTCGTGTGGCTCGACCGGGTGGTGGAGCACCGGCTGGGCCGCAGCGTGGAGGTGGTGCAGGTCCGCGAGGGCAGCGCACCCCGCGTGAGCCTGGAAGCCCAAGCGATGGACGCGATCCTGGCGAAGGGAGAAGCACCGGTGGTGGCCGCGTCCGACGCCACCTGGTCGGACCACGGGCTCGCGCGACGGCTCGAAGCGTCCTGCGATGTGGTGCTGCTGCACCTCGACGTGGCCTCGGCCGCGCTGCGCGTCGAAGCCGCCGCCGGTCAAGACCCCCGCGCGCACTACGCCCTGCGCGAAGGCGGTGCACTCGGAGGGGTGGAGCTGCGTCAGGCGCTGCACGTCCACGAGGCCCGCTACCGCCACCTCGCGCGCGTGGTGCTGGTGGGTGAGCGGTCGGCGCTGGACGTGGCCACCTCGCTGGTGGCCATGCTGCACGACCTGAGCGGTACCATCTAGATCCGCGGGCCCGCGTGGAGTATCCTCGCGCACTTGCGAGGATCTGATGCGGCGGTTGCTCCCCCTGGCTGGCGCTGTGGCCCTGATGCTGGCCTGTGATCCCCGGCGCTCCAAGCCCGTCGACGACGAGAACACCGACGACGCCGTCGACTCCGACACCGAGGACGGCACCTACCAGCCCGAGACCGACCTGCAGGACACGTCCTACGTTCCCATCGGCCTCGCGCTCAAGCTGATCAACTTCCCATTCCTCGCCGAAGAAGGCGATCCTGCCGAGTTCGTGGTGGGCTCGGTCACCTCGGCCGACGACCCGCTCGACGCGCTCACGTGGTCGGTCAGCTCCAGCCTGGACGGCCCGCAGCCTGCCCCCGAGTGGACGCAGAACGACCGCTTCCGGTGGCCCACAGGCTCCCTCTCGGCAGGCTCTCACGTCGTCACCTTCGAGGTCTCGGACCCTGACGGCAACAAGACCGACGAGATCTTGGGCCTCGACATCTGCCGCTGGCCCGCGCTGCAGGACTTCAACAGCAACCCGATCGGCGCGGGCTGGCGGGCCTTCGGTAACGCCACCTGGGATGCGGGCGGGTGGATGGAGATCACCGGCAACGCGCAGTCGCGGGCCGGCTCGATCTACAAGGTCGACGACCGCATCGACCCCGGTGACGTGCGCGTGGAGTTCGACATCGCCACCGGCGGCGGCATCAACTCCGGCGCCGACGGCTACAGCGTCAACATCGTCGACGTGCCCGACGTGGAGACCCTCACCGCTTACATCAACGCCAGCTCCAACGGCGGCTGCCTGGGCTACGGCAGCGCCGGCCTGTGCGGCACGTACCCGGTGCGCTCGTTCCACATCGAGTTCGACACCTGGTACAACAACGCGGACCCGGTCACCGACCCCACGTCCGCCAACCACATCGCCATCACCCAGAACGGCGACCCCACGAACCACCTGCTGTGGGTAGCCACCCAGCTCGAAGACAACGCGCTCACCTGGAAGCACGTGATCGTGGAGACCATCGGCGAGCGCGTGCGGGTGAACCTCAACGGCACCGACGTGATCGACCAGACCATCCCGGGCTTCCGCTTCGACGGCGGCTGGATCGGCGTCTCGGGCAGCACGGGCTGGGCCTCGAACTACCACCGGTTCGACAACCTCCTCGTGCGCGACCGGTGCGACGTCCCCCAGTAGGACGCCGCACGGTGCACGGTCACCGCACGTAGAGCTCGTAGGTGCCGGCGTGCTGCGTGGCGGCCTGGGTGCCCACGAGCCCCTTCCAGCCGGCCAGCGCTTCGAGCGTGCCGCCGCCGATGTGGGTGCTCTCGGAGCAGCAGTAGTCACCGTTCGCGAACGACCAGATCGTGCCGGTCTGGCCCGTGCCACGCCAGCGGTCACCCCAGGTGTTGGGCGCGCCGCTGGAGTCGGCGAACGTGAGGTAGGACACGTCGTTGTCGGAGCTCAGGCTCACGCCGCACATGAAGAAGCGCGACACGGGCACGCTCGCGCTGCCGTCATCGGGGAAGATGCGCAGGTTGCCCTGGCCTCCCGCCGCGCTGGACACCGACGTGTGACCCACGGTGCGCGGACCCTCGAAGGCGGGATCGACGCCGGGCTGGGTGCCCTCGTCGCGGCAGGTCTCCATGTACTCGAGCATCGTGAGGCCCGAGGGGCCGTTGAGCACCAGCGCAGCGTACTCGCCGGCCTGAGGCCCGCTGACCTTCTTGAGCATCACCTCGTAGAAGTCGGGCAGGCTGCGGAAGGCCTCGTAGACGCCCCGGCTCGCCGTGACCCCGGCGAAGCTGTTCACGATGTTGTAGGTGCGCTGGCCGAAGTCCTCGGACTGACCGTCGGTGCGCAGCACGCGTGTCCACCCACCCTCACCCGTCGTCATGTCGCACCAGGCGTCGAACGGCGGCTGGCTACCGAAGATGCCATCGGGGTCCACCCTGTAGACGCCGGTGGTGGTGGAGCCGTCCACGAAGTGGGCGAAACACGACGCGAGGTAGGGGTAACGACCGAGCACGGACACGGGGGTCGACCACGCCGAGTAGATCGTGCCGTCGTAGGCCCGGGCATCACACTGCCAGATCGAGCCCTGAGCGATGAACGACGCCTCCAGCGCGTTCGACGTGGCGGCGCTGGGCGAGCGCGTGAGGGTGGCCGTGCCGTCGCGCCAGCGGAACTGGTACTGCAAGGCCGTGCCGTCGGCGTCGGTGGAGGGCGTGGAGATCGAGCACACCGGGCTGTCGACGCCCGGGTGGGCCGTGGCGGGCGCCGTGACCTGCGGCACCGTGGGCACCGAGTTCTCGACGACAAACCCGGCGGTGGTGAGCGGGGCGCCGAACACGGTGCCATCCCACGGGGTGGCGCGCACCTGCATCGTGTCACCGAACCGGTAAGCGCCGGGGCTGATGCTGTTGGCCCAGCCGTCCTGCACCACGGCGCCGTTCACGATGAACGCCCACTTCAACGTGACCGTGTCACCGTCGTCGTCCTTGGACCCAGCCGAGACCGAGATCGGGTTCGCGCCCGAGAACGAGAGCGGGTTGGTGACGATGGGGCCCACCACCGACGGCGGAGAGTTCACCACGGTGATCGTGGGGCTGGAGACGCGCGCGCCGTCTTCGAAGCTGTCGTTCGGGAGCACCTCGACCCGCAGCGTCTGGCCGCGACCGAACCGCGTGCCGTCGATCGCCGGCGACTCGAACGGCGCGCCCTCGTCAACGTACCAGAACACCTTCCAGGTGACGACGTCGCCGTCGAGATCGTTGATGCCGAGCACCTGCGCCGTGGGCACCGTCGACTCCTTCACGTCGCTGGGGTTGACGTTGACGGCGGCGATGGTGGGCTTCGAGTTCACCACGGCCACGGTCTCCGACACCATCACCGGCCCGTACTCTTCGTCGTCGTAGCCAGAGACCTCGCAGCGCAGCGTGTCGCCACGGGCCATCAGGCCGGCCACCAGCGTCGACGAGGTGCTGGTGGGGAACTCGTTCACGTACCACTGGTAGCGGTAGAGCACGTCGTCGCCATCATCATCCTCGGACCCGAGCACCACGCACTCGGCGCCGGTGCCCTTGCTGGGACTGTCGGGCGTGATCTCCAGACCGGTGATGCGGGGCGGCGTGTTGCGCGCGGTGAGCACGTCCGAGATGTAGGGCGTGCCCGCGCCAACCGGGTCGGAGGCCGTAGCCGCCACCTGGATCGTGTCGCCCTTGGAGAAGTTGCCGGCCACCAGCGTGTTGCCCGTGATCAGCGGGAGCTGTGTCGCCTCGACGGTCCACGTGTAGGCCACCGTGACGAGCCCTGCGTCCGCCGGGTCGGGGTCGGAGAAGGTGGAGCTGGCCTCCACGTCCTGGGTGACGAACGGGTCGGGCGGCGTGACGGTGAGCCCGGTGACGATCGGCAGCGTGTTGGCCGCCGTGGTCATCGCGGTGAGCACCGTGATCGAAGACGGCCCATCCGAGATCGTGGCCTCGGCTTGGATCGTGTCGCCCTTGTCGTAGCTGGCCCCCGTGAGCAGCGCGGCCGTGGAGACCTCGCTTCCGTTCACCAGCCACCGCAGCGTGGTGGTGAGGATGTCGCCGTCGTCATCGACGGGCTGGAGCACCGACACGCCCACGAAGTCGGCCTCGCGCGGGTTGATGCGGGTGAGGGCCACCGAGGACGCGCGCGGCGGCGTGTTCTGGATGATGATGTGCTGGCTGTCGACAGGGTCGCCGGTGGAGAAGGCGTCGGTGGGGATCACGCGGCACCACACCTCGTCGC
>CAYNFK010000080.1:0-11020 GCA_964396405.1 uncultured Enterobacteriaceae bacterium
GCAGACCTCCTCGCCTTACGTTTGGGAAGTGTCCACGAGAGCGGATCAAGCCCAGTCCTGCGACGCGCTTTCATGAGTCTTGGGCAGGATCTCGAGTTGCAGGCCAGGGACCTGCATGACGCCCACCCACGGTCCGACGAGGCAGTGATTGCGCCTCATCCGAAGTACGGCTTCCTCGCCGCGGTCTTCGCGGGCCGCCTCGCTGCGCACGAGTCGGTCGTAGAGCCGTTGTGGCAGTACCCGCCGCGAAACCGTCCCCAACTCGACCCCTTCGTCGTCGGAGTCTGACCGCAGGACGCGGCCGCGTTCCAGGACGGTCACGCGTAGCATCAGGCCCCCTTCTGTCCGACCAGCTCGTCAAAAGCCTGCTTCAGCCACGCGTCGTTGGCTATGCCCCGCGGGCGGAATGCGGGATGAACATCCCACGCGACCTGATCGTCGTATTCGTCGTGATCGAAGCCCAGCACGCTCTTCTCATCGAGCCTCTGCGTAGTGAGAAGGGTGCCGCTTGGGTGCTCATCGCCGCGAAATACCTTCGGCGTGCCGTCGGCCTTGAGCGGGTAGCCGACCGCGAGGGCTACTTTGTCCCACTGGCCGTAGAAGTACTCCTGCAAGAGCGGAAGGATCCGGTCGGCGAAGACGGCGCGCAGACCTTCGAACGAGCGCACACCGAAGAAGTACGCGTGCCCGATCTGGTGCTCGCGGTCGTAGAGGTAGCGCAGGCGCTCGTTGAGCTTCGTGAACACGGCCACGACGAGCATGCGCAGCGCTTCGTCGATGTTCGCATCGGCCAGGGCGTCGTTCAGCGCCTTGGCGTCGGGCATCTTCTCCTCGAAGGTGAACCGGCGGCGTAGCGCCACGTCCATTAGCGCGATGGAGCGGTCGGCGGTGTTCATGGTTCCGACGACGTGCAGGTTCGGAGGCACGCCGAACCACTCTTTCGACGAGGGGAGCTGCACGCGCAGCTCGTTCGGGTTGCCCAGACGCTTATCGGACTCGAGCAGCGTGATCAGTTCGCCGAAGACGCGCGCGATGTTGGCGCGGTTGATTTCGTCGATAATGAGAACGAAGTGACGGATGTCCGCCGCGAAGTCGAAGCAGCGCCCCGCCGCGAACGCACGTTGCGTGCGTGCCACCGGGTCGGTGCTCCGCGTGTTGCTTTTCTGGAGCTTGATGAGCTCGCGGTAGACCATCCACATCGCGGTCACGTGGCCCTTGGCCAGCGGGCCGATGTCTGTGGTCTTCGGTGCCTCGCCGAGCTGCGCGCGCTTCTCCCAGAGCGCACTCATGCTGTTCTCGTTGGCGATGAGCCACTTGCCATTGGGCTCGAAGACCTCCTCGTCGTCAACCGTGCCGCCGCGCACCAGGACGCCACCGCGCGGCGCCGCCTGGAGCTGGTACTTCATCTTCTTCGAGCTCTCGACGATGCGCGGCTCTGACCGAAGGCCTTCGACGAGTGCCTCCCACAGGTCTTCAAAGGCACCCTCGTCTTCATCGCGCTGGAGCCCCTCGGCGGCCGCTGTCAGTGCAAGCCGTTTGAAGATGCCGGGCGCGACCTCGTAGTGAACCTCGCCTTCTTCCGTTCTCGCGCGCAGGCCCTCAACGAACTCCTCGTACGCAAAGGCTTGGTGGAAGGTGCAGAACACGATCTGCCCCTCGCGACGCAGCCGATCCCACTCGGCGTTCACGTCCGAGAGCGGGGCCTGCGACGCACTGGGGTCGCCGATGAGTTCGAGAGCGCGTCGACGAACACTGTGCGTCTTCCCGGTACCTGGCGGCCCGTAAAGGAGGATGTTCGACGCAGGGCCGGTCGGCGTGTAGCTCCTGGCGGGACCTGCCGACACAGCGTTCGGACCGGTGCTCGCGGGCATGTCGCGCAGGACAGCGTCTATACCGAGCTTGAACTGCTGCGCCTCCGGGCCGGTGACTTCGCGCAATTCGGGCGTAGCCGACAGCTCCGGCGCCTCCAGCATCGGCAGGCGTCGCCAATGCAGCGTCCCAGCAATCTCGAGCGCCAGCACGCGCGCGAGGGCCGTGACGGCATCGCCGTCGTGCAGCGCGAGCACGTGGCCCGCGCGAATGCCGTCTCGATAGAGCTTCGCGGGGACGGAGTACGACGCCGGCAAGTCGCTCGCGCGCACCTCGTCCTTTACGGCGATGTTGGCCTGCTGCTCGGCGGGCGCGATGTCCTTCAGGGGGACGAACCAGAAGCGGGCGTTACTCACTGTCTTCCTCGCCCTCGTCTGCAGCGAGTTCGACAGCCTCGCCGGTAAGGCTGAAAGCGTTCGGCCATCCCCCGTGCCTCTCGATTGCCGCGTCCACATCAGCAGGCAATGCCGAAAGCGCGTCGATCGCGGGGAGCATCTTCGACAAGTGGTCGAGGTCTTTTGAAGACAGCGCCCGCCCCTTCCTCGTGACGGCGCGACCACCGACGAGCCATCGTTGGATGGCTGGGTAATCCCCGATGGAGAACTCCCACTGCGCGGCTGAAATGGGGGAGAGCCGTTGTCCTTCATTGATCCACACGCAGCCGTGGGACTCGTCGAATTCTGCGCGTCGCACGACACCGTCCCCTGATCCGGTGAGCTTGAGTCCGGACAAAGACTTCGAGTCGTTCAACTCCGTTGCGGACAGATCGTAGAAGTCGGGCAGACGCCGACCGAGGGCCGCCAGTTCTTGAGCCAACGCGAGAGAGCGCGCCTTCGGAATTCGGGGGAAGCCTCGGCTCAGAAGGTCTGAATATCGCTTCCGATACTCCTTCGAGTGAAGCACCGCCGCGGCATAGAAGAAGGCCGTCTCGGCCGCCGCGTCGGATGCAGGCGCGTCGGAAGCGGGGCTCACGAAGAAGCGGCTGGGATCAATGTTCGGCGCTCTGCCCCCCTTCGAGGCGACAGACGACTGTCGACCTCCCACGCCGCGCTTCGCCAGGACACGCTTCTTGGCATCGGAATAGATCCACAGCGGAAAGCAGTTGCCGTTGACCGAAGTCTTTGTCGAAAGGCAGATGGCCTCGGACATTTGCCGCGTAACCATTACGTGCTGGAAGCCGCCGCCCTTCACAGTCCGTGGAACAAGAATCGCCACGTTCTCTGCAGCACACATGTGCCACGTGGTCGAGGCCATCGTCTGAATGAGATTGGGATGGTAGTAGATCCACGCTGGTTCGAAGGGACGGTAGAGAAGGGGCATGACCCAGTCTTCGCCGCGTCGAAGGGACGCTGCGACTGCTGCACGTGCGCCAACTCCATCCCACCCCTTCTTCGCGCTGACGCCGAACTCTTCGAGAGCCTTCTCGATCCGCCCAGTCGTCGATGAAAACGCTTGAATTCGTGCCAGCAGAGCGGACTTGTCGAAGTCGACTACCAGACCATCTCGCGCAGTGACGAGACCATTGGAGTAGATGCTCACGGCGCGATCGATGGGGGCAAAGTGGCTGTATTCGTCATAGAGAGGGTCGTGGTTGTCGATGAACGGGTACTCTGGGCCTGTCGGAACGAACGCCGCGACGCTGCCGATGGCAACTTCTGGAAGACGTGAGAGCTTCTCGGGCCGAGTTCCCCAGACGTCCGTGCGTCTCACCGGGGCCAGGGTTTCCCTGGGTTTGTCTGGCATCCTCGTCAATGACGTGATCGCGACGCCTTGGAGAATGTTGAACACGTTGTCGTTGGCCTGCCCCGACGGGGGTTGTTCCTTCCGTTTAATGTCTCCGTGCAAATCAACAAGTTCGATGTGACTTGCGACATCGAGCATCGCCCAACGCATGCCGCGAAGCGTGGGGTTGTCCGAGTAGGCACGGTTGCTGATCAACGACGCGATGCCACAGGTCGAGCGCTTCAGCGCATTGATCACGTACGACCAGAACTTCACGTAGTCGTCGTTCAGGTTGCGCTCGAGCTGTAGGGCGCCCTTCTCTAGAATGCGTTCGCCATTGATCAACTTGAACGGCTCGATCAGGGCGCGTGCCTCGGCAG
Source organism: uncultured Enterobacteriaceae bacterium (assembly GCA_964396405.1). GTDB lineage: Bacteria > Myxococcota_A > UBA796 > UBA796 > JACKEO01. Next base: position 3,972 of record CAYNFK010000080.1, read on the forward strand.
TCAGGTTTGCGGATTGAATGGCATAGGGGGGGTTGCCCACCAAGACAGTGCTGGCCACGTCGGACTTTACTGCGGCAGCGAGGTTTGCCTCTTCGGCCACGCTCGTACCGAGAAAATCAAGCTGTCGTGGAATGCGAGGCTCAAGCGTGTTGGTGAGGAACACTCGTAGGCGGTCGGTTTTCGTGAACGTGAAGCCGGTTTCCTGCAGCGCGAGCCCGAGGCGAAGGTGGCTCACGATGTACGGCGCCATCATCAGCTCGAAGCCGTTGATCCGCGGCAGAAGATCCTTGCGGACGTAGCTGACCCACGCTTTTTTCGCGGCCTCGTCATCGAGTCCTTGCTTCTTGAACTCCGCGGTCATCGTCTCGTGGATGACCTCGATGACGCGCAGGAGGAACGTGCCGGTACCTAGAGCGGGGTCGAGCACTTGGACGAAGGGCGCCTTCGCGTCGACGCCCTCGGGCACCGCGAGCTTCTTCGCCTTGGCAAAGGTCGCCCATGTTGTCGTGTCCGCGAGGCCGAGCGGAAGGCCGAAATCGCGCTGCAAAGACGCGTGCGCGGTGCGCACGATGTAGCTGACCACCTCGTCGGGCGTGTAGTAGACGCCTTGGTCTTTGCGTACCTGCGGGTCGTAGGCGTCGAGGAAGTCTTCGTAGAAGTGGATCGACGGGTCGCGCTTCTCGTTCTCAAAGACCTGCGCTACCGAAGTACGCGCGAGCAGACTCGTGATGTCGTCGAGCAGCCACGTGAGGTTCTTGTCGAAGTTGGAGTTGACCAGCTTGTCGAACAAGTCCTTTAGGAAGGCATTGGTCTCCGGAAGCAGATCCTTGAGGTTCTTGCGCGTGAACAGCGGACTCTCGCCACTCGAGATCCAGCGCGCCGCCAGCATGCCGTAGGTGATGGTCTGTGCGTACGCGTCGGCGAACTTCTCGACGGTCAACGTGGCGAGCGCGGCGTTGAAGGTGTCGAACAGCTTCTTGAGCGGGCCCTTGTCGTTGCCGCTCCCGAGCTCCTTCTCGAGCTCCTCGACAGCGAGTGCCTTCAAGTGCTGGGCGCGCCATGCGAGTTCCTCGGCGAGTTGCTTTGGCTTCTCGATGGCGCTCTTGCTGACGACGAAGAAGCGCGAGAGGAGTTGCACGACGCCACCCTCGCCGTCGAACTGGGTCCGCTTTGGGCCTCGCGTGAGGCGGCCTCGGAGCGGCGTGCTGCCCTGCCACAGCTCCAGTTCTGGCTCGGCGCTGTCGGGGTAGATGACGAGCACGTTATGGAAGTGGTTGTTGGTCGCGAGCGCTGCGCGAAGCGGCTCGACCTTCGCCTTGGTCGAGGCGACGTAGACGACAAAGCCTAGGAGTCGCGCGTTGCGGTCGTAGATGCGCACGCCCTGAAGGGGGTTCTTGAAGCCCGGCTTCTGCGATTCAAGTGGGTCGGCGCCGATGCCGTGGTTCATCGGCAGTTCAATCATGTCGAGGCGCCGGTTCTGGTTCGCGCTCTTGCGATTGATTCCGAACGAACCAGCAATCTCGTCGAGCACGTCGCGGAGCTTCTTGCGCAGATCCTCCTCGCCGATGCCGTGCAACGTCGGTTGCGTACATGCCGCGAGCAGGTCCCGAATCTTCTTGCGCTCGGGCCCCGTGATGAAAGCGTCCTGCCACTTGACGCCGCTCGCCAGCTTCTCGAAGTGACGGCTAAAGAGCTGGTCGAGGTGTTCCTCGGCCAAGGGGCGATCCCAGTCGCGCACCGCCTCCCGAAGCGTGAACACCTCAAGCGCGCCGGTGGTCGTGCTCTTGGTGCCGAAGCATACGAGCTGCCGAGCGCTTTCCGTTCGGTCGTCCGCGACGCTGACGACCACGAGCGTCTCGGTCTGACTTCCGCGTCGCACCTCGGCGGTGCGCGCCTCTCCGCGTTTCTCGAAGCCGACGAGGGCGTGCTGGATCAGACGATGCTGTGCATCCTCGACCTGTAGCTGCAGTCGCTCCTGACGGAACAGGTCGTCGGCGAGTAGGGTTCGCCCTGTCCCTTCGAGCTCGAACAGCAGGGTCTGGAACGGCCTGCCCTCGGCTTTCGGCCAGTAGTGCACCCGCTCCGGCAGGCTGCGGGCCGCGGGATCGGTGCCGAGGATCACTTCGGCACGCGGTAGGACCTCTGCCGGGCCGAACCCGGAGGCCTCCAGCAGGTGCCGTGCGAAGCTCCCCCCATCGGCCGAAGGGGGCTGAGCTTCCACGTCATCGTCGTCGAAGCCGTCGAAGCCACCGGGGAGGGCGCCAGCGGCTGCCGTGCCGGGGGCGCTCGGCGTGGTGCCGGACAGCACGCGCTGGATGAAGTCGTCTTTGCTGATCATGGGGCCTCGATCGACGAGAGAGGGGGCGCGTCTGGGTGGGACGGCGCCGGGGTGCGAAGCTGAAGAATGCGAAAGCCGGACGTGCGGAGCATGCTCCGGTCGGTCTCCGAGCCGAAGAAGCCAGCCGCGATCGCGGCCACCCCCTGCTGGACCGGCTTGCCGACCTCGCGCCCGCGCTCGTGGAGCTGGAGGTCGTGGTCGACGAGGCGCACGGCCGCCCGGAGGACGTCGTCCGCCGAGACGGGCCGCGACGCGTCAACCGACCACGGGAGGTCGGTGCGGGTGCGCGCGGGTGGGCGCGTCACGCCGTCCAGCACCAGCCACCGGTTGAGCACGGACTCCGCCGGACGCGCCGTGGTCCACAACCAGTGCGGGACGCCGTCGGCGAGCGCCGGGTGCAGGTGACGCGTGAACTCGGCGCTCACGCCATCGGTGCGCCCTAGCTCTGCCCAGGCCAGGATCGGATCGTCTGCTTCCGCACCGGACTCGCGCAGCCAGCCGTTCCACGCGTGGATCCACGTCGCGTCGATGGTGCGCTCGGACAGCAGGCGCCGCAGCCGCTCCTGGTAGCCGGCGACTCGCTCGATCGCGCGATCGCCCTGCCAGACGTTGAGCGCGGAGATCCCGCGGTAGCGGTAGTCGGCCATCCAGTCGGCTTCGGCACCGGTGCCCTGCTCAAGGCCCAGCGTGAAGTCGATCGCCAGTGTCTTGTTCGCGATGCGCTCGCGAAGCTGCAGTTCGGCTTCGAGGTCGTCGGGGAGCAGGAGGTTGACGGTGATCGGCGCGGCCTGCTCGCGGCCGTGCCACCAGTAGCGAGGCGCCGGTACGTCCAGCTCCGCAGCGAGCGCGTCCAGGTGGGGGAAGTGCGTAGCGTCCTCGATCGCCGGGTTCAGGCGCCGGTCGATGCGGCCAGATCGCTGGATCATGCGCACGGGGTTCCAGTGCACGTCGTAGTTGACGAGCCGCGCGGCATCTTGGAGGTTGACCCCCTCCGCGAGTACGTCCGTGGCTAGCAGGACGTCGATCGGTGCGCGGAGCGCGAGGGTCCAGCCCTGGCGCCAGGCACCCAGGAGTGCTTCGTGCGCTTCGGTCGAAGCGCCGGGACCCATCGGCGGTACGGGCCCTAGACGGTAGAACGGCGCGAACGCGTGGATGACGAGATCACGTTCCTCGGTCTCGCCGCTGACCACGGCGTGTCGCTCGACGAGGTCGCGGACGTCGTCCTCGCGGATGGGCGTGCCTACCTCTGCCGAGAGCGACTGGAGGACCAACCGCCAGTCCTGGCGCTCGAAGGCGGCTGTCGCGCGCAGCACCGAGTGCAGGTAGGCGAGGGTGTCGGTGAACTGCGAGAAGACGATCACCTTCTGTCGATCCGCGCGCGCGTGCAGCAGGCACGTGACCAGGCGGCGCAGCTTCGCATCCGTGACGATGCGGAGGCCCCACGAAGCCGACTCCGGCCAGTCGACCTCGGCACCGCCAGCGATGAACCGACGCGGCCAGTCGTCGACGTCGAACCGTCCAAACACGATGTCAGCCAAGCCAGGCGCGGTGTTCAGCAGAGTGCCGAGATCGCGGACGAGGTCGTCGCGCAGCGACCAGAGCCGCTCGAGCTGCTCCCGGCGCTCGACGGCGTCCTGGTCGTCTTCTCCGAACAGATCCAGCTGAGGCGGCGGCGGGTCGTCGGCGCCGGCCGCCGGTCGTGCGCTCATGTGCGCGCGGCTCCAGCGTTCGAGCAATTCCCGGCCCGTCGTGTTGGACACGCTGCCGGTGAGCAGCAGGTCGAGGTGGCCGCGGGCCACCGGCGAGAGCCCGCCGAGCAGGCGATGCACCTCGACGTCGAGCTCCTTTGCCCGCTGCGTGTCGCGCAGGTGGTGGCACAGGTCGCCGAGCTGCTTCAACCGGTGCGCGTGCAGCGCGAGCAGGCGCAGCAGGGTGATCAGGAAGGCGACGGGCGAGCTCTCCAGCCGCTTGAGCACGAGCACCCGCTGAAGTCCGACGACGGACGATACCTCGTCGGCGTCGCGCACTCCGTCGCGGATGTCGGCCCACATGTAGACCTTGAGCGACAACGGCGTGACTGGGCTTTCCTCCGCGCCCTCGCCCGTGTCGAACAGCGGCAGGAATCGTGCGAGGACGTCGCGCGTGTCGTCGTAGACGTCCTCGTAGACGAGCTTCTCGGGCGGCGGAGCATCGGGTCGGAACAGCAGCTTCACGTCCGAGCCCTGCTCGCGCTCGATCTGCTTGCAGAGTGCGCGGGACCGTTGGACGACGATGCGATCCAGAAGATCGGCGGCGATGCGGGCCGTGTCGGTGGGCAGCGGCTGTCCCGTGGTCATCGCGAGCCGGGTGGCTTGCTGCTGTACGATGAGGCGCTTCTCCTGTTCCTTCAGGTAGTCCCCGACGCGCGGGACCTGGACCCCGAACTGGAGGTCGTCGCGGAAGTCGACTGCGAAAGAGAACCGCGCCTCGGCGCTGCCGTGGACCAAGAGCGCGGAGACCTCGGCGGTTCGCCCCCGACGCGCCTTGTGGACCCGGTCCTCCACATCCTTGAAGACCCTGCTGCGGTAGCCATCCACGGTGGTGGCGTCATTGAACCAGAGGGCCTTCGAGAACAATAACGAGGTCTGCTGCCGCAGGTCCTCCAGTCCGTTGTTCACGGGTGTGGCGGTGAGGAGCAGCACCTTGCGTCGGAGGTCCTTGCGAGGCTGCAAGCGCAGCAGGTCCCGCAGGACGACGGTGCGCCGAGCGGCCACGGAGCGGAAGTTGTGCGCCTCGTCGACCACGACGAGGTCGGAGAGGAGAAGGTGTTCGAGGTCGCTTGGCTGGTCTTCTACCGCCTGCAGGACCTCGCTCGACGGCAGGATGCGGGACAGCTTCGTGTGCGACACCACCCGGATGGTGGCGGACGGCAGGCCGTGCGCCGCGAGGGGCGGGATCGCCTCGCGCTGCCATGTGCTCACGACGGAGTTGGGTGCCAGGATGGTGATCCGGAAGGGATCGTCGGCCGATGACCTCCCTGCTTCGGCCAAGCGGTCGCGCCAAGCGTTCGCGTAGTGGACCAGCACGGTCGTCGCGACGTAGGTCTTGCCAAGTCCGACGCCGTCGCAGAGCATCGCCCCGGCGAACTCTTCGAGCTGCGCGACGAGTCGTTGTGCCGCCTGCCGCTGGTACGCCGCGTCCTGGTACCGTTCGGCGACGGGGTGGAGCGTGCGGGTCTGGCCCACCATGCGGCCGATGTGGTCGAGCAACACGAGCCACGCCTTCTCGCGTGGCGTGCACTCCGTGAGGGAGGTCCGTCGGGGGGCTCCTGGTACAGCCCAGGCGGCGACGTTCTCTCGGGCTTCCCGGTCCCATCGCCGAAGCGGCGCGTGCCCGGAAAGCGTCTGCAGGGTGTCCCAGTGCCCGTGGGTGTCGCCGGGGCGCAGGTGGCCGAGGTGGACGTGGGCCGCCGCATGGGCGAGGGCGTAGGCGGCGTCCGTGGGCGGCAGGGTGGCATCCAACTCGATGCGAACGGTGTCGGGTTCCGGCATGAGTCGGAGGCACGCGTCGGCGGGCGCGGGGACGTGGAACGAGGCTGCATCCACCCCGAGGTGCGTGAGACGGACGTGAACTTGGGGAAGTTCACGTTGGAGGCGCACTTGGAGTCTGGCGAGGTCTCTTGAGTCGTCTTGCAAGAGCGTCGTCAGGTCGTCGACGAGGCTCTCTGACGGCTCGATGTCGGCGACTCCCTGGGCGTAGATCTCGCCGGTGTCTTCCGGCAGACCTGGAGACCAGACCGCGCCATGTGCTCTCGACACGAGCGCGCGGCCCCCGTCACGCTGGCGGCTCCACCTCAAGGACGGGAAGTGGCCTGAGTTTGCCGTGTCGGCGGTGGCCAGCGGGCCGCAGGCGTGGGCCACGGCGACGAGGCCGTGGAGCAGGTCCGGCGCGATCGTGGTGCTAGGGAGGGGGACGGAGAGGATCGGGACCGGCGACGCCAGTGACGGATCCGCCTGGAGCCAGACCCGCGCGACTCCCGTGGACGAACCGCCGGGCTTGATGGTGGCCGACGCATCGGCCCCGGACAGCGTGAGGAGGGCGCCTCCCGGGAAGACGAGGCGGAGGTCGCAGCCGCGGGTGCAGAGCATGCGTACCGCGTGGCGGAGGACTGAAGCGTTCTTCCAGGGACCGTCTTGGTACGCGATGCTGGACGCGGCGGGTCCGAAGAGTGCGACGACCGCCTCGAACCAAGCGAGCCGCTCGTCAGAGCCCGACCACGCCACGCGCAGCACGACGCCGTCGGAACGGCGCCGTTCCCCTTCGGCGTCGGTGCGCTGGTCGGACGTGGCGAGCAAGACGGAACCCCGAGGGCGGGTAACCGACGAGCGTCGAAGGTGCTCCGGAGCGTCTCCGCGAGAATGGACACCGGTCGGGCGCGAGCCCGTCCGCCGCGTACTTCAAGGTCTCGCGCGACACGCTTGACAAGTACATCGCCTCGCACGGCCACGAGGAGGGCGGGCCAGTGAACGTGGGCGAGGCGCGGAAGGTGCTGCGCTGGAGCCGCGAGACGATCGACGGGTGGTTCCGGCGGGCGGCGGGGATCGCGGCACCCGAGCCAGCGCGGCGGGCGTCGCCGAGGGCGGTGCCGAGGCCGGTGGTTGCGGGGCGGTTTGGCTGGTCGAAGGTGTAGGGTCTTGGAGACCGCTGCTTCGATGGAACCTTGGCGCGGGCG
>CAYNFK010000080.1:11120-21436 GCA_964396405.1 uncultured Enterobacteriaceae bacterium
GCGGGCGTGGGAGCGTGCGGGTGCGGCCCTAGGGCTTCGACGGCCCGTTGTCCCGACCGCCGCCTGACGGCCGACCCGTGGTGCTCGGCCAGCCGGCACCCTGGCCACCGGTCTTCCCTCCGCCACCGCTCTTCCCGCCGGCACCCTGGCTGCCGCCGGACCGTCCGTTACCCTGCCCGCCGCCCCGGCCCGAACCACTGTTTCCCTTGGACATGACTCACCTCGATCTGGACCTGTTTCTGCATCCGACGCACGGTCCTGGCGCCGGAGCGGCGATGGGGGAATCCCTTCCGCCGTCCTAGGAGGGGCGTCGGTGCCTCGTGGACCAGGGCACCGACGCGTCACCGCTAGGACGGGGGGCCTCCCGGAATCGCCTTCAGGCGCCGCCACGCTTCCCGCCATCCGTCGTGCCGCGCGGTGACGACGAGTTGGAGCCAGGCGGCGGGCAGTGCGCCCTCTGGAGCCTGCTTCAGCAAGGTCGGTACGTGCGCGGCGTCCACCGCGTCCAGGGCATCGCGCGTCGACACGGGTGGCTTTGCGCTGCGGAGCGCGCGGACAAGCCAGTGGGCGGTGGCGTCGGGTACGCGCGACCACGCTGCCGACCATCCAGCGTTGCACAAGCCTTCGTCGAAGAGGGTGACGAGAACGTCCTCGGGGATCTCGCGCCAACCGGCTTCCGCATTGATGCCGCATCGGGCCCACGCTCTCCACGCGGTTGCGTCCAGGACGCGCCATAGCGCGACCCGTTCAGACGCCTTCTCCCAGATCTCGGTCGGGACATCCGGGGGGGCAAGATTCCAAAGCAACTTCGCCGACGCGTCGTCGTCGCGCTCGAGCGCGCGAATGGGCGGTAGGTCGCTGCGCCCGCTCCGCACTTCGCGCCAGTGACCCCACAGCCAACGAACCACATCCACGATACCGCCACCGGTGGCAATGACCTCCCGCGCGACGTCTGCGAAGTGCGCGTCGGCGGTGGCGCGCACCTGCGCAAGCGCCCGCTCCCGGTGCCGAACGCGGGCATCCTCGCTCGCCAGTGATGCGAGAAACATCGTGCCCAGCGCCCGCACGAACGCTTGGCTCTGCTGCTCATCGGGTAGGGCGCCGGGTTCCACCCCAAGGTCACGCTGCAAGTCGATGTTCTTCAGGTCGCGCGGGAGCGGTAGATCCGGGGCGGTCTCGGCGAGCACTTCGCGCACGGTGCGTCCTGGCAACTCCCGCGCGCCGCTGGCCACGTCCGCGAGCAGGGACGGCACCTGGAGCGACCAGACGCCGGTTGGCGCCTCCACGAGTCCGCGGGCTTTGAACAGCATGGTTCCGAGCCGGAACAGCCTTACCGCGAGTGTCTCGCCCTCTTCGGCCTGCCGTCCCCACCGACGTCGGTTTCCCAGGTCCCCGAGCTCCGTCTCGAACTTCTCCAACCGCTCGATGTGCCGAGGAGTGAGGCCCTCGGCGCCGTCCCATGGGCCTAGGGCAGTGTGGCGGACGGCGGCACAGCGCGCGCCCAGTGCCCACGCGGCGGCTTCGGTCGAGAGGTCGCCGAACACGCCGTCGCCTCGACAGAGAAGTCTCCGCCATTCACCTTGGGCCGCTCCGCGGACTGCCAGCAGGCGACCGGCGATCTCGTCGGCGACCTCGGGGGGAACGTCTCCGCCATCCAGCAGGTGCAGGCCGACGGCGAGTGCGACGCCCTCGACGTGCGCTGCGCCGTCAAGCTGGATCAGGTCGGACGCGAGCCCCCGACGAAGCTCGTCCCACGCGCCGGTGCGGACGAGGTCACGGAGGTCGCCGAGGGCCTCCCGAGCAATGTCTTCATCCGCGTCGAGCAGCGCCGTTCCTCGGTCGGTGGGACTTTTCGCGAGCCGCTCGCCGGCCCGACGACGAAGTTCGCGACCGAGCCACCGCGGCCAGAGAACCCATGCGTCCGTGCGGCCCGGATCGCGGCAGAGGTGACCCTCTGAGCGGAGGCGCTCGATCACCGCTTCCGGACGGCCGTCGAGGAGCGCCTGCGCATGCTGCATGTGACCGTGTGCGAGCGCCTTGCGTGCCGCGGCGAGCGTCGTGGCGTCGTCGGTCTTGCTTGGGAGGAGACTGCACCAGACGTCGAGTGGACGCGACATGCCGATGCCCTGGCGGATCGCCTCATCTTCGATCGCCTCCAGCAAGACCACATCGGCGTCGTGGAGGCGGTCGAGCCAAGCCTCGACCGGGTCGTCGTCGACCGCGACGTCGAGCAGCAGTAGCACCTCCCCGGGGAGCTGCCTGCTGCCGTACCGATCGCACAGGTGGTCCAGCCGTTCCGTGGTGGGGCGCCGCTCGGGAGTGGCGTGCTGAAGAAACCAAGTCGTCTGGGTTCCAATGGGGATCCCTGCCGTGCTAATCGCGACGGTCAGGGCATCGGACGTACGGCTCCAGACGCGCGCCGTGTCGGAGGTGTCGTCGAGCAGGACCCACCCCTCCCAGACGGCCATGTCGTCTGGGCCACGCCCTCGATTCTTCGCCTTGCGCCCGGTCTCGGAAGTCCGGTCCGCGTACCCCGCCAAGCGATGAGGCGCGGCGACGAGAACCGTCGCACCAGATGGGATTTTCGCCTGTTGGACCTGCTGGCGGGACACAGGTTCGATGAGAACGATCAGGACTCGCCCGCGAGCGGGCAGGCGGCGCACGGCTTCGCTCCAAGGCTTTCCGCTCCGGACCTCCCAGCCCCGGCGTTCCATTCGTGCAGCGAGCCAGTCGACAGGGAGGCCGGGCTCCGCTTGGAACCACCCGCGGGTGACCGGCTCGACGTCTCGTTCCAGGCGGCCAAGCCACTTCTCCACATCGTCGGGCCAGAGTTCCGGGGGGGGCTGGTCGACGGGCACGGCGCGCACTGAGCGCAGGTTCGGCGGCGTCCATCCTTGGGACGGTGCTGCTGTGCACGCGCCGATCCAGGCCCTCACGTCGGTTTCCGATCGACCTAGTGCCAAGGCCAACGCGGGCACCGTCGCCGCGTTCTCCGCCCACCACTTTGCGGACTTCTTCCCTTTGTCGGTGTTCGCGAGCGTGGCTTCGAGGGCGCGCCCGGGCGTTTGGTCGCCCAGGTGCTCCTTGACCTTGGCGGCCAGCCTCGCTGTGGAGTCGTGGGGGTTTGTCCGCTCAAGCCAGCCGGGTCCGATCATGAGTGCCTCCCGATGGGTCGAGACTAAACGGGTTCGTCGCCGGATGCATCGGTCAGGCGTCGCTATGAGTCGATGCATGCATCGAAGCATGCGAGCCACGAACGCGCTCGCTTGGTTCACGATCCTGGCCAGCGGGGCGCCGATGCCCTCGAGGAGGAGCGATGCACTGGACGAGCAGTACGTGTCTTGGGCGGGCCAGCCGGAAGCTACTCACCACCTACACCGACGAGGCATCTGCCCGGAGCGGCGCCGCGCACGCGTTGCGGCGGTACGGGCGGGCCATGACGCCCTACTCTTGCATCAGGTGCGGTGGCTGGCACCTCTGCCCGGCGGATCGGGAGACGCCGAGCGAGACGTGCCGCGACTGCCACGACAGGTCGGGCCGCCCGAAGCAGCGGTACGTCTCTCGAGACGCTGCGGAGCGGCGCGCCGACATCGTCGCCTCCGAGCGCGGTGTGCCGCTGCGCGTGTACCCGTGTCCGTGCGGCGACGGGTACCACCTGACCAGTTCGTGGTGAGGGGGCCCGGTTCAGACGGCCCGCGAGAGGTTTCCGGACTCGCGTCGCCGGCCGACACTGGCGTACCCACCATCCTTGGGGGAGTGGGGGCACTTCCTGGCCGTCGGTCGCGCGATAGTCGGGCCGGACGCCTCCTCGAGCGACCACCCATGCCCGCCCTGCCCGTCAACCTCCACGACCTGCTCCACGGCCACGCGGTCGAGTGGGAGCGCCTGGAGTTCAAGGCCGGGTGGAACCCGCTCGACGTGGTCCACACGCTCTGCGCCTTCGCGAACGACTTCCGCAACCTCGGCGGCGGCTACATCGTGATCGGCGTCGAGGAGCACGATGGGCGGCCGGTGCTGCCTCCGACGGGCCTCAACCCCGCCACGGTCGACGGCATCCAGAAGGAGCTGCTCAACCTCGGGAACAGCGTGATGGTGCCGCCGTACCACCCGCTGGCGGTGCCCTACGAGATCGAGGGTCGGACCATCCTGGTGCTGTGGGCGCCGGGCGGTCCCACTCGGCCGTACCGGGCGCGCACGTCGCTGGCGAAGGACAACCGCGAGCAGGCGTGGTTCATCCGCAAGGGCTCCAGCACGGTGAAGGCGCGGGGCGCCGACGAGACCGAGCTGCTCGGGCTCGCGGCCACGGTGCCCTTCGACGACCGCCTGAACCTTCAAGCGAGCGTCGACGACCTGTCCCGCGAGCTGGTGGTCGCGTTCCTCCACGAGGTGAAGAGCGACCTCGCCGAGCAGGCCGCCGGCATGAGCCTCGTCGACCTCGGGCGGCAGCTCCACGTCGTCGGCGGCACGCCGGAGGCGCCGTTCCCGGTGAACGTCGGCCTGCTGTTCTTCCACCCTGAGCCATGGCGGTGGTTCCCGGTCACGCAGATCGACGTCGTTTGGTTCCCCGAGGGGGCCGGTGGGGACCGCTTCACGGAGAAGGTGTTCCGTGGCCCGCTGCACCGCATGGTGCGCGAGGCGCTCGCTTACATCGGCCGCAACTATGTGAGCGAGACGGTGATCAAGCACGCCGACCGCCCGGAGTCGACGCGGGTGGAGAACTTCCCGACGGTGGCGATCGAGGAGGCGATCGTGAACGCCGTCTACCACCGCGGCTACGACACCCGGGAGCCGGTGGAGGTGCGGATCGGCACCGACGAGCTGGTCGTCCTGAGCTACCCGGGGCCGGACCGGTCGGTGCGGCTCGACCAGTTGCGCGCAGGTCGAGCTGCGCCGCGCCGGTACCGGAACCGGCGCATCGGCGAGTTCCTCAAGGAGCTCGACCTCACTGAGGGCCGCGGCACCGGGATCCCGAAGATCTTCCGGGCGATGATGGACAACGGCTCACCGCCGCCGGAGTTCGAGTTCGACGAGGACCACAGCTACTTCATGGTCCGGCTGCCGGTGCATCCGCAGGCGGCGCGGGCGGCGGCCGAACAAGTCACCGGGGAAGTCACCGGGGAAGTCACCGGGGAAGTCACGCCCGAGGTGGGGCGCCTCCTGTTGGTGCTCGAAGGCGAGCGATCCCGTCGGGAGCTCCAGGGGGCCCTTGGACTCAAGCACGAGAACCACTTCCGGGCGGCCTACCTTGTACCTGCACTGACCGCGGGCCTCGTCGAGATGACCTTGCCCGACAAGCCCCAGAGCAGGATGCAGCGGTACCGACTCTCCGCTGCGGGGCAGGCGTGGAGGCGCCGACGTGGGTGAGCGAGCTTACGGATTGGCATTGCTTCGGGCGACGACACGGCACGAAGGCGTCCCGACAAGCCTCGGGCGCTTCCCGAGCAGGCCGTGCTCGACGGACACGTCACCGATCGAGACGAGCGAGACCGGGACGTTGGCTGTGGTCGAGATGCGATCCAGGAGCGGGGCGAGCTGAGGCACGCCGTGCCGATGGGCATGCCAGTACGGCTCCGGTGCCCACACCACCACGCGGGGTGGAAGGTGCAGTGCCGCCATTCCGCGCGCGGCGAACTCGCTCACCAGGGTGTCGAGGTTGGCCGCAAGCACCGCGGCGTAGGAGAACGCTTCGAGCACGGCACGGATCGGCGGCTCGCTCGACCCGGCGGCCTTGAGCTCGATGACACAGAGGCGGCCTTCCTCGTCGAGTCCGAGCAGGTCGACCTTGCCGAGGGCATCCGTCTGGCGGGCCTTCAACGGAACCTGGTAGTCGGCGATCCGAACGCGGCCAGCGACCCCCGTGACGAGGCCTTCGCTGGTGGTGCCGTACCGGTTGAAGAGCGCGATCGCGAGGTGCTCCTCACCACGGGTCGTCGCTTCGCCGGTCGAGGGAATGCCGTCGTGGTCTTGCAGGTAGGACTTTCCACGGTCGCCGCGCTTGGGAGCGGCCCGGCGCTCTGCCTCGAAGAGCGCACGCAGGTCCGCTGTGAGCAGATGGTCGATGAGCCCGCCCTGGCCCGAGGGTGACCGCGCGCCGCGGTGAAGCGCGGTGAGCGGTCGCTCCTCGTTGGGTGCGGTCGAGGGGCTCCCGGCGACGTCCAGGAGGTCCTCCCATGTGGCCACGCTGATGCGGCTGGCGATGTCCCGCAGTTCCCGGGGGTCGCGATGGGGTAGCGCTCGTACCAGTCGTTCTGGATCTCGGACGAGATCCCGCACGAAGTCGATCTCCACGGTCCGGTCCTCCGGGAGGAGCGCGACGGGCCAGTAGGTCCGACCGAGTCGTCCGGCGAGGTGCGAGCCCACGTCGATGTTGCGGAGGAACTGGTGCCGATCTCGGTCGAAGGTCGTTCCGGTTGAGAAGCCCGAGTCCGCCTTCGCCTCGATGCTGACGAGGTCGTGCGGCAGTGTGACGAGCGCGTCGAACTCCGTCGCACCCTCCCGCGTTGCGTAGGACGCCGGCGGTCTGTGGCGTTGCCAAAGTGCCAGCGTCGACTCGCCGGCCGGGGCAACCGTCGTGCCGTTGCCGGCCCGATCCAGTCCCGCGCGGACCATTCGCGTCGCCCAGTCGCTCGGCCCGCGTCCAGCGAGGCCGCGCAGAAAGCTCCACGTCAGCGCGTCCTCGGAGTTCGCGGAGCCGATGCGAGGGACGTTCTGGTGGACGTCGCCGTAGACGTCCTTGGCGGCCTTCTCGACAAGCTCGGGGTGGGAGCGATCGTCGTCGAGCACCACGAGCCTGTCTCTGAACGCGCGGAAGATCGGCACCTGGCCCGGGCGGACGACCTCGACGCCCTCGGCCAGCGAGATCGAGTCGCCGGACAAGATGAAACGCGGCCGTTCGGACGGTCGAAGTCTGGGGCCCATGCGCTCGGCCAGGCTGGCGACGAGGCGAAGGGAGCGCGTAGCGGGAATCGGAGTCGAACGAGGTGTGGTCGTGCGGGGCACTGCGACGGTCGCTGGGGCGGGCGTCGAGATTGGGACTGGCGACCCGGCCTCGTGTACCTGCGAGAACAGGTACTCGTGGAGTGCTTTGGCGGCGGGGATGGCTGCAGCGTGACGACCGTCCGGGTTCGTGTGGACCCATCGCAGCAGTTGCACGTCGATCTCGCGTCGGAGGGCAATGCCGGCACTCGGCGGGTCGAGGAACGCCCTCCGAATCTTCGGCCCGATGTCCTCGATTCCCGATCGGTTCGCGACTGTCAGGAATCGACGGATGAGCTGGTCGAGTTGCGCGGGATTGTATTTCAACTGGGGTCCGGAGACTGGAGGTAGGATCAAGGCATCGACATCGTCGCAGGACCGAAATGCCTCCAACGCGGCCTCGGAGTTCCGCGTCGGCGACCCAAAGCCGCAATGCGACATCGAGCCCAGGTGCAGCAGTGGAATGCAAGCGCGCGTCCCCCCGTCAGGTCTCGAGGCCCTTGGCCTCGGCTGGGTCGAACCGGCGGCCGCACGCGTCCGCCAATCGGTGCAGCAGCGCCCGCTCACGCCGGTGCACGTGGCCGTCACCCTCCGCTGCCCGGAGCGCGACCTCCCAGATCGCCGTCTTCTCCTCCGGCGGTCGCTCGGCGACATCGCGGAGTACGGTTTCGACCGGGAGATCGACCTGCGCCCGCAGCCGCTTCACCGCGTCCACTCCGGACTCTCCCTCCCGGAGCGCCTCCGCCACGTGCTGGACGAGAAGCGCCTCGTCGCGCGTGACTTCGCCGTCTTCGCGGACGACGATCCACATCACCCGCAGCACGAGGTCGGTATCGACCTCGCCGGTGAGGTCGGCGACTCGACGCGCGGCGGCGACGTTCTTCGCCCGCACGCGGAAGACGCGCGCCGCCGCGCGGCCCGTCTGGCCGGCGAAGAACCAGCCGAGCCCCGCCGCCAGGGGGATGTTGACCACCGGGATTGCAAACTTGATCAGATTGCGCTGGAGGAGGAACTTTCCGACCACGGGCAGCGCTTGGACCCACGCGAGGCGCGTGCCGGCGAACACGCCGCGGGCGGCGACGCGTGTCGCCTCCGGCCCAAGCTTAACCGCCGCCTGCTGGAAGGCGTCCCCCGCCTTGACGCCGAAGGCCACGCGGAGGAGGTCGAAGAGGTCCTCGGGATCGGAGAGATCGACCGGGTGTTCGTAGACGACCGAAAGGTCGTACGCGAGCCGGAGCTGGAAGAGCGTCGAGGTCATCAGGTCGACGCCGAACGCCGCGACGCCCGCCGGCACCGCGACCGGTGAGGCGCCGCCGCCGGAGCCAATCGTCGCTACCATAGCCGCGGAGTACGCGGACGCCGACGTGCCGCTCGCCAGCGCCGTGTACTGCTGCGCGAGAGCGATCCGGCGATCGGCGATCGCGTCCATCGGCAGGTCCGGGTATCGGGCCCGGAGCCAGGCGGTGTCGACCTTCTCGGTGTAGCTGCGCAGAGCGCGGTGGAGGAGGTGACCGAACCAGCTGCCGTCGTGGAGGCTCTCAGCGCCAAGGTCGCTCCAGATCTGGCGAACCTGTTCGACGACGCCCGTGACCTCCGCGCGGGCCGTGGCGGGATCGGCGGGCGCCTGCTCCGTCCTCCAAGCCTTCTGCGACTCCGGTGTGGGCGTGAACGGCTCGGACATGACCCCTCCTGGATCGCGCGAAGATAGCGCGGATCGACTCGTGGCAGGTGGGGTCAGTCCATTTGTCGGGGAGATCGACGGTTCAACCGATGAAGTGCGCGAAGAGGGTTAGGCGGGTACCGTCGAGACGGGCCTCTGTGCCAGCGCCCCGCGTCGCCGTAGCACCCCGGCGGCGCGGTTCGACTGGTCGAAGGTGTAGCCCTGGCCGGCGGCCCGCAAACGACGGCTACCGGTGGGGGAGTACCCCGCGTTCGCGAAGCACGTCATCGCCGTGCTCTTGGACCCACGACCTTGCGGCGGTTGTTGCGCGAGTCAAAGCAGTGCTGACGACGCGGCCCTCGCCGTTCACCTTCATCCACCACAACCCAGGATCCGAGCGGAGGAAGACGGTTCCCTCCGCCAACGCCGGACCGCGATGCCGGGTAATCGTCATGGTGACGCCGAAGTGCTCGTTAATATCCACGGTCATGGCAGCCTCTATTGGACGGGCCGCCGGTGAAGCATGTCTTGGCGGCTTGGTCTTTGGAGAGGTCCCCTCGCGAAGAGGGGAGGGGAGGCGATGCTGCCCTACCTCCGTGTACCGCGAGTTCTTAGGGGTGCCAACCGCCTGCGAAGGGATCACGAGGACGCTATCGCCGGCACCCACTCCACCGCCGCCCGCAGCTGCGCCATCGACGGCTTCGTGTAGCTCGTCGCCCGCGTGTTCCTCCCCGAGTGCCCGACCAGTCAGTCGATCACCGCGTCCCCCACGCTCGCCTCCTCCAGCGTCGCCTGGCACACGGTGCGCGGCGTGTGTGTCGTGCTCGACTTCTCGCGGTTCGCGGGCTTCCACCCGTTGGCGCGCAGGACCTCGCCCTTCACCGCGCGCGTCCACGCCTTCTTGAAGTGGATCGCGAGGTTGCGCGGCGACTGCATGAGCTTGTCGGACACGCCGCCGTAGCGGTTCCATGTGCTGGATCAGATGACCAGGGCGGAACGCCACGTGCGCCGACAGCGTCGGCACCAACCACGTCGATACCGTGACCGTCCGCATGATCACCAGTTCTCGACAGCTCTCGCCCTTGCGGATCAGCAGCGTCCCGACGTCGAGATCCCTGTTCTCGCGGCGACGCTGCACGACATCCCCGGGTCACTGCTCCTCGCGCCGCGTGGTCTTCGCAGGGCGCGGACGAGCCGGAGCCACCCTACGGACAGCCGTCCTTCGGACCCGGAATCTCCACATCGTCGTGGTAAGCGTAGCAGACGTGCCAGCATCCGCCGCCCACGTTCTCTCCGCCGCCGACGTCCATGCACTGGAGCAGACAGGCGTCGAGAGGATGACAGCGGCTGCGCGCGGCACGAAGCTGGCACACCTCGTTGGGGAACCTGCGCTCGATGTCCGCGTACGGAAAGCAAGGCGAATAGAAGGGGACCGGCGAGAGGAATCCGCCGACGGACAAGTTTTCAGTGGCAAGCTCCAGGGACCACGGACCGAGTTCCCTAGCTGCCAGCTCTGGGACCTCGTGCTCGGTGTTCGCAGTGGGGTCCACAGTGGGGTGGGTACTGACACCCACGTCCCCGCACCCGCAGGACATGGCCAGCAGGGCGGCGAGCGGGACCCGTCTCACACGTTGAACCGGAAATGCATCACATCCCCGTCCACCACCACATACTCCTTCCC
>CAYNFK010000081.1:0-21248 GCA_964396405.1 uncultured Enterobacteriaceae bacterium
AGCGTGCGAGCACGCAGATCCGCGCCGACCGCGAGACGGTGACCTGCGCCCCCGCGCCGCTGCCGGTGCCCGACGACCAGGACAGGTCGGCCTCGAAGGGCAGGCCCGTCCGGCTGAAGACCTCGACGATGCGCCAGGTGTCGACCTCGGCCTCGGTGTTCAGCAGCTCGACCGGCTTTCCGGGCAGGACCACCGCCATGAGCTGGATCCGGGCGGGGAGATCCGCCTGGTCCGCTCGTGTCGTGAGTTCCGCACCGCATCCCGGTCGAGCCACCGATCACCCCCGTGCATCAGCAGTGGGGGGTGACCGGCTTCTCGCCGACGATGGTGACCGCGAAGTCCCCCGCGCCGGTGAGGCTGCCGTTGACCGTGATGTCGAGACCCGCGCGGAGCGACTGGCCCTTCAGGAGCCCGCGGAGGAAGGACGTCGAGCCGAACACCGACACGTCGATGCCGTCGCTGGACGACCAGACCACGCGGTCGCCGAAGAAGATGCTGGTCACCTTGGCGCCGGCCGCCGAGCCCGTGAACGTGACGTCCTGGGCGCGGAAGTCGTGCTGGAGGCGGATCTTGACGGCCGCGGAGCCCGCGGCGGCGAGGGTGTCGGTGCCGCTGACGGCGGTCATGCCCCAGTGCATGTTCTTCTTCTCCTTGCTGCGCTCGCGGCCACCACCGAGGCGGTCGAGCTTGGACTGGACGCGGCCCTCGCGGCGGTTGAGGCGACCGAGGCGGCGGTTGAGCCGACGGCGCCGGGGGCGGCGGCGGGCGCCGAAGTCGGCGGCCTCCTCGCCCTCGATGTCCTCGCCTTCGATGTCGTCGTCGCCCTCGATGTCGTCGCCCTCGAAGTCCTCCTCGCCGTCGAAGTCGTCGTCGCCCTCGATGTCCTCGCCGAAGTCGTCGAGACCGGCGAACCCGCCGCCGCGGCGGAGGCTGTCGGTGTCGACCACGAGCGAGCCCGTGCGGGGGTGCCGGAAGACGCGGGCGTAGCCCAGGTTGTCGAGATGCTTGGCCATGATGGTGTTCTCCTCGTGGAAGTTGGGGAAGGGGGTGGATCAGTCCGCGTCCGACTCGTCGTCGTCGCGGTCACGGTTGCGGGCGGCGCGCACGAAGCGGCCGGGGCCAGGGCGTCGGTCCCCGCGGCGGTGGCGGCGGCCGAAGTCGTCGTCGCCCCCGGCGGCCACGGGCTCGGGCGTGAGGAGCACCTCACGGACCGGACCGGCGACGCCGGGCTCGGGGAACAGCATGGTGGGACCGGGCAGCGCGCCCTGCATCACGACCATCGGCTGACCGGCGGGCGTGAGCTGGACCTGCGGCTGCGCGGGGGCCTGGGTGGCGGCGCGCTTCTCGGCCAGCGTCCGACCGGCGTTGCGGGCGACGTTGGCGAGCCACGAGCCCATCACGCCGTTGCCGAGCGCGAGGACGTGCTGCCCGGCGCCCTTCTGGCCGGTCATCGTCTGGTAGAGGCCGTAGCCCTGCGCGAGCAGGCCGACGGGGGCGCGCAGGTCGACGGACCCGAGCTTGAGCTTCTCCTCCCCGAGGTAGCCCTCGGCCATGGAGGACAGGAACAGCGACCCCTGCGTCTCGGCGGTGTGGAGGACGAGCGTGCCCGTCTCCATCATCGCCTCCTTCGAGGTGTTCGCCTTCTTCTTCAGGTTCGCGATCCGCGAGACCGCGGAACCGAGCGCGCCCTGGGCAGCTTTGTCGCTGACCTTGCCGCCCGTGATCGCGGTCTGGAGCGCCGTACTTGCGGTCTTGCCAGCCATGCGGTGTGTCCTCTCGTGAGGGGGAGTGAGGGAGGGCGTCCACCGCCCGTCCTGCACTGCCATCTACGCACCGCATTCGGCGTTCATCCAGCCGTTCCGTCTCCCACACCCGTGGTGGCGCCGACATGCCGAGCGGGTGGGAAGTGCGTCTCCCGCGTGGGCGGCGACGTGTGGGAGACGGTTGCGGCCGATTCCCACGCTCGCGGGGAGTGACGCTCCCCCGCGCGGAAAGCGCGAATCATGCCTCTTCGATGGTCACCACCACCCGTTGCGACCGAGATCCGAGACGGGCATGATCGGTGGGCGACAGCGAAGGGAGGCCCTTGGGGCGTGCGAGATTCACCTTCGAAGGACTGGATTCGATCGAGCGGCGCCTGCGCCGCGTGGGCACGGATGCGTCTCACGTCATGGTGTGGGACCGGACGGAGCGGGCCGCTGAGGAGAACCTCGGCCGCTTCGACCTGACGCCCGGAGACGCGCTTCCGTACCTGGAGCCCGGCTGGACGCCGGACCACATCGACGACGCGGTGTCGATCGACGACCCGACCGACGACGAGCCGGTGGACACCGAGCTCGCCGACGCGATGGACGACGACGGCGACAACGATGAGCCCGAGGAGCGCGTCGACGATGCGCCGGGCACGGCCGTCGCCCGACGCGACCCGCGCACGGTCACGCAGGCGCAGATCGCGGAGGCCGCGTGCCGGTGGCTTCGCGACATCGCGGCGCGCAACACCCTCGCAGAGCCCTACCGGCGCTTCCGCGTGAAGATCTACGGGCCGAAGGGGCTGCGGACGCTCGACACCGGCAGCTTCGTCTGCCGCAACGACGACCACGACCTCGACATCCCGGTGCCCGCGCAGAACAGCCCGCTCACCGAGAAGACCCGGCCGCATGACCGGGAGATCCCGCCGCCGTCCTTTGAGACGGTGGAGATCACCAGCGCGGGCCGCGGGATGCGCGCGCTCGGCGACTACTACGCCCAGTGGGGCCGGATCGTGCTCGGCTCGGTCCACCAGCTCCAGGGCGTGAACAACGCGATGGTCCACAAGCTGCACACGCAGCTCGACGCCAGCCGCGACCAGGTCGACGAGCTTGTCGGCGCGATCCTCAACCTGCGCGCCGCCGAGATGGAGCTCGCGGAGAAGCAGCGGTCGTCGGACAAGACCGAGGACACGCGCGCGGAGATCGCGAAGCACGCGCTCCAGCAGCTCGGGGACGCCGCCAAGGCGTTCCTCGCCGCGAGGGGCGTCACGCCGGAGATGGCCGACGTCCTCGGCACGCTCGGCCAGAGCCCGGACCTGATGGCCACGCTCAACGACCCCGACGTCCGCATCCTGATGCAGGACGGCAACAACCTCAAGCTGCTCGCCGGTCTGCTCAAGCAGGCCGCGGAGCAGTCCCGTGCTGCCCGCGAAGCGAGCACCCAGGCCGCTTGATCCCTTCACCCCCGAAACGTCCACGGCGCTGGTGCGCCGTGGCGCAGGAGACTGTCATGCCGAAGAAGACCGACCGCACCTCGAAGAGCCCCGCGTTCCTGGAGGCCGCTCGCGCGTTCTACGCCGACGCCTTCGAGCACCGCCGCAAGAAGGACCTCGCCGCCGCGATGGAGGAGTGGGCCGACCTGGAGGAGGGCGAGCAGACCTTCGCCGTCGCGCACCTGCTGTACCTGAACCTCAAGGCCCAGGCCGACACGCTGCGCGTGCTCGTCGACGTGCGCGACCTGCTCGACGAGGTCGCCGACGGCGTCGACCAGGCGCTCGATACCGACGAGGACGACGAGGGGGACGGGGAGGGGGAGGGTGACGACGACACGCCCGACCCCGCCGTGGACGACGCGCCGACCGCGGGGGCTTCCGCGGACGACACGCCACCGGGCGAGCCCGCCTCGGTCGACGCGCCCATCGAGGGGGTGTGACCATGCGCCACCCCCTGCCGCGCTGGATGCTCCGGCCCGACGTGGTCCGCGAGCTCGTGGATCGCGCCCACTTCACCATCGGCGAGTTCGCCACCGAGCTGGCAATCTCGAAGGGCTACTGGGACTCGCTCGCGTCGGGGCGCGCGCCCGTGCCGCCCCGGCTCCGTCGCGCGCTCCTGGCGCACCCGGCGCTCGCGGGCGTCGACTCGTCGACGCTGTGGGACGTGAAGCCCGCGCGCTTCGAGCAGCTCGCGCTGCCATGCCTGCCCGCCGACGATGACGACGCGCGAGGTGCCGCGTGAGGGCCGCCGTTGCCGCGCCCGCGCCGTCGAGCGCGATCCGCGTGAACCTCACCGTGCCTGTGACCCGTATCGGGTTCGGACCGTTCTCCTTCGACCCCCTGGAGCAGATGATCGGCGCGAAGCTCGCCGACCTGCTCGCGCCGCTGATGGTCGGGTCGGTGACCCGCCGACCGTCCGCGACCGGCCCTGCGGTCGAGGTGTACCCGCTCGCGCTCCCGGACGGCGAAGGCGCGTCCATCCCGCTCGCGCAGTGGGGCGAAGTCGGCTTCTACAACGAGGGCGGACTGCTCGCGCTCACCGTGCCGTGGGGGATAGCGGGGTGGCTTCGGCAGAAGCTCGGGGACGCCGTCATGCGCGGGCCGGAGGCGGGCGTGAGCCTGGACGGTAGCGCGCGCGTGGCGAAGGCGTGGGTGCGGCTGCGGCCGGGGATGCGGGCGAGCGTGCCGCTCGGGGCGCTTGGGGAGGCCGGCGTGGAGGCTGCCTGCTGATAGTGTCCTGAACCGCTCGGTGGTCGTTTTCCCTTGTGCGAGCGCGATGGCGGATTGACGTGGCGGCCAAACTCTACAGCGTGTAGAAGGTCGCCATGTCCACCGACGCCGCCCCCCACCTTCAAGACGAAGTCCTGACGATCCTCGCCCGGCACGACCTTGCGAGCGTCCGCGACGTCGTCGATCAGCTCGACCCGCCTCGTGCTTTCACCACCGTGGCCACTGTGCTGTCGCGCCTCCTCGACCAGGGACGGGTCACCCGCGTCTCGGTGGACGGCCGGTGGGCGTATCGGCTCGCGCCCGAGCACAACCGGATGCTCGGCCAGCGGATCGCGTCCCTGCTCGACCGCGTGGCCGGCGACCCCGAGCCGCTGCTGCAGGCCTTCGTCGGTGGCGTCGAAGAGCTCGACCCCGGCCTGCTCGACCGCCTCGAGTCCCTGATCGCCGACCGGCGTCGGGAGCGCGCATGACCGCGGTCGGGCTGGTCCTCTTCGTCAGCGCGCTCGCAGTCCTCGCGTCGCGGGTGGTCGGGGCGGTCCTCGCGTGGGCCTGGGCGCGCCGCGCTGCGGTCGATGGGCTCCACCCGTGGGCAGAGCTGGCACCGCGCGGTGCGGCGGCGCTGCTCCTGCTCGGCCTCGCGACGGCGCTGCTCGCGTTCGTCCCGTCCGTCCCGTGGACGTGGCTCGGCGGTGCCTGCGCCTGCGACACCTATGGCGGCCTGCACGTCTGCCCCGTGCACCCGGGCCCCGCGCTCGCGCTGCTCGGCCCAGTGCTGTTCGCCGCCGGGATGGTGCTCGCCCCGGCCCTGCGTCGGCTCGCCCGACTCGCGCTCGGGCTCCGGGAGGTGGCGAGGCTCACGGCGGACGCCAGTTCGGTGGACGACGTCGAGCACCTCGACCACGGAGGCGCGCCCCTAGTGTTCGCCGCGGGCCTTCTGCGTCCGCGGCTGTTCGTGGACGGGCGCTGGTGGTCCCAGCTCGACGCCCGTGACCGGTCGGTCATCGAGGCGCACGAGCGCGCCCACCTCTACGCCGGCGACACGCGCACCCGGGTTTGGCTCGACCTCGTGCTCTCCGCGTTCGCGCCTGGAGTGCGCGGTCGGGTGCTCGCCGACTGGACGATCGTCGCCGAGCTACGCGCCGACGAGGCCGCCGTGCGCGCGGACGGCGACCGATTGTTCGTCGCCGACGTGCTCTGTCGCTACGCTCGGGCCGGCGCGCCGGGCGTGTCGCTCGCGTTCGGACGGCGCGCGCTCGTGGCGCGCGTACACGCCCTCCTCTCGGGCGCCCCACGCACGCGCCCGACCGTCGGCAGGGGCGCCATGCTCGCCGTCGTGGTTGCCGTGCTCGGCGCCGGGCACACGCTGCACCGGCTCCTCGAGCTCGGCCTCTCCCTCCTGACCTGACCCGAGGAGTCTCCGCGTGCCCCGAACCCCAGCTTTCGTGCGCCCTCGGGGCTCTACATGGTGTAGAGTCGTCGTGTTGGCCCTGTGGACCGTGCCCGCCTGGGCCCAGAGCGAGCCGCTGTCCCTCGGGGAGGCGATCCGCCTCGGGATGGACGAGACGCCGGACGCCAGGGCCGACGAGGCGGACGTGCGCGCGCTCGATGCCCGCGTGGGCGCGTCCCGCGCGGGCATCCTGCCCGATCTCGGGCTCGCGGGCGCGGCGACGACCGGCACCGGGAACGTCGTCCCCGGTGCCCTGTACGGACCCTCGGGGCTGCCGACGGTCTCCGGGCCACCGCTCGACGTCTCCCTCGCGCCCGGCTGGCAGGCCCAGGGCTCGGCTACGCTCCGGTGGGACCTGCTCGGGCTCGCCGCCCGGGTCCGCGACCTCGACGTCGAGATCGCCGGTCGAGAGGCCGGTGTCGCGCGGGTGGAGGCCGCGCGGCAGGCGCGGGCCCAGCAGGCCGGGCTCGCCTGGCTCGACGCGGCCGAGGCGGCCGAGCGGCTCGGCGTCGCCGAGGCGGACCTCGAGCGGGCGCGTCGGGTGCTCTCACGCGCCGAGGCGCTCACCGGTGCGGGGGTCCGGCCAGGGGTCGAGCGAAGCCTCGCCGCGGCCGACGTCGCCGCCGCCGAGCAGCGGCTAGCGCTCGCGCGCGGGGCGGTGGCGGCCGCGCGTGCACGGCTGGTGGCCGAGATCGGCGGCCGCCCGGTCGGCGCGCTGGATGCTGCACCCGCAGGTCCACCGGCGCCGCCGGACGCCGCGTCGCCGGCCCTGCTCATCGCCGTCGCGGAGACCCGACGCAGTGCCGCCGCGACTGCGGCGGCGCGCGCCGCCTTCCTCCCGCGGCTCGACCTGCTCGGGTCGGCCTGGGTCCGCGCGGGCACGTGGCCGCCGGGAAGCGACACCCGCGTGGCCCCCAACTGGACGGCGGGCGTCGTCCTGGAGGTCCCACTCCTGGACCTCCCCGCCCAGGCGGCCGCGGTGCGGGAGGCCCGCGCCGAGGGTGAGGCCGCAGACCACCGCGCTGACGCCGTCCGCGTGGCGGTGCAGGCGCAGGTCGCGGAGGCGGACGCGCTGCTCGATGCCGCGCGCGCCGCCGACGACCAGAGCGCGGCCATGGTTGGCGCTGCGCGCGAGGCTCGCGCCGAGGCCGAGGCCCGGTTCGGGGCGGGCCTCGTCGACGTGACCACGGTGGCCGTGGCGCTGGTGCGCGAGCGTGAGGCGGAGATCGCCGCGCTCGGCACCCGCTTCGACGTGCTCCGAACCGCGCTGCTGCGCGACGCCGCCCGCGGTGACTTGACCCTCTGGACGGAGACCGCCCGATGACCTTCGTGATGGCCGCGCTGCGGCGTCCCTACACCGTCGTCGTGCTCGTGCTCGCCGTCCTGCTGGCTTCTGTCGCCTCGCTGCGGGACGCGAAGGTCGACATCTTCCCCGAGCTCGACGTGCCCGTGATCTGGGTCGTGCAGCCGTACCCGGGGATGACGCCAGAGCAGATCGACGGCCAGTTCGTCTACTACTACGAGTACCACTTCCTCTACATCGCCGGCATTGAGCACGTGGAGAGCCAGTCCCAGCAGGGGATCGGCGTCCTCAAGCTGTACTTCCACCCGGGCACTGACATCTCGGAGGCGCTCGCCCAGGTCACGGCCATGACCTACCGTGCCGCGGCCTTCCTCCCGCCTGGGACGTTGCCGCCGTTCATCGTGCGCTTCGGCGCGGGCAACGTCCCGGTCGCCCAGCTCGTGTTCTCTAGCGACAGCCGCTCGGAGGCCGAGATCCAGGACGTCGCGATGAACAAGGCGCGCCCGCTGCTGGCGACGCTGCCGGGCGTCTCGGCGCCGCCGCCGTCCGGCGGCAAGGTGAAGCTCGTGGTGGTCGATGCGGACCCGGAGCGCATGCGTGCCCTCGGCGTGTCCGCCGATGAGCTCGCCGGGTCACTGCGCTCGGCGAACCTGACGCTGCCGTCCGGCAACCTGCGGGTAGGCGATGTCACTGCGATGGTCCGGACAAACGCGCTGCTCGACAGCCCCGAGGCGCTCGGCGAAGTGCCGATCCGGATGGAGGGGGGCCGGCCCGTGCTGCTGCGGGACGTGGCGACCGTCGGTCTCGGCGCGGACGTGGTCACCAACGTCGCGCTCCTGGACGGACGGCGCACCGTCTACATGCCGGTGACCAAGCGCGCAGATGCGTCCACGCTCGCGGTCGTCGAGACCGTGCGGGAGGCGCTGCCACGGATGCGCGCCGCCGTTCCCGAGGACGTGAAGGTCGACATGGTGTTCGACCAGTCGCGCTTCGTGACCTCGGCGCTTCATGGCCTCGTCGTCGAGGGGCTGCTTGGCGCCGTGCTGACGGCTCTGATGGTGCTGCTCTTCCTCCGCGACGTCCGCTCCGCGGTGATCGTGGCGGTCACCATCCCGATCTCGGTGCTCGCGGCCGCGCTCGCGCTGCGGGCGATGGGACAGACGATCAACCTGATGACGCTCGGCGGCCTCGCGCTCGCCGTCGGTATCCTTGTCGACGAGTCCACCGTCGCCATCGAGAACATCCACACGCACCTCGGGCGTGGAGTGCCGGTGCGGCGCGCTGTCGCGGACGCGATGGCCGAGGTGACGACGCCGCGCCTGCTCGCAATGCTGTGCGTCCTTGCCGTGTTCGTCCCCGCGTTCTTCGTGGGCGGCATCGGGCGTTCGCTGTTCCCGCCGCTCGCGCTCGCGGTCGGCGCGGCGATGGTCGCGTCGTGGCTGCTGTCGAGCACGCTGGTGCCCGTGTTGGCGTCGGCTTGGCTGAAGCCACCCGCGCACCACGGGACGTCCGCGCTCGTCGAGCGGTACGGCGCGCTCGCCGGGCGCCTCGTGACGAGGCCCGGCCTCGTGCTGGCGCTCTACGCCGTCGCCGTGCTGCCGGCCGTCGCGGTCGCCCCCACGCTCGCCACACGGCTGTTCCCCGAGACCGACGCCGGGGAGCTCGCCATCCGCGTGCGCGCGCCGGACGGCACCCGGCTCGAGCGCACCGTCGAGGTCGTGCAGGTGGTCGAGCGCATTGTCCGGGAGCTGGCCGGAGAGGGGCACGTCGCCATGACGCTCGCCAACATCGGCCCGCCGCCGTGGAACGTGCCGGTGAACGCCCAGTACAACACGAACATGGGCCCGCACGACGCGATGCTCGTCGTGCAGCTCGGGGGCGGGGACCGGCCGGGCGTGCGCGCGCTGCAAGACGCGCTGCGGCCCGTGATCGCCGAGCGCCTGCCCGGCGTCGACGTCGCCTTCGAGGACGGCGACATCGTCTCCCGCATCCTCAACTTCGGCGCCGCCGCCGAGATCGAGGTGGTGATCTCCGCCGGCAAGCAGCCGGAGGCGGCGGCGGTCGCCCGCAAGCTGAAGGCCGCGCTCGCCGGGCGGCCCGAGCTGCGCGACGTCCAGATCCCGGTCGCGCTCGGCTACCCGACGGTGGAGGTCGACCTCGACCGCCGCCGGCTCGCCGAGCAGGGCACCACCGCCGAGCGCGCCGCCCGCGGGGTGCTCGCGGCGACGGGCTCGACCATCCTCACGACGCCGCTGTTCTGGGTGGACCCCGCGTCCGGCACGCCGTACCGCGTGGCCGCGCGGGTGGCGGAGTCCGCCCTCCGGAGCGAGAGCGACCTGCTCGCGCTGGACGTGGGCGGGGGCGTGCGGCTCGCCGACGTCGGCACCGTGGAGCCCGGCGCCCGCCCCGGCGAGCTCGATCGGTACAACGGGCGCAAGACCGTCCCGGTGATCGCGCGCTCCGCCGACGGCGACCTCGGCGCGGCCGCCGCGGCCGTCGACGCCGCCGTCGCGAGCCTCGGCGAGCTCCCCCGCGGCGTCGAGGTGGTCGTGCGCGGACAGGTCCAGCAGATGCGGCAGAGCCTGGGGGGCCTCGGGGGCAGCCTCGTCGCGACCATCGTGATCGTGCTGCTGCTGCTCACCGCCAACTACCAGAGCCTGAGGGCCGCGCTCGCTGTCGTCGCTGTCGTGCCGTCCGTGCTCGCCGGCGCCACACTGATGCTGTGGGCCACCGGGACTGGGTGGAACGTGCAGTCGCTGATGGGCACGGTGACCGCGATCGGCGTCTCTGTCGCAAACGCCGTGCTGCTCGTCACCGTGGTTGTCGACGGCTGGCGGCGGGGGGAGGATCCGATCCGCGCTGTCGTCGACGGCGGTCGCGCGCGCGTCCGGCCCATCGTGATGACCGGCGCGGCGATGGTCATGGGGATGCTGCCCACGGCGCTCGCGCTCGCCGAGGGCGGCGACCAGTCCGCCCCGCTCGGGCGCGCCGTCGTTGGGGGCCTGCTCGGCTCGCTGCTCGGCACGCTCGTCTTCCTGCCCGCCGTGCTCGCCTGGATGCGAGGCCGCGGGGCGCACCCACTCGATCTGTCGCCGGAGGCCGCGTCGTCGGCCCCAGAGGAGGCTGCCGCATGAGGTCGCTCTTGTTCATGTCGATCCTGGCGGCCTGCCACGCCGAGCCCGAGGTGCACGCCCCGACCCCCGCCGCCTCGGCGGGGCTCGCGACGAGCGAGGTCGCAAAGCGGGCACCTGCGGGGGCGCTCACCCTCTCGGGCGAGCTGCTGCCGTGGCAGCGTGTCGACCTGCGCGCGCGGCTCCCGGCGTTCGTCGCCGAGCGGCGGGTGGACGTCGGTGACGTGGTCGCGAAGGGCGACGTGCTGGTGCGGCTCTCGGCGCCCGATCGTGTGGCCGAGCGCGCCGCGGTCGAAGCCGACCTCGCGGCGGCCGAGGCGCGGCAGCGTCGCCTGGAGGACGCGGCGCGCTCCGAAGGAGCGGTCGCCCCGCTGGAGATCGAGTCCGTGGGCGCCGAGGTCGACTCGCTAGCGGCCCGGGTGCGGGCCCTGCGCGAGCTGGAGGCGGAGCTCACGGTCCGGGCGCCCTTCCCGGGCGTGGTGGCGGCTCGGGGCGCCGACGTGGGGGCGCTGGTCGGCGGAGGCGGCGACGCGCCCCTGGTCACGCTCGTCGAGTCCGGCCGGTTGCGAGTGGTCGCTCACGTGCCGGAGGCGTGGGTCGGGGCGGCCTCGGTCCGCCGCGAGGTTGGGTTCCGCGTGGCCGGCGAGGGCGAGGCCCGGACGGGAACCATCGCCAGAACCTCGGGTGCCTTGGACCCGAGGTCCCGGACCCTGCGCGTCGAGCTCGACGTCGACAACGCCGATCACGCGCTGCTGCCCGGTCGCGCGGTCGACGTGCTGTGGCCGCTCGACGCCGACGGCGAGCAGCTCTTCGTGCCGGCGACGGCGCTCGTCCGCACGACCGAGGGGACATGGGTATGGGCGGTGAGGAATGGTTCGCTGGTGCGCGTCGAAGTCGATGAGCAGCTTCGTGAGGGCACGGACGTCGCCGTCAGTGGCGCGTTGGAGCCGGGCGATCACGTGGTCACGCGCGGCTCGGAGGACCTGGTCGAGGGACCGCTCGCGCGGGCGCCGTAGGACGAGAGGGAGGTTGGGCATGGCGACAGGAGGGTGGCGCAACATCGTCGCAACGGACGCACCGGTGGCGACGTGGCTGATTCGGCTGGCCGTCGGTGGGATCTTCCTGTCCGAGGGCATCCAGAAGTTCCTGTTCCCGGCGGAGCTCGGATCGGGCCGGTTCGCGAAGATCGGCCTGCCCGCGCCGGAGGTGCTTGGTCCGTTTGTGGGGACGGTCGAGATCGCGTGCGGCGTGCTCTTGCTCGCCGGGCTGGCGACCCGGCTCGCCGCCGTGCCGCTGCTCGTGATCATGCTCGTCGCGCTGGTCACGACGAAGTGGCCGATCCTGCGCGACAGCGGCGTCTGGAAGGCTGCGCACGAGAGCCGCACGGACGTGGCGATGCTGCTCGGGGCGTTGTTCCTATCGACGGTGGGAGCGGGGCCGTGGTCCTTTGATGCGCGGCTCGCCCGCGAGCGTCCGTCCCCTCCGTGACCCCGAGCTGGAGCGCCGCGGGCGTGGTGCGCGAGCTGCACTTCATCACGTCGATCGTGCTCGCACTGCTGCTGGGCTTCTTCGCGGTGACCGGGTTCATGGCCCAGCACCGCGAGTGGTTCCATCCGCGTGTGGATCGTGAGGACTGGTCGGACGCCGCACCTCTCGGGAGCCCTTGCGACGTCGACGGGCTCGCGCGCGCGGCCGGGGCGGATCCGCGTGAGGTCGAGGCGCTCGGGGACCTGCTGTTCGTCGACGCGGCGGGCGGGCGGCGCCTCGCGTGCCGACGTGGCGAGCAGCGTCACTTCCTGGGCGAAGTGTCCCCGTGGCCGACCGGTGTCGCGACCGACCCGGGAGCGCTCCGGGACTGGCTGGAGCGCCGCGCCGCGCGACGGCTGGAGCCCCTCGACGAAGGCGGACGCGACGCGACCCGGCTCCGGGGCACGACGGTCTGGTCGGAGACGACGTTCGAGGTGGACGCGGGACGCGGCCGGTTCGTGACCTGGACGCGTCGGCTGCCGCTCGCCTACAGCCTCATCGAGCTCCACCGGGGCCGCGGGAGCACGGACACCGTCGTCGACGCCACGGCGGCGCTCGCGGTCGTGGTGGCCGTCACGGGCGTGCTGCACGGGCTCCGGTACGCGGGCCGGAAGCGGCGCCTGCTCGTGGGCCTGCTGCTTGGGTCGACGCTGCTCGTGGCCGCGCTCCTCGCAGGGTGAGGGGACGACGCTTCAGGCGGGGTGTCCGAGGGGCTCGGGTCGGTGTGAAATCCGCGAAATCCTTGGAATATCCGAGGTGATCCGCGCGATGTCCGCCTCCCCCAGCCCCGCCAGCCAGTTCGAAAATCGTTCTGTATGCCCAACTCCTCGAAGCCCGTCGGACCGCAAGGTTCGGCGGGCTTTGTCGTTGCGGGCTTCGCGTTGACTACGAGTACGCGGTGTTGGAAGCGAGTTGTTCGAGTTCGAATCCGACACCCGTCGCGCCGGCGGCGCCCGTCGTCGGTTCTGCAACCCTGGCCGTACCGTGCTACCCTCGGGCATGGAGGTCGCGATGGACGTCGACGCGCTCGCACGCGAGGCCGCCCGCCTCTCGGCCGCGGATCAGCACGCGCTGCTCGATCGCATCGTCGACGCGCTCACCGGCACGGCGGAGCGTCACGTCGCCGAAGCGTGGGACGAGGAGATCGCCCGTCGGGTCGAGGACCTCGACTCCGGTCGCGCAACGCCGGTCCCGTGGACCGAAGTGAAGCAGCGGCAGTACGCGCGGCGCGCGTCGCGGTGACGCACCCGGTCTCGTTCCATCCGGCCGCGCTGGCCGAGGTGGAGGATGCCGAGGCTTGGTACGCCGCGGAGCGGGTGGAGCTCGGCGATGCGTTCGTCGCGGACCTCGAAGCGACGGTGTCCCGCGTCGCGGGCAACCCGCTCGCGTTCGCGGAGCGTTCGCCCGGTGTTCGTCAGGCGCAGCTTCGCCGGTTTCCGTACCTGCTGGTGTTCCGCCTGCGGGGCGAAGGCGTCGAGGTGGTCGCGGTGGCTCACGGGCACAGGGCGCCGCGCTATTGGCGGGGCAGGTGATCCGACCTGACCGCGGCGTTTGCGGACCTCGTCGATTGCCTGCAGGCACGTGGCTGCGCAGTTGATCATGGGGTGCGCGGATGTCGGACTTCGGGTTGCCGTCCGGGCCGGTTCAGCTTCTCGGGTACTTTGAGCGTGTTGATCGCGAATACCCAGGGGAGCACTGGCGGCGGGGTGCGGAGATGTGTCGCCGGTGGATCGAACTTGTCGCCGGTGAGCCGTGCCAAGCGGACGTCGATGCGTTCGTCTCGGACCTGGAGGGCGAGCCGAATCCAGGCTCCGGATGGATCGACCTCGGGCTGCAGTTTCGACATTGGGCCCGCGGGTGTGGGTTCAGCGCCTGATCACGCGCCGTTCCGATCGGAGCACCGGGAGCGGGTCCAACCCATCGATGGACACCAGCCAGTTCGAACATCGTTCTGTATGCCCAACCACTTCGAAGCCCGCCGAGACGCAAGTCCGGCGGGCTTTGTCGCATGTCAGGCGACCTCGCTGCTGCGGCGATCCGGCGGGGAGCCGCCTGCGTTAGCCCCTGCGGGTCACTTGAGTGGGGACATGCCTTCTGTCGTCGGTCATCGACTCCGGTTTCTCTTCCGGCCCGTCGGGCGCTGGGTGCCGGCGAGGGACGACGGCTCGATCATGATGTATGGGTCGAGCATCACCTTCCGTGCGGACGGCACGGGGATGATCGCGACCTGGGGCACAGACCCGGCCTCGCCGTCCGACGAGGAGGCGTTCGAGTGGCGGTCGGACGGCCTCTGGACCCTCCGGGTGCGACGAGGCGGCCAGACGTGGAACAGGCTTCGTTACGATTTCCTTCGCATCCCGGGGCCGTACGGGGACCACGTGTGCATCTACGAGCCCGGCCGAGCTTCGGTGGTCGGACACGATCCTCCGTTCTGGGTTGTGCCGGAGCCGCTCCGCCGGGAGTAGAGGCGCGACGCATCGTCCTCCGAGAGCCCTGCCAGCCAGTTCGAAAATCGTTCTGTATGCCCAATCGAAGCCCGCCGTGCCGCAAGGTCCGGCGGGCTTTGTCGTTCGGGCCCCCCTGGAGTGTGGTGGACTCACCTTCCGCCGGCGCGGTCGATCGGCCAGAAGTCCCGCGGTCGCACGATCTGGACGTCCTCCCAGGGGTTGAGCACGAGCAGGTCGTCGTCCCCGGTCACGATAAGCCGGCAGCCGCTAGCCTTCGCGAGCGCGAGGATGGCATCGTCATCTGGATCGCGGCTCACTGGAGCGGGCAGAGGTGCCGCGTCGACCCACCGTCCAGTGCCGCGAAGCAGCGCAACGGCCTCTATGACACGCGGCTCCGGGAGGCGGAACTTGGTGCGCAGCGCCCGCTCGACCTCGCCGAGGATGTTGGCGTCGATCGCGTACTCGTGGGCGGCGAGGACCCGCTCGAACAGCTCGGCGTTAATCCCGCGCGTCCCGAGCGCGGCGACGAGCACGTTGCTGTCGGGGACGAGCCTCACGAGAGCGCCTTGAAGACATCCTCGTCCGTGATGAAGCCAGCGGCTTCGGCATGTGCCGTCACGGAATCCCGCACGGCCCGGAAGCGACGAACGGCTAGGAATCGACGCAGCGCGTCCCGCACGAGCTCGCTCCGGGAGGTCCCCTCCTCGCGGGCTGCGGTGTCGAGCTCTGCCGTGAGCTCCTCCGGCAAGCTGATGGCGCCGGTCTGACGCATGGCGGGCTCCTGTGTTGAGACTCCATACAGTTCTGCGGCGTGGACGTCATCGACCGGGGTGTGGCGTCGCGCGTCCAGAGCGCGCGCGCCCCAACGCGACGTAGGCCTCCCCGTCGACCTCCTCCAGTCCGGCCAGCCAGTTCGAACGTCGTTCTGGTTGCCCAAACCCCCAGGACCCCGGCTCTCGCGAGAATGTCCAAGGCCACCCCTTCCGTCGCTCAGGCGCTTGCACGGGGTCCTCTGCGAGGACGAAGCGACCGGTCGTCGCCCGTCTGTGAAGGACACGACGGACCTGTGGTAGGCTGTGGGAATGACGCGTGCGCTCCTCGTTGTTCTCGGACTGCTGGCGGCTTGCCGCGCCGACCCGGTCACCTCGGTGCCGGTGCTCACCCTGGCCACCCTCGGGCCCACCTGCGCGGGGCTGTCCGCGGCGAGTGGCTGGCTCGACCTCGACGCCAGAGGCATTTACGCCTTCTCCGGCAGTAGCGCCGAGGCGGCACCGCCGCTGCTGCTGCAACCCTCCGGCTTGGGACGGGTGCTGCTGTACGATGGCGGCCGATACGTGGTGGGCGACGGAGGCCTCGCCAGGGTGGCCGCCTCCCTCGAGTCCGACATCACCACCGGTGAAGACGGCTACGTGTCTGCGGGGGAGTGGCTCCTCCACGCCGAGGCCGACGGCGTCGCTTACCGTCTTCAGTCGCTCCGCGACGGCTCGTGGCTGGCTGCCGACGGCTCGCTGGTTGCCGACGCGGGGCGGGGCGCGTCGTTCGAGGTGGTCCAGACCACGGGATGTGCAACGTTCCCCGAGCTCGGCCTGGATGCCAACGGCACGGTGACGAAGACGACCTTCGAAGACGGCACCCTCTACGGTCTCGTCGACAGCCACTCCCACCTCATGTCGAACTTCGGCTTCGGCGGCGGCGGGTTGTTCCACGGCGGCGCCTACCACCCCTACGGTGTCGAGCACGCGCTGCCTGACTGCGCCCCCTTCCACGGGGACGAGGGAAGGCGGGACATCGTGGGCTACGTCTTCGACAGCCGCGGCGTGGACCTCGAGCTCACAACCCTCGTCCAGGCGCTCGGCGGCGACGAGCTTTCGGAGCCCAACCACGCCACCGAGGGCTACCCAGAGTTCACGGAGTGGCCGTCCGTGAACGAGCGCGGCACGCACCAGACCCAATACTATCGCTGGCTGGAGCGGGCGTGGCTGGGGGGTCTGCGCCTGGTCGTGCAGCACGCCACCACCGATGAGACCCTCTGCAAGCTGACGGTGGGGTCGGGCTTCCAGACCTCCCGTTACGACTGCTCCGACATGACCGCCGTCGATCGCATCATCGACGAAACCTGGCGCATGCAGGACTACATCGACGCCCTGCACGGCGGCGAGGGCCAGGGGTGGTTCCGGGTGGTGCGCAGCCCCGAGGAGGCTCGCCGTGTCATCGAGGCGGGCAAGCTGGCCGTGCTTCTGGGCATCGAGACGAGCAACCTCTTCCGATGCTACCTGACCCCCCGCGAAGGCGACCCGACCTGCGATGAGGCCTGGGTCGACGCCCAGCTCGACGCGTACCACGAGCGCGGCGTGCGGGTGATCTTCCCCGTCCACAAGTACGGCAACCGGTTCTCGCCCGGCGACGGCAACGACGGCATCGTCGAGATCGGTGACTTCATCAACAGCGGCCACTGGTCGAATAAGCTCGAGGCGTGTCCGGCGGAGTCGTTGGGGTTGCCAGGGATGTTCGACGGCAGGCCGCTCTCCTTCAACGGCCTCAATCAGCCTCGCGACCTGTACCTCTCCCCGGCACCCAACGACCTGTCCAGCTTTGAGCTCGACCCGATTGGCACCATGCTGCCCTACGTCGGCTACGCGCTGGGGGGCGGCCGCGAAGGCCGCTGGTGCCAAAATGCCACCCTCACGCCGCTGGGGGAGCACCTGCTCAAGGGGATGATGCGACGCGGGATGCTCATCGAGACCGATCACTTCCCCCAGTGGGCCTACGTCGACGCCTATGACCTGCTGAGGGAGCACGACTACCCGGCGCTGGGCACCCACCACCGCCACTGGCAGGGGCAGCTCTACGAGCTCGGGGGCGTGGCCTCCATCAACCTGCCGCGCTGCCACGATCCCGTTCAGCCTGGGCTCACCGCGTCCGCCATCGCGGAGCGGGTGGCGCTGATCGAGAGCAAGGGCGGGTATCCCGGCGTGGTGCTTGGTTTCGACTACAACGGCCTGACCAGCGGACCCGGTCCGCGCTTCGGCGAGGAGGGCTGCGGCAACGACCAGCCCAACCGGTTGACTTGGCCCTTCCCCTCGTTCGCGGGCGACGTGGAGTTCACGGCGCCACGCGTGGGACAGCGGGAGATCGACTTCAACACCGAGGGCATGGTGCACATCGGCCTGTTGCCCGAGGTCATCCAGGACCTGCTGGCCGACGCCGAGGAGCCCTCGGACATCGAGCCGCTCTTCCGCGGTGCCGAGGCCTACATCCGCACGTGGGAGCGGGCCGAGTCCCGGGCGGCGGAACTTCGCGGCGAGTGAGCCGGGCGGACCTCGTGGAGCGCGTGTTCGGCGGACTGCCCCACCGCTGCCGTTCCCCCGGCTACGACCCATCCACCTGACGGATCAGCGCTCCGCGTTCGGCAGGAGCCAGCGATCGATCGGCACGCCCTCGTTCGGAGCTACCATGGCCCCCGCGGGACTTCCCGGCCCGAGTCCCGCTGGGATCCAGCCCGAGGGGATGTTGCCAAACACGCGCGGCGGCGGCTGAGAGGGCTGCCGGCGTGGATCGTTCTCCGCCAAGACGCCAGCGCGGAACTCCAGCGCGTCGAGACCGAGGCCGCCTTGCCCGCCGTCGGTGTGGCAGCTCAGACAGAAGCCGTTGTTGGACGAGTCGGGCCTCGGCGCGCCAGCCATCAGCGGCCCCTCGGGGAAGAGGATCGCATCCCGGAGAGACTCGGCGCCATCGGGAATGCTGCGGATGTTGGCGGCGTTGTCCCAGGTGTAGTCGTGGAAGCAGGCGAAGCGATCGCTCTCGCTGCTGTGGGCCGCGGCGGCGATCTCAGCGTGCGCCCAGTCGGGGTAGAGATCGGCGAGCCCACCCAGGGTCGCACCCTCGAGTCGAACGAGCGTGCCACCGGCGTGGTTGCAGGCCACTTCGGGGTCCACGTCGTGGGCGAGGACCTTGAAGTCATCGACCCAACCTCGGAAGCCAGCGTCTCGTTTGCCGGAGGCACGATCCGGTCCCCGGCCGACCAGGAGCGTACCTTTGCCGATCCCGAAGAAGCGCCTGTCGCTCACGAAGTGGTCGAACGGAAAGCCGTCGACCAGCAGGGTGAGCTCACGATGATCGTCGTGGATCCGCCATCCCAGGTGCATCCAGCCAGCGTCGGTGGCGGGGAGCGCGACCTCGTGCAGCACGCGTTCGCGCTCCACAATCTGGAGGGTTTCTCGGTCTACGAGGCGCACGGAGGTCCCATCGGGGAACGTCAACAGCGCTCGGGTCGCGCCTTCATCGGTGCGGACGTCGACGAACAGGCCGACGTACCCATCGCCTTCGACCGCGGTGGGGTCTTCCTGCGCAGGGATGTCGTACACGATGCGGTTGTCCCCATCGAGCCAGAAGCCGCGACCATAGAACCCGCCGAGCGCAACGGGCTCAACACGCCCACTGCCTTCCTCGACGAGTCCGAACGCGGGCACGGCGAGGTCGAGCGGGGTCGCCGCGTTCTGGAGGTGGACATCCTCATAGGGGTTGACGGCATCGAACGCATAGGTCCGGGCGCCGGCTCCGCCGACATTGGGCCCAAGTGATCGCCGCTGCCCGGTGTGATGGTGCGGCACGCCGGAGGAACGCCCCCCCTCGTCGTAGATCGGGGTGACCGAGGCCTGCATGTTGGACACGATGAGGGCGCGCGGATCAAGGAAGTCGTCGAAGACGACTTCGTCGGTGGCGACTCCGGTGCTCATCACCCACACCACGTCTCGCGGGGTGACCGTGCGCGCCGCCGGGCGATGGTTGTGCAGCTGCTGAAAGGAGTCCAGGATGTTCTGATTGGCTGGGAATGCCTCGGCGTCGAGGTTGCCATCCCGGCCGGACCCGAACCGGACCGGCACGGCTTGGCCCTCGGTGTCATGGTAGAGGTCGACCATCATCTGCAGTTCGGGTCGCATGCCCACCGACCAGTCCACGTTGTTGATGCGTGCGTCGATGTGAACGAACTTGCCGTGGGTCCAGAGGCCGGCGACCATGAACCCACGGTTCCAGTTCTTTGGGTACACGTGGTCTTCACAGCCTTCGACGACGCACCTGCGCGGAAAGTCCTCGTGCGACTGCTCCGTGATGGTGCCCGGAACAGCCGTCATGAACACATTGTTGCCTTCGCGGTCGACCCACGGGTAGCTTCCGGCCAGGTCATCGCCATCGGCGATGGGCCGTCCTTCGGTGTCGCGGAACGGATAGGCAGCGAGGCCGTAGCGCTGCATCGCGGGGTCGTACGGAGCGTGGCTCATGGGATGGAACGCGGTCCACCCGGTCACGTCGCAGGGCTCGGCGTCCTCTGGGAGCAGTGAGTAGGCGAGGTCGTAAGAGCCGAGCAGCTCTTCGCCCGTGTTCGGGTTCGTCCACCAGCGGTTGACGCCGCCAAGCCGCCCGGTGAGCAGCCGACCATCGTTCGTGACGGCCGGCTCCGTCCAGTCGTCCATGAAGGGGATGAGCGTGCCCTTCACCGCTTCGCCTACGTCTGCCCGGACAATGCGCGCCTCCGCCGTCTTGGGCGAGGCCACCTCGACGGTCACGGGCGTGCCGAAGAGCTGCGCGCTGAACTGGCTGACCATCTTGGAGCTGATGACGGTGATGTCGTAGCAGTCGTGGCGGAGGTCATCGCCGCATGCGTAAGGATTGGGTCGCTCACCCGCTGTGCCTGGCGGGGCCTCGCAGATCGTGGTGTGGCCGTCCTTGCTGTCGCTGAAGTCCGCCTGCGGCAGGCGGGCCAGGAAGGGGCTGGTGTCGGCGAGGAGCTGGATGCCTGCGGGTGCGGTGACCAGGGGCTCGTCCACCCGCTCGGGTGCGTGGAGATAGAAGTTGGCCACGCCACCCGCGCCTTGCACGCGAAGCGCCAATCGCCCGTCCAACGTCGTCCTGAGGCCGGGCACGTGGGGGTTCGTCCATCGGCCCTCATCGTCGATCATCGCCACGTCACGTAGGATCGCCGGCGGCTCGGGCTCGGGCGCATACGCCATCGGTTCGGGCCCACCGAGTGGAGTGCCTTCGGGCCCATCACCCGGATCTCCGTTGAGTGCCGTGCATCCTTGAGCAGTGAGCAGAAGCGTGATGAGCACGTCGACGGTCTTGGAGCGACGGATGGGCACGATCAGTCTCCTCTGGCTGCGCGTGCGATCCTAGCACAGGGGACGGAAGCGTCTTGGGACGCTACCCGTTCGAGAATCGTTCGGGTTGCCCCATCGAGGCCCGCCGTACTGCACGGTCCGGCCGGCAGGGTCTTTCAGGGTGTTGATGGGCAGCACCACGACCGCCGGCTCCCCCGCGCACCCCACCTACCCGCAGCACACCAGGTCGAACATCGGGTACCCCGTCCACGGTCCGTTCCACGTGGCCCCGCCGTCAAACGACCCTCGGTAGGTGACGGGGGTGCCGCTGGTCGCGAAGCTCGCCTGCGACCCCTCGACGGGCGACCACACCACCCAGTACGTGACACCTGCGTGCAGCGCGACGCAGCGGTCCAGGTCCGCGCCTTGCCAGCCGTTCGTGTCCACCATCGACCACATGCCGCTCGCGATCAGCGCATCGGGCTGCTGGAGCGCGGCGTTGTGGGTCCACAGCGCGACCACGTTCGGACCGAGGTCCTCGCCGGTCCACACGTCGACGTGACCGACCTCCACGTCGGCGACGGGGGTGTACGCGAACCCCACCAGCAGCCCAGGTCCGCCCATCATGGTGAGGTCGTCGCCGACCCCCGCCGTGTTCACGCCCTCACACTCCGCAGGAACGAACACCTCGCCGGTGTCCGAGTCGGAGTCGGAGTCGCCTTCGTCGGAGTCCGAACCGTCGTCGGAGTGTGCGCCGGTCTCGGTCCGCGCTCCCGTGTCGTCCACACACCCCGGATCGACGACACCGTCGCAGTCATTGTCGACGC
>CAYNFK010000082.1:0-2031 GCA_964396405.1 uncultured Enterobacteriaceae bacterium
GGCATCGGCAGCATCGGCGTGCCCCACTTCGACGCGGCCTCCGAGAGCGGCAGGGTGTCGAAGCCGGGGATGTTGAACACGCCCTCGCCGGAGCCGTGCGTGGCGAGCTCCAAGGCATCCACGAGGTCTTCGGGGTTCGCCACGTTCACCATCGGGTCGAAGCCCATCGTGCGCAGGGCGAGCGGGGCGTGCAGGTAGTCGTAGAGCTGACTGCCCACGTCGGGCGCGAGCACCTCGGCGCAGCGCAGCACCACGATCTCGCAGTCGGCCAGGCCCATGCGGGCGCACGCGGTGAGGTCGGCCTCCACACGGTCGCGCACATACTGGGGGGCCCTCGGCGAGAGGTTGAGCGGGTGCTCTTCGGTGACCGCCACCGGCAGGTCCAGCGCCACCTTGTAGACCACGGCGTGCGACTTGATCACCAGCCGGCGGATCGTGGGGTGCTCGTCCGACAGCTCCAGGATCGAGCGCAAGGCCTCGACGTTCTGGGCGTGCACCTTTCGGCCGTGGCCGAAGCCGTCGCGGTGCTCGGAGAGGTGGACCACCACCTCGCAGCCGAGCTCGCGCGCCGTGCCGAACAGCAGCTCGCGCACCTGCCGGGCGTGGCGCAGGTCGGCGTAGACGTAGGTGAGGCGGCCGGCGTGGCTGAACGGCAGCGCGTCTTCGGGGGCCACATCGTCCACAGCGAGCACGTGGCTCACGCGGGTGTCGGCCAGCAGGCTGCGGATCAGCTTCTGCCCGAGCGGCGAGGACGCACCGGTGACCAACACGGCCCGCATCAGGCGAAGATCCCGGTGCGCTCACGCAGGCCGCGGTGGAGCAGCGCCTGCACGGCGAGCTTCACGCGGTCGGCGCAGGCCGAGACGATCTGCGGGTCATCGGCCGCCTCGGGGCCGTACTCCCGCTCGAAGTGCAGCGGCTCACCAAACACGATGTGGTAGTGAACCGGCAGCGGGATGGGTGTGGAAGGCACCGGCACGAACGGGATCGACATGCCCAGCTTACGCGTGGGGATGCGTCCGAGCTGCGGCATCTGCTCTTCGGCTCCCACAATGCCCACGGGCACCACGGGGGCCTGGTAGCGCAGGGCCATCTCGCAGTGGCCCTTGCGCCAGGTCTGCAGGTGGTAGCGCTCCTTGAACGGCTTGCCGATGCCCGGTGTGCCTTCGGGGAACAGCATCAGCAGCTCGCCCTGATCCAGCAGCCTGCGCACGTTGCCGCGGCTGCCGCCGATCACACCGGCGCGGGCGAACAGCGTGCTCACGAAGGGCAGGGAGGAGACGAAGTAGTCGGCGACGGAGCGAGGCGGGCGGGGCGGGTTGGTGTTCCGCACCACGGTGGTCCACAGCATCATCGCGTCGAACGGCAGCGAGCCCGAGTGGTTGGCGGCCAGGATGGCCGCGCCCTCCGTGGGGATGTGGTGGGTGTCGTACGGCGTGACGCGGAACCACCGGTCGTACATCAGGCTGCCGATCGCCTCGCCCAGGCCCACGAACTCGGGGTTCATTCCGAACACGTCGTAGCCGTGGCCGGCGTCGTCGTACGCGAGGTGGTCGGCCACATCGGTGGCGCGCTCACCATCGAGAAGGTGGGCGAGCGCGCGGGCGATGCGAGGGCCGTTCGTCATGGACTTCCAGGCCGCGAACCTAGCGCGCGCGCCCCGGGTTGGCCCGCAGGGTAGACGGAGGGGCTGGGGGGATCGATGTCGGAAGATGCGCCGCGGTGGTCGCCAGACGACGTGCAGATGTTTGATGCGACCAACACCCCGGCTGCCCGCAAGGCGCTGGCCCCGCTGGCGGCGCTCGCCGCCGAGCTCGAAGTGCTGGGCTTTCGGGAGCTGGGTCGTGAGGGCGTGGTGATGGAAGACGGTGAGCGCTGCGGTCCCGACTGCTCCCCCGAAGAGCTGGCCCAGGCGCGCATCGAAGCCGAGTCGGGGGACCCGCAGGCTGTTGAGCGCCTCGCGTGGCTGACCGAGCTCTCCAACCTGGATGCGATGACCTCGGGGGTCCAGTACGCCTGGATCTTCGAGCA
>CAYNFK010000082.1:2131-20915 GCA_964396405.1 uncultured Enterobacteriaceae bacterium
TCTCCAACCTGGATGCGATGACCTCGGGGGTCCAGTACGCCTGGATCTTCGAGCATCCCCAGACCCTCGACTCCGCGAGTCTCGAGGTGAACGCCGATGGGGAGTGGGTCACGTTCGTGCGGCTGAGCACGTCGGGCGCGATCGCACGCACGATGCGGCGCTTCTCCCCCGAGCCGAGGCCCAACCTGGCTGCGGCCGGGCTGTTCCACGGCGCGCGGGTGCCCGGCCTCTACAAGCTGATGCTGTGGCTCGCGGGGGAGTCGCAGCAGATCACGGCCGCCTCCACGCCGAAGGTGAACTACTGGGCGCAGCTGGTGGACCAGCTCCCGCTCGCCGAGGTGTTTGCGAAGCATCGCGCGCTGGCCGACCGCCACGCGATGCCGGCCCACCCCCTCGACATGGACCTGGTGCTGGCCGTCGACCGACGGAACATCGCGGCGCTGTTCTCGCGCATGGAGATGCCCGACTACGTGGGCCACGCCTGGATGTTCGCGTGGATCACGGTGCTGTCGCGTGTGGTGCCGGCGCTGATGGTGGGGTGGTTCACCGGCTCGATCGCGCAGGCGGCGGTGGCGGGTCTCGCGCTGCACCACCTGGGGTGGGCGGTGTGGTCGTGGTGCTTGGGCCTGGAGCGCTGGTGGGTGCCGCTGCCGTGGCTGGCGCTGCTCGTGGCTTGGCGGATTGGAACGCAGACCGAGCCGGCGGTGGTGCTGGGCTCAGCGGCCGTGGCCACCCTGTGCGTGGTGGTGGGTGCGCTCGGCTTTCACACGGTCACGAACCGGCTCGCG
This sequence comes from uncultured Enterobacteriaceae bacterium, assembly GCA_964396405.1. Taxonomy (GTDB): domain Bacteria; phylum Myxococcota_A; class UBA796; order UBA796; genus JACKEO01. The sequence continues at coordinate 2,920 of CAYNFK010000082.1, forward strand.
CCGCGCATCGCGGCCCACGTGAGCGAGCCGCCTTCGGTCACGCCCGACGACCTGCGCCAGCTCTACCGCGCCTGATCAGGGGGCCCGCTCCGCATCGTTGAGCAGGGCCAGGAGGGCGTCGCGTGCGGGCGTAGGATCGGCGCTGAGCGCGAGACCCGCGCGCACGAGCTGCGCGGCGTACACACGATCGCCGGCCTTCAGCGCCCAGGTGGCCGCATCCAGCGCCGCGCGCTGCCCCTGGTTGATGGGGGCGATGACCCAAGGCTCCAGCATGCGGGCGGCGGCCAGGGGTTGGGATGCCGCGAGACGCCCCGCTTCGGCGCGCACGTCGGCGTAGGCGGCCGGGGCGTCGGACAGGGTGACGAGGTCGTCGCTGGCTCGCTCGGCTTCGTCGGCGGCTTCCAGGTCGGCTGCGGCGGCCTCGCGCTGGGGCTTGGCGCTCTCCTTCTTCGCGAGCGCAGGCGCTGCGGCACGACCCGAAGCAGACCCCGCGCGGACGCCGATGAGACCCCCGCTCGGAGACGCAGGTGGGGACGGAGGCGCTCCCGCGGCCTCCTGGCCGACGGAGGCGTCGGGTTCCGGGGCCGTGGGCGTCTGCGCCTGCAGGGCCTTCGCTGGCGCGACGGTCTCTTCATTGCGGTCGGCGTCTTCTTCCACCGGTGGGGCGCGCGTGGTGGCTGCGCCGATGCTGCCGTAGCCGGCACCGCCGCCGCCTTCTCCGCTGCCCTTGAGGCCCAGGCCCCCCACGAGCTCGGGCGCCTCGGCACGTGCCTTGCGCTCGGCCTCGGGGGCTGCGGCCTCATCCTTGCGGGCGTCGAGGTCGACGGGCTCGTTGGGCGGCGCAGGTGCTGGGCTGCTCGCGGCCACGACAGGCTCGGCCAGCGCGGCGTCACGCTTTGCCGCCGGGTCGGCCGGGCTCATCGGCTCGGGCAGCACAGCGATCGCCACGAGCGCCGCTGCCACAAGACCGCCCAGGCCCACCCACCACGCGCGTCGGTTGGCGGGCGCGGGCACCGTCGCAGCCTCCTCGCTGCCTAGCGCCGAGGCGCGGGGCGCGAACGGTCCTGTGGACACGTCAGCGAGGACCTGATCGAGGGTCAGGGCGGGGGGCGGTGCCAGCTCCGGACGCAGCACCAGCATCGCCTCCACCACATCGGCGTCGAGGCCTTCGGGCACAGGTCCACCGCCCTGGGCGAGCCAGGCGGCGAGCAGCTCGGCCTGCTGGGTCTCGTTCATGGGGGGTACACCTTGCGGAAGGCCTTAGCGGCGCGGTGCAGCAGCACGTCGAAGGTGCCGAGGGTGATGCCGAGTCGCTCGGCACAGGTCTCACGGGGGAGGTCGTCAAGCATACGCAGGCGCAGGGCTTCGGCGTAACGATCGTTCATGCGAGAGAGGGAGGTCTGCACGTCGCGGGCTGTGTCCTCGGCTTCCAGGGCGCGGTCGGGACGGGGCGGGGAGGCCGGACGCGCGGACTCAGTGTCGGCCTGAAGGCGCTCCTGGAGGGCCTGGTCGCGGGCGCGCAGGCGGTGGGCGTCCATCGCCTTGTTCACGGCGATGCGGCGGATCCAAAAGCCCACGCTCACGTCGGTGGGCGTGTAGCTGCCGATCTTCTCCAGCACGGTGCGGAAGGTGTCGCGCAGCACGTCCTCGGCGAGCGCCACGTCGGGCAGACGGGCGAGGATGGCGCGCCACACGGGATCGCGAAACCAGCCGTACAGGACCGCGGCCGCCGAGGTGTCGCCGGACTGCAGGCGCAGCACCACCGCACGCTCGTCGTCGAGGCGAACGTGGGCCACCAGCGCCGGCGCGGGGCGGTCGAGCAGGAACCACGCTCCAGGGAACGTGTCGACGGTAGCGCAGAGAGCGTGCAGGGGCGACCTCCAGCCGTACAGCGGCCCCCAGCCACGTTGATCCTTCGTCGCTGGCCCGCGCCCCTTGGTCATGTAGATGACTACACTCCCGTCGGGGCGCGGGACTGGCGCTCCTCGTGTCAACGTGACTGGGAACCGCTGTAGAACGACCGAGCGCAGGACCGCTTACAGGTCGGGTGCGGGGAGGGTGGATGCGCGTCGTGGTGATCGGGGCGGCGGGGCGGACGGGACGGCTGTTGGTGCAGGCCGCGCTGGCGGCCGGGCACGAGGTACGCGCCATGTCGCGGACGGCGGCGGCGTCGATGTTTCCGGCCGGGGTGGAGGTGGTGCCGGGCGACGCACGCGAGGCCACCGACGTCGCGCGGGCCGTCGAGGGGTGTGACGCGGCGCTGGTGGCGGCCAACGTGCAGCGCGCCACGGAGTGGAACCTCTGGTCGCCGCTGGCCACGCCCCCGGATGTGGTGCAGCGCGCTGTGGCCAACGTGCTCGCGGCCACAGGTCCCGGCTTTCGGATCGTGCACTGCTCGGCCTTCGGGGTGGGCGATTCTTATGCCCGTGCTGGCTGGGTGTTCCGCCAGATGATCGACCGCACCTCCATCGCGACGCCGTACGCCGATCACGCCGCCGCGGAGGCCCTCCTCCAGGCCGGGCACGCCGCGTGGACGTCGGTGCGGCCGGTGATCCTCACCAACGGCCCGGCGACGGGCCGGGTGCAGGTGGGCACCGAGCTCGCACCGGGCAGCTTCGCCAAGATCAGCCGCGCGGACGTCGCTCAGGTGATGGTGGACGCGCTGACGCACGAGGCGTGGCACGGCCTGGCGGTCACCGTGACGTCGTGACGACGTCGCTGGGGCCCCGCATCGAGGACCCAGGCTGCGTCGATCAGGTACCGGCTTCCACGAAGGTGTAGTCGTCCTCGTCGCACTTCAGCTGCACCGTCTCCTCGGTCTCGGGCGGGTAGTACCAGTCGGTGACATCGCCGCCGATGATCGTCTCGCGGCAGCCGGCCACGATCTGGTCCTGGTCGGGGCACTCGCCGTTGATGCCTTCACCGCCGATGGGGTCGCAGAAGGCCGAGAACAGCGGCGTGCCTTGGGTGCCGGTGCGCTCCTGGCAGCGGGGCTCGGGGTCGGACAGCGTGGCCTCACGCAGGTCGCACGAGGCGGCCCCGGCACAGGCGCTGAGGACGGCGATGGCGGTGGCAACGAGGATCAGGCGCATAAGACCTCCAAGGACGGGGCTTCACCGGTCGTAGGTCGGTCGGCAAGGGCGCGTGTTGAGGCGCGTTGGGAGGCGGGGTGGGCTGGATGCCGTCCCGCTACCAGCCATCCGCCGACGTCTTCCACGCCTGCACCCTGAGCGACCCGGATGCGCGCGCCATTGCCCTGGTCGTGGACCTTCTCGTCCATGGACCCCTCCTGCGGGGCGGACGCTAGCACAGGTCGCGGAGCGGTTGCGCGTTGGGCGGCTCCTGCGGGTATGCGCTCTCTGGGGGAGCCATGCGCTGTGCCATCTGGACGCTGACCTCGCTGCTCGCGTGCGCGCCGGAGCCGCCCGCCACGCCGCCGGCCGAGCCGGCCGCACCGCGCGTCAACGCTGCGACGGCCGCCATCGCTGCCGCCGCCGAGCGTGCGCTCGCCCAAGAGGCCGAGCAAGCCGCCCAGGCCACCGGATCTCCCGCTGGGGCTTCGCGGTCGGCCGAGCCCCAAGTGCAGATCTTGCGCGGCCGCGGCGCCACGCAGGCGTCGTCGGGGTCGAGCTCGAAGGGCTCCTGGTACGGCGGCGCCCGCTGGCTCCAAGGAAGGGCGGACGGCCGCGGGCTGGAGGTGCTGGTGTTCTGGGAGCCGTGGTGCGGCTACTGCCGTGCGGAGCTGCCCAGGCTCCAGGCGATGAGCGCGCGTGCCCGCGGGGTCGAGGTGGTCGGGCTCACCTCGCTCTCGAAGGGGGCCGATGAGGCCAGCGCGCGTCGCGTGCTCGACGGGGCCGGCGTGCGCTTTCCGATCGCGGTGGTGCCGGAGTCCACCAAGACCCGTGCCGGTGTGAACGGCGTGCCTCACGCGCTCGTGGTGCGAAACGGCGCCGTGCTGTGGCAGGGCCACCCGGCCTCCCTCGATGAGGCCGTGCTGACGCGGTGGGCCCGCGGCGACTGACGAGCGCTACGCGCCCAGCAGGTGCCTCGCCAGATCACGCGTGGTGAAGATGCCCACGAGGCGCGACCCTGCCACCACCGGCACGGCGTGAAAGCCGCTCTCAGCGAACTGCACCACGGCCTCGCGCACGCTTGCGTCGATCGACACCGTGACGGGCACCCGAGACATGACCTCGGACACCACGCGATCGTCGAGCACCACGCCGGTGTCGGCCAGCTCGGGATCCTGGGCCTTGAGGGTGCCCAGCAGGTCGGAGGCCGAGAGCATGCCCACGAGGTTCTCGCCATCGACGACGGGCACGTGGTGGAAGCCGCCGTTGACCATCAGCGTGCGCGCGTCGGTGAGCGAAGCGCCCACCGACACGGTGTTGACGTGGCCGGTCATGAACCGGCGGATCGGCGCATCCAGGTTCACCGCTCACTCCATGCCGGCGGCGCAGGCCGCGCAGAACGGGGCCTCGGGCAGGGCCGCCAGGCGACCGGGCGCGATGCCGCCGCCACAGCGCAGGCAGGTGCCGTAGGTGCCGGCATCCAGGCGGTCGAGCGCGCTGCGGAGCAGCACGATCTCGTCCCGTCCTGCGTCGTCGAGCGCGACGAGCACCTCGTCGTTCTCGGTGAGCGAGGCCCGGTCCTGGGAGTCGAGCTCCAGGCGGCCATCCCCGCCACGGAGGTTCGCTTCCACCGCCCCGGTGCGGCGCTCCATGGTGTCGAGCTTGTCGACGAGGGCGTCGCGAAAGGGCTTGAAGTCCATGGCCATGTGGCCTCCAGGATGAGGGGGTTTCAGTACTGCTCGAGGGCGTACTGCAGGAGGTCCGTGGTGGTGACGATGCCGACCAGGGCGCCATCATCGACGATCGGCAGCGCGTGGAAGCGGCCCTCGGCCAGGACCTCGAAGGCCGTGCGGATGGGCTGGTCTGACGACAGCGTCTTCACGTCGGTGACCATGAGGCCCTCGATGGTGTGGGTGTCGTCGAGGACGGCGTCCTTCATGCGGTCGTCTTGGCCGTAGTCATAGGTGACACGGAGCAGATCGGTGCTGGAGAGCATGCCGACCAGCTTCGAGCCGCTCACCACGGGCACGTGGTGGAACCCACCGGTGCTGATCGCCTTGTGGACCTCGGACAACGTCTGGCCGTGGTGCACGGTGAAGGGGTTGGCCGTCATGATGGTGGAGACGGGCACGTTGCGCTTCATGGGGACTCCTGGGGTGAGGGTGCTGGGTCTCCCAACCAGCACGGGCCGTGCCAAAGCGAATGCGCTGGCACGGCCCGGTCCTCACCCGGTGGTGTCACGGCCCTCCCGGCCACGGCACCCCACGTTCAGCGCCTTACGGCGTCCCGTTCAGGCTGTACCCGTGCTTGAACGTCACGCCGGTGCCGTACTGCACCGACACGCCGTTGCCGCCTTCGAGCGGGTGCTGGCTGCACACGAGCCCGGCCGCGTCGCTGAGCGGCACGTCGAAGCTCACGTACGGGTAGGACACGCCGGCCGGGGTGGAGCCGTTGGGGAGGCCGCCGTCGCTGGCCGTGGCGCGCGTGCGGAGGACGCAGTCCTTGTGGCCGCCGTTGGAGGAGCCGAACAGGCTCAGGTCCATGCCCACGGCGACGTTCCAGTACCCCTTGTTGCCGCTGAGGAGCTGCTCACCGCCACGCATCACGAGGTCTCCGAAGAGCAGCGGGGGTGCGCCGCCGCCCACGCCTTCCTGGGACGGATCCACGACGTAGGTCTCGCCCGTCGCGCACGCGATCACGACGTCGTCCATGTGCAGGTTCGTGGCGGAGCCTTCGCCCGCGGTGCAGGCGAACGCGAGCACGGCCGTGGCATCGCGCTGACCGGTCTGCGGGTTGTGCAGCAGGTCGAGGGGTGCCCCGATGTCGTCGGTGCAGTCGAGCTTAGCCGAGCAGAAGATGTCTTCGAAGTCGACCATGATGTCGAAGAAGCCCTGCTTCGCCTCGCGCAGGATCGCGATCTGGAAGTCGACGCGGGTGTCGGCGTTCTCCTGGCACTCCAGCGTCTGCACGAGCGGGCCGTTCGCCGTGGGGTTCACCCAGTCGGTCGACCGGAGCGGCGGCAGATCCACCACCCAGAGCTGGACCACGTTGAGCGCGGTGCCGTCCCCGTCGTTGTCTTGGGCATCGCAGGGACCGACGTAGGTGAGCGAGCCACGGCCATCGCCGTAGGCCACCGAGTCGACGCGCCGCGACCACACGACGTCCCCTGTGTCGTTGAGCACGGTGATGTCGTAGACGGCGTTCGTGACGCCCGGCAGGGTGAGCGCCTGCACACCGACGCGCACCTGGGGCGCGCCCGACGAGGGGTCGCCGCAGGAGGCGAGGAGCACGGCTGCAGCAGCAGCCAGGAGCTTGTACGGGTTCATGGAGTCTCCGGGTGGATCGGGATCGAGCCCTGGAAGGACATGGGGCACGGTCCACCCGCACTCTACCAGAGGAGGACCCCTCGGACGTCGACCATCGGGATCGGAGCCGACGTCGACGGTGGACCCCCTCGGATCGTTGGTCGACCTGGTGCCGCGTCGTGCAACCTGCTAGAAAACCTGCATGAAGGATCCCCTCTCCCGCCGCGAGCGCCAGATCATGGACGTCGTGTACCGACGTGGGAGCGCCGCCGTGGCCGACGTGCACGCCGAGCTGCCCGATGCGCCCAGCTACTCGGGCGTGCGCGCGCTGCTGGGCATCCTCGTGGAGAAGGGTCACCTCACGCACCGCCAGGAAGGCAAGCGCTACCTGTACGAGCCCACGGTCTCGTCGAACGCAGCGAGCGTGTCGGCGCTGCAGCGGGTGGTCGCCACGTTCTTCGACGGGTCGCCGGCACGTGCCGCGTTGGCCCTGGTGGCCGACGGTGAGCTCGATGCCGCCGAGCTGGAGGCCCTGCAGGCCGCGATCGTAGCGGCACGCGCGGAGGGACGATGAGCGGCGTGCCGGCGCTGGCGGTGGCCGCGGGCGCGCTGGTCGACGCCGGGCTCAAGGCCAGTGGGGTGCTGGCGGGGGCGTGGCTGGTGAACCGCACACTGCTTCGGCGGGGATCGGCCGCCCAGCGTCATGTCGTGTGGGCGGCGGCGCTCGCTTCGCTGCCGCTGGTGCTCGTCGCTGCGGTTGCCCGGGGTCCAGCAATAGCGGTGGATGCGCCGGCCTGGCTGGGTGTGTGGGCCGTGGGCGTGGGCGCGTCGGTGGTGGGCCCGGTGCGTGCGTGGCTGGGTCTACGTCGCCTGGCTGCTGGAGCCGTCCCGGCGGCGTTGGGACCGGGCGTGGCCTACGTCGAGGGCCTCGCAGGACCCCTGACGTGGGGCCTGTTCCGGCCTCAGATCCTGCTGCCCGTCGCAGCGACAGAGTGGAGCTCGACCCAGCAGCACGCCGCGCTCCTGCACGAGCGTGCCCACGTGGCGCGGCACGACTGGGGCGTGCACGCCTGGGCGTGGTGGGTGGAGGTGGTGTTCTGGTTCCACCCGCTGGTGCGCTACGCACGGGGTGAGCTCGTCGCGGAGGCGGAGCACGCCGCCGACGACGCGGTCCTGGCTTCGGGTGTGTGCGCGAGCGACTACGCCGCGCTGCTGCTGAGCTTGGGTCGTCCGTCCCCGCAGGTCGTGGCGCTCGGGATGGGCCACGCGCTGCTCGGGCCGAGGATCCGCGCGGTGCTCGAGCCCCGAACGCGCACCACGTCTCGGGCGCGCACGGCGGCGCTGGCGGGCCTGGCCGTGGTGGCGGCGGTGGCCCTCGCGGGACCCCTGCCGCTGTGGACCGCAGCGCCGAGTGTGGCGGAGTGCAAGCCTGCGCCTGCGCCCTGACCACTTCGTCGTCAGCGACGGGGCGAGGTCAGCTGGAACTGCAGGCTCACGTCCACGGTGCCGAGGCTCGTGGGGTAGCGTCCCATCGCCATGAGGTCGTTGACGCAGCGCAGCAGCGCGTCGTCGCCGAACGAGTCGCCCCCGATGCACTGACCGTGCACCAGCCCGTCGGGACCGATGTGCACGTGGATCTCCACCAGGCCTTCGCGCACCGACAGGGCCCCGGCGCGCGACGCCCAGCAGCGCTGCAAGAGCCCCGCGTTGCGCTCCACCTCGGCCTGCACGGCGGCGGGGTTGGCGGGGAAGGTCAGCGCGCCGTCGGTAGGCTCCAGCACGGCGACCTTCACCGACCTCGTGCCGTCCTTCGCGGGCACGATGGGATCGGCCGGGGCGTCGAGTCGCCGCGGCGGCGCGAACCCGGACTCCGCCGACCAGGCCGACACCTGCACCTCCACAGGGGCCACAGGCGGCTCGGCGACGGGCTCGCTGGCGGCGAGCAGCGGGGGGATCATCAGCAGGATGAGAGGTCGCATGGTGGGTTCTCCTGGGGCTGCGGGGGTCCGCAACTGCTGGAAAATTAGCAGGTGCTAGAAAACCAGCATCATGGACGTGGGGAACGGGACAAGGCGTGACAGGGGCGCAGCGTGAGGGGGAGCGAAGCCGCACGCCCGTCCCCTAAGCGGACAGAAAGTGGCCGCCCCACCTCCTTGTACGACTGCCGCGCCCTCCGGACGTTTGCCGCACGCCGTTGTACCGTTGCCGCAGGCCTGGGACGTTCTCCGCGGGCTCGGGACTTTCGCCGCACGCGCTTGTACGACTGCCGCAGGCCTGGGACTTCTTCCGCATGCCCGAACGCGCCGTCCGACCCCCTTCTCAGGTCGAAGGGACCCCCTCCACCTGTGGGGCGGAGCGGGATGAGGATCACGCAAAGACGCAAAGACGCAAAGCAAGGGGTCGGGCGTTTGGGTGCTCCCCACTCCGTTGGCGTCTTGGCGCGAGACCGTGCCCGGCGCCGTCGTCCGGTTCGACCCTGCTACTCCACGTACCCCAACTCCCTCAACCGCTCGACCCCCGGCACCTCCTCTTCGATCCGTTCCCACTCGATCGCCTCCACCTCCTTGCCCGCCCCGCGGCCCATCCACAGCCCGGGCCGCTGTGGGGTGGGGGCGCCCGCCGCCCCGGGCTCCTTCCCGTCGTCCAAAGCGCCCCGGGTGATCACAAGGTCGAACGACCTCTCGTCACGCAGCGCCGTGAGTTCGACGTCCGTCCCAGCGTCTCCGATCACCACGGCCTGGAAGTCCTCGGCGCGCCAGCCCGCGGTGGTCTCGCCGTTGACCCGGGTGATGACGTCGCCCGGCCGCAGTCCCGCAGCAGCCCCGGGGCCGTCGGTGCGAACGTCCAAGAGCACCAGCCCATTGGGTGCTTCGCCGAGCTGGGCCCCGATGCCGCCTTGGACGTGGTGGGGCAGGGTGACGGTGATGTCCGGGCCTTGCGGAGGACTCACGCGCACCGTGACCTCGTCGCTCCGCGCCTCGAGCACACCATCCAGGCGTCGGGCCCGGATGACGCACTCGCGCCCCGCCGGAACCCCCAGCACGACGTCGCGGTCGACCACAGCGACGTGGGCCTCACAGCCTTCCACCCACGCCTTCTCCCCCAGCGGACCCAGCACCCGCACGCGCACAGGCACGGTGCGCTTCGCGACGAGCGTGTCCACGCAGCGTCCGTCGACCACGGCGCTCTCCAGCGGGTCGAAGCCCTCACCCTCCAGCTGAAGTCGCAGCATGGTGGCACCGTCGTACGACAGCACAAAGGCCCCGTCGCGCGTGCGAGGAGGGGCGGCGATCCGCCCCCGCACACGGCTGCCGTCGGCGCCCCAGAAGGTGACCGAGATCGTGGTGAGTTCCTCTGCGGTCAGCCCCTCGATCACGCACAGGAAGGTCTTCACGTCGGGGACGGGCGCCACAGGTTCCGCGCTCGGGAGGAGCAGGGCGGACGGCACCTCCGCGGGCGGGTTGATCACGATCGACTTCGCACGCGGAGGCACAGGCACCGACGGCGGACCCGCCATCAAGGCGATGGCCATCCCCACACCGCCCAGCGCACAAAGCGCGAGCACCGCTCCCCGGCGAGCGGCGGACGACTTCGAGGCCTTGCGTTGCGACGCCATTTCCCAAGTCTACCCCAGGCTCTGGCGCTCCGAGTCAGGCATCCGTCGGCCGCGCCGCTGCTCACCCGACTCGCCCACGTTCCCGTCGAGGGGGCGCCCACTGGGCGGACAGGAGTTGTCCGCGGCACCACGGTGATGGTCGTTAGGGGTTTGAGGTGGAGGCGGGAATGGGCACAACGGAGCCCCGGTCGTGGACTCAGCGCAGAGCGTTGGCTCCCAGGCGGAGCCATGGGGCGCTGCGCTACTCCACATCCCGCAACTCTCTCATCCGCTCGATCCCCGGCTCCTCTGCCACCCCGAACGACTCCCACTCGGTCGCTTCGGCGCCCTCGCCAGCTTGCTCGCCCATCCACAGCCCTGGCCTTTCCGCATAGTAGTGTGTGGACGGATCGGTTGTGCTTCTTCCCAAGAACTCCCTCCCGTCGTCGAGCGCGCCGCGCGTGACCACAACGTCGAACGACTTGCCGTCGCGGAGCGCCGTGAGTTCCACGCTCGTGCCATCGTCGCCCATGACCTCCGCCTCGAACTCATCCGCGGACCAGCCCACCGTGCTCTGGCTGTTGACGCGGGTGATGGTGTCGCCGGGCCGTAGGCCCTCCGCAGCGCCGGTTCCGTCTGTGCGAAGGTCGAGGAGGACCACACCCTCGGGCGCCTCGTCGAGGGTCGCACCGATTCCGCCTTGAAGGTGCTCAGGAAGATGGAGGGTGAGGTCGGCTCCGTGCTGCGGGCTCACCCGCACGGTGACGGGCTCGCTCGAAGCGTGCACGTGACCATCGACGCGTGTGGCCGTGTAGGTGCACATTTGCCCGGGTGGCGCCTCCAGGACCACTTCCCGAATGCCCCCCCAAACGATGTCCCCACAGCCTTCCACCCAAGCGTCGTCCCCGAGCAGGCCCTCCAGCCGGACGCGTACCGACGCAGCGCGCTCCACCACAAGGCGTTCGGTGCAGCGGCCACCCACAATGGTTCCATCGGTCGGCAGGAAACCGTCGGCCTCTAGGCGGAACCCGACGATGTCGGGGCCGTCGTAGTCCATGAGGAAGGCGCCGTCCCGTTCGGATGGCGGCGAGTCGAAGCGGGCTTGCCGTACGGTGCCGTCCGACCATTGGACGCTGATGGAGAACGCCGTGAGCTCTTGAGCCGTGACCCCCTCGATCACACACAGGAACGCCTTCTCCCCGTCCGTCTTTGGCTCCGCAGGCGTCTCGGGAGCCGGAGCTTGGTGGCCCACGGACGGGCGGACCGGCGATGGGTCGGCGTCGGCGTGTTTCGAACGCTGCGGAGGGACCGCCGGCGCAGGCGCCTGAGCCACGAGGCCCACGGCAAGGCCACCCGCACACAGCGCGCACACCGCCAGCACCGCTCCCCGGCGAGCGGCGGACGACTTCGAGGCCTTGGGGTGCGACGCCATTTCCCAAGTCTACCCCAGGCTTTGCCGGTCCGAGTCAGGCATCCGTCGGCTGCGCCGTTCCGATCAGGGCACCACCACCTCGCCCACCTCCACCTCCAGCGGCTCCTCGATCCACCCCGGCCCCGCCTCGTGCTCGTCCCCCCCAGGCGTCCCGAGCACCCCCCGCAGCCGCACGCCGTACACCCCCGGCAACACCGCTGCATGCAGCGAGATCGGCGTCACCACCCCCCGCGGACCCAGCGTGCCCGGGTGCAGGCTCACGGTCACCGACGGCCCGTCGCTCCGCTCGAGCACCAGCTCGGCGCCGCGCAGCGAGGCGTTGTCGTACCAGCCCCCGTTGTACGCCTCTCCCCGGAGCTGGTTGCTCTCCAGCGCAACGTCGAGCCCGCCCGACACCGCCCGCAGCGCCAGCAGCAGCATCGCACCCTGGTGCGAGGGCGGCGCACCCCGCGCCGGTGCGGTTCGGATCGCGACCAGCGCCTCGCCCTCCGACGACGGCAGCCTCCGCACCTCGCCGGGCGCCATCTCCGCCCACAGCGGTAGCGCGAGCGCCTCGCGAGGTGTGGGCACGTAGCGGTTGGAGGCTGACGTGGGGCAGCGCCCTGTGGGCGAGGTGAACCTCTCCAACCGCAGGTTCGGAGCGAGGTCCTGCACGCTCAGCCGCTCGTAGGCAGGTCCTTCAGGATCCACCAGCGCCGCCACAGCGCGATCCGGCGACGGGATCGACGCGCTCGCCCGCACGAGCGCGAAGCAGGGCGGTGCGAGGGAGCCGGGGAAACCCTGGCCGCGCCGCTGCAGGCTCCGCTCCATCGGCATCGGCTTGGAGGCCTGCCACGAGCCCGCGTCCGCATCCCACGACACCACGAGCAGACGCCCTGCGAGCGCCTCGGGCGGCAGCTTCGTGGTCGCTTCCACCTGGGCCAGCGTGGCCTCCCACGCTGAGAGCGACGCGAGCGGGCTCGGGTCGTCGACCGCCCACTGACGGGCCACGTCGGCGACCGGCCACGCGGCGGCGAGGCCGAGCGCGGTGCCGGCACCCAGGAGGCCGCGCAGGCCGCCAGGGCCGGTGAGGATCGCAGCCCCCCGACCCGCCACCACAGCGAACGGCACGATCAGCACGATCAGGTAGCGGGCTTCGTGGTTCAGGGTGCTGTCGACAGCGAGGTACACGAAGGTCAACAGGCCTGCGAGGCCGACAGTGCCGACGAGATCGTCGTCGGGGACGCCCCTTCGGACAGCGAGGGCAAGACCGCACACCAGGAGCCCCACCGCGCCGAAGCTCAGCACGAGGCCCAGCGCGCCAGCGTCGGGGAGTCCGGGCACCAGCGCCTCGCCGACCTCCTGAAACGAAGCCAGCCGGGGACGAAAGCGCGCCAGCCCCCCGAACGCGCTCATCGGCGGCTGATCCCGCAGCACCACCGCGTTCGTGGGCTGCACGAGCTCCCGCACCACGTAGGGCAGGTAGGGCAGCAGCGCGCCCACTCCAAGCGCGACGCCGCGCGACGCCACCCACCGCGGTCGCTGCACGATCAAGGCCACCACGGTGAACAGACCCCACCCCGCCACGGTGGCGTGGGCGCTGGCGCCGAGCGCCGCCACGAAGCCCCACAGGCCCAACCACGCCCAGCCGGGACGGCGCAGCGCGACGTCGAGCAGCACCACCGAGAGCGCCACAGCCAGCGGGATGAAGCTCGGGTTCCACAGCCACACGTTGGCGCGGGTGGCGTCGCTGGGCGCGAAGCAGAGCCAGGCGGTGACGAGGCCCGCGACCGCGCCGTGTCGCCGCGCGATCGCCCAGCCCACGCCGGCGAACGCCAGGGCTTCGAGGGCGAGCAGGCTGCGGTGGATGGCGGCTGCGGAGCCGAACACCGCCTGGAGCGCGGCGAGCACGTAGAGGTAGGCCCCGCCGGGCACGCGGGCCCCGTTGCCGTAGTTCATCTCGGCGCCAGCTGTGGGCCAGTCCTGGAACACGCGCGCGGCACGCCAGAGGTCGCGATCGGTCCACAGCACGGTGCTGAGGTCGGCATCGACGAGGCGCCCGACCGCCACCATCCCCCAGAGGATCGCGGCCCCCACGAGGACGAAGCGGGTGGCAGGGTGCGGCGCGCGCGGAGCGGAACGTTCGTGGCTGGACACGGCCCGGCACTCCCTGGCGCACCCGGGGGGTATCCGCCGGCCCCCAGTGCAGCGACCCGGTGGGTCCTTCCAATCCGTGACGCGCGTGCGGACGGGCCGCGGCGTAGGTCCAGCACCTCGGGAGAGTCCATGAAGTACCGCAAGCTCGGGCGCACCGGCGTCGACGTGTCCACGCTGTGCCTCGGCACGATGACGCTGGGCGAGGCTGACGCCAACAGCTTCATGCACCAGATCGGGGCCGACGAGGCCACCAGCCAGGCGATCCTCACCGCCGCGCTCGACGCGGGCATCAACTTCTGGGACACGGCGGACGTCTACGGCCAGGACGGCCTCTCGGAGCGCGTGGTGGGCCGGTGGTTCGCGGCCAGCGGCCGCCGCGACGAGGTGGTGCTCGCCACGAAGTTCCGCTTCCGCATGGCGCAGGGCCCCAACGGCACCGGCGCCTCACGTCGCCGCATCCTCACGTGCGTCGACGACAGCCTGCGGCGCCTCCAGACCGACCGTATCGACCTCTACCAGATCCACATGCAGGACCTCGACACCCCCGAGGACGAGATCCTGCGCGCCCTCGACGACCTCGTCACCGCCGGGAAGATCCTCTACGTGGGCTGCAGCAACTACGCGGCCTGGCGCATCCTCGAGAGCCTGTGGACCAGCCGCTCCCAGCACCTCGTGGGCTTCGCCACGATGCAGCTCCAGTACAGCCTGCTCGTGCGCGACATCGAGCGGGAGCACGTGCCGCTGGCGGTGGAGAAGGGCCTGGGCATCCTGCCGTGGTCGCCGCTCGCGGGCGGCTTCCTCACCGGCAAGTTCCGCAAGGACGCGCCGCCGCCCGAGGGCACCCGGCTCGACAAGTACCGTCAGCGCCTGGAAGGGCTCGACACCGAGCGCAACTGGAAGATCCTGGCGGCGCTCGATGCGGTCGCGGCGGAGACGGGGGCGACGGTGGGTCAGGTGTCGCTGGCCTGGCTGCTCCACAAGCCGGCGGTCACCAGCGTGATCTTCGGCGCGCGCTCGGTGGAGCAGCTCACCGAGAACCTGCCGGCGGCGGAGCTCGTGCTCAGCACCGAGCAGATGGCCCGGCTCGACACCGCCAGCGCCTTCGATGTGGGCTACCCCTACGGGTTCCTGCACAACATCCAAGGACGCTGGTAGCGCCGACGATCACGCCACGACGTCGATCCGGCGGCTGGCCGGGCGCGTGGCGTACGACACCGCCATGAGCACCGCCATCACCGCGGCGGGGGCTGCGCCGCTCACACCGTGGCCCTCGGCGAGGTGGGCCCACACGGCCCCCAACAGGTTGAACGTGAAGCCTGCGTAGGCCCACTCCTTGAGCTTCGCGAAGCCCGGCGCGGCGATGGCGATCACGCCGAGCAGCTTGGCGGTGCCCAGGATCGCGAAGACGTGCAGCGGGTAGCCGAGGCCGTCGTGCACGCCCTCCACCATGGGTGCGGCCTGGGTCAGGTAGAGAAATCCGGACATGCCCATGGCGAGCACGAAGAGGCCGGTGACGATGGGGTAGACGAAGCGAATCATGATGGCTCCTGGGTGGAGCGCTAGGATAGGCACTGGTCACAAACGTCACAAGCCGGTGCGATTGAGCATCATCTGTGCGTTTTTGGCACAGGAGAGCGGGTGGACCCAGCCGAAGGCTTCGCGGGCTTCGTGGCGGTGGTGGACTCGGGGAGCGTGTCGGCGGCGGCGCGGTTGCTCTCGATGCCGCGCCCCACGCTGAGCCGTCAGCTCGCGCGCTTAGAAGAGCGCCTGGGCGTGCGGCTGCTGCACCGCTCCACCCGTCGCTTGGTGCCCACCCAGGCAGGGCACGAGCTCTACCTGCGGGCGCGCAGCGTGGTGGAGGGAGCGCGCGAGGCGCTGGCGGCGGTGGAGCGGCTCGACGACGTGCCGCGGGGCGTGCTGCGCGTGGCGGCGCCGCCTGGGCTCACGGTGCTCGCCGAGGCGTTCGCTTCCTTCCTGCACCGCTGGCCCGAGGTGCGCCTGGAGGTGAGCGCCAGCACCCGCCATGTGGACCTCGTGCGCGAGAACATCGACGTGGCGCTGCGCGCGGGCCTGCTGCGCGACCCCTCGCTGGTGGTGCGGCGGCTGTCGCGGTCCGACACCCACCTGATGGCGTCGCCCTCGTACCTGGCGGCGCATGGCACGCCCCGCACACCGGCCGATCTGGTCCACCACGCCTGCCTGCTAGGCTTCGAGGCCGGCGACCGCCCCGAGACCGGCTGGCCCCTGCGAGGAGGCGGCGTGGTGTCGGTGCAGGGCCGGGTGGTCACCAACGACCTGGAGCTGAAGTGGAAGCTGGCCGTGGCCGGCGAGGGCATCACGCTGCTGCCGCGCATCCGTGCGGCCGAGGACCTGGCCGAGGGCCGGCTGGTGCCGGTGCTGGAGCAGGAGGTGGGACAGGAGACGTCGATCGCGCTGGTCTACGTGGAGCGCGCGTTCCTCGACCCCAAGATCCGCGTGTTCGTGGACCACATGGCGGCCGCGTTCGAGGGCTGGGGCTGGGCTACGGCGCTCCCCGGCACCGAGTCTTAGGCGGCGGGCGCGCCCGTCTGCCGCAAGTCTTTGTTGGGCGACACGTTGCGAGACGACCGGCCGCCGAGGAACTAGGTATTGTCGAACCACACGCGGACGCTAGCGACCCGGCCGTCCCGCAGGTGTAGGTCGAAGTAGCAGTCGCATCCGTCTCCGATGCGGTATTGCATCATGGGGAGCGACTCCGGCGGGGGCCCGCCTAGCCGGGCGGATGCCGGTCCGTAGGCTGCGATGACCTGCTCACGGGTGCTGCCCACACGTATCCCGGATGGTGTCACCCATTGAGGGCTGTCAGATTCAATGATGTCGACTTGCCCATCCCAGAAGTGCACGCTGATATGCTTGTACTTTAGCAAGGCCATTGATTGGTCTTGGCTGATCCGGTCGATGGTCGCGGGCGTCCCCAAGATCTTTCGTACTGCGGCCTCGGAAGCGTCCAGACCAACGCCGAGTATTCTTGTCTCGGACACCGGAATCGGACGATCCACTCGTTGCACTGAGCTCGCGACCGCACCGGCATCCGCCGCCGGTTGAAGAGCCACGGTTGGCGCGTGGTGAGGGACGGCAACCGGCTCCGACCGACGGACCACGGGCGATGTCGATGGCGACACGTCCGCAGCGTCTGACTCGCCTGGTGTGGTTTTGACGACGGGTCCCGCCGGACCACCGCAACCAACGGCGCAAGCCAGGATGGCGATCAGGACGGCAACGAATGGCAAGCACCGACCTCGCTCTTGTTGGTCTAACATGGGAACCGCCGTGGGCCGGAGTGGGCGGGGGCCCGCCCAACATGTCTTAGACGGCCGGCGCTTCCAGCATCGTGCCGCGGCCCAAGATCCACGCCGGATCGAGGTGACGCTTGAGCGCAGCGAACGACGCCAGCACCTCCGGGCCCACCATCCACGCGAGCTGCTTCACCTTCACCTTTCCGATGCCGTGCTCGCCGCTCACCGAGCCGCCGTGCGCGATCGCCGCCCGCGCGAGCGTGTCGTAGTACGCCTTGGCGGTGACGAGCTCCTCGGGGGTGGTGGGCAGCAGGTTCAGGTGCAGGTGGTTGTTGCCCAGGTGGCCGAACAGCACGCTGGTCACGGGCGCCTGCTCGTAGCGGTCCATCATGTCGTCGAGGGCATTGTCGGGCACGGAGAGATCGGTGCCCACCTTGGGCATGCCGTTGCGCACCACGGTCTCGTTGATGCCGGCCGGGATCGCGTGACGCAGGGCGAGCAGCGCGGTGCGCGAGGGGCCGTCGGTGGCGAGGATGGTGTCGTCGGCGAGCGCGCCGGCCGCCACGAGCGCGTCCCACCAGGCGGCCACGTGGTCGTCGGGATCGCCCCACACCTCCTGCTCGCAGAACAGCGCCGCGCCAGCACCCTCGGGCACGCCGGTGATGCGGCCGCGGGCGAGCGCGAGGCAGGCGCCATCGAAGTACTCGAGGCAGCGGGGCGAGAGCGCGCCGTCGGGATCGGTGCGGGCGGCGGTGCGGAGCGCGCGCATCGCGTTGACGGCCGAGGCCCGGTCGGGGAAGAACGCGAGCACGCCGAGGATGTCGGGCGGCAGCGTGGTGAGGCGCACCGTGACCTCGGTGAGGATGCCGAGCGTGCCCTCCTGGCCGATGAACACGTCGACCAGGTCGTGCGGCGGCGCGAAGCCGGCAGCGGTCTTCACCGCGGGCTCGGTCCAGCGGGGCT
This sequence comes from uncultured Enterobacteriaceae bacterium, assembly GCA_964396405.1. Taxonomy (GTDB): domain Bacteria; phylum Myxococcota_A; class UBA796; order UBA796; genus JACKEO01. Next base: position 20,697 of record CAYNFK010000082.1, read on the forward strand.
GGGGCCAGTCGGCGGGCACAGGATCGCCTCGGCGGGCGCGCAGGATCTCACCGGTGGGGAGCACCACGGTGATGGCCTCCACCCACGGGCGCGTGGGGCCGTACTTGAACGTGCGGGCGCCGCTCGCGTTGCACGCCACCGCTGCGCCGAGGGTGCAGTCATACCGGGAGGTGGGGTCGGGCGGGAAGAAGCGCCCTGTGGCCTCCACGGCGTCCTGGA
>CAYNFK010000083.1:0-20762 GCA_964396405.1 uncultured Enterobacteriaceae bacterium
GGGTGGAATGGGCGGCATGGGTGGAATGGGCGGCATGGACTTCTAGTCCAGCGCTCTCCTTCGCTCTGTCGACGGAACGCCCGTCAGGCCCCTACGGTCTGGCGGGCGTTGCTCGTGGAGTGGCTAGCAGCGCCCCCGCCACCTCCGGGTCCGCGTAGACCCGAATGAGCCGCTCCAGCCCCGGCCGCAACACAGGGTCGGCCACGAACGCGGCCCAGCCCTCGTTGCCCATCACGATCTGGAACGTGAACCCGTGGCGGAGGGCCTCTCTGAGGGCGCGGTCGAGCTCCTCCGCATCGCCTCGGTGCCCCGCCACCTGCGCGAGCTGGAACCAGCCCGGCCAGGCGCGCTTGCCCTCGGGGAGCAGTGACACCACCTGCGTGAACGCTTCGCGCGCGCCCTCCCAGTCCCTCCGACGTGACAGCAGCTCGCCGAGGTCGAACCACGCCTCCACCCGCGTCGGTGCGAGCTCGGTGGACGCGCGAAAGGAACGCTCCGCGGCCTGAAGCTCACCCCGGTGACGCTGGGCGAGACCCATCAGGTAGTGAATGCGGCCGTCGTTCACCACGTGGCTGGCAAAGGCTTTGGCCTGCACGATGACGGCGTCGAGGCGATCGGCGTCGCAGGTGAGGGGAGCTCCAATGCCCTCCAAGCCCTTGTTCCAGCGGCAGGACGCGGTGATCGCCTCGTCGAGCTCCTTCCATGCGGCCACCACCACCTCCTCTCGGTAGGACGGCAGGGTGGGTTCGGCCCGAGCCAGAGGGGCCAGACCGAGGGAAGCCAAGACGCAGGCTCTAGCTGCTAGCCAGGAACGCATCGACGGCCTCGCGCTCGTCGTGACCGACGCTCTGATCGACGCAGCCGTTGCTCACGGCGACGCCCTGGTAGACGTAGATCGCGTCGGCATCGAGCAGGCTCGCACCGGTGAGCAGGCAGGTGGTGCCGGGATCCCGCGTGCGCAGCTCCTCGGCGCGCTCCCCGATCGTGGCGAGGCACACGGAGCACACGGCCGTGTCGTGACCCACCAGCATGTGGGCGACCTGGGTGCCACGGCGGCCGCAGGTGGCGCACACGAGGTCGTCGTCGTCGCTGACCAGGCGCGCAGGCTCGATGTCGCGGGTGGCGACGCGCGGAGCGAGCGCGCGCTGAGCGAGGTGGTCCAGCGCGTGCTCACCGGCCAGCTGGCGCAGGAACGTGGCAGCGTCTGCATCGCCCATCATCGCCAGCCCAGCCTGCGCGGCCAGTCCGAGCTCGCTGTCGGCATCCGAGGCCCAGCGCACCAGCAGGTTGCGCGCCGAAGCGCCCGGATGGCTCGCGATGGCCAGCAGGAGCATCGCCTGCCAGGCTCGGGCTTCTTCGCGCTCGAGCGCGATGTTGCGGCGGTGCTGGGTCACATCATCGGCAGGGCCGTGACGCTCCACCGCCGCACGACGAAGGTCTTCTTCCTGGACCGACAGTCCGGCCACGAGCTGAGCTTCGGTGAGCTGGTGAGCGAGCGTGAGCACATCACGACCCGCAGCAGCCCCGTAGTGGCGACCCGGATGGGCGAGCTGGTCGATCACCTCGGCGGTGCGACGACGAGCGAGGAGGTCGAGCGCACCCTCCCACAGGCGGAACCGGAGGCCTTCGTCGGTGGTGAGGTCGAGTGCTGCGACGACGGTCGCGGTGACCGACGGATCGACACGGCCGAGCCCGCGCAGCAGCACGTCGATGCGGCTCCGCGTGGTGGCGCGCGGATCGATCGGCACAGCCCGACCCGTCTGGGGGTCGATGCGGGTGGCTTCGTGCGGGAGGCGATCGTACACCGCGGTCTCGCTCCGGAGCGCCTGCCGAAGCCAGCGCACATCGCCGGCAATCGTGCGCAGGCGCACCAGCTCGGCGAACGCGTCGTGGTGGTCGGGGGCGCGCTCGAGGATGTCGCGGAACACGCGCTGGGCTTCGTCGACAGCGCCCTCGGCCACGAGCGCGGAGCCCAACACCCAGCGCGCGCCGAGGTCGTCTTCATGGAGCGCCAGGGCGCGGTGGCAGGCCTCTCGGGCGTGAGCCGGCTCGCCCAGGTGCAGGTAGGACTCGCCGATGCGGGTCCACACCTCGGCACGCTCTTCACCGAGCTCAGTGAGGTGCTGCCGGAACAGGAGGATGGCCTTCTTGTGACGGTCGCTGCGCGCGGCCACTCGGCCCAGGTGGTAGCGAGCCTCGGCGCGCCAGCCGTCGTGGTCGAGCAGACGGTTGAGCAGTCGCTGGGCATCGGCCATGCGGTGGGTGCGCAGGCAGAGCAGGGCCAGTGCGTGCTGGAGCGACGGCGCGACGGACGTGATGGCGCCGAGCTGGAGCGCGCGCACGAGGTGGTACTTCGCGTGCTCGATGCGCCGGCGAGGGGTGCCCGGTGCGGTGACGAGGTTCGCGAGCAGGAGACCCAGGCGGGCGTGGGGTTCCCAGGCATCCGGCGAGAGGCGGCATGCTACCGAGAACGCTTCCTCAGCCACGTCGGCAGCGCCCTGCTGCAAGGCCCGCTCGGCCCGCGTGAGGTGCAGCAGCGCGTCGTCGGCCGCTGGGATCGCCGCGTCCTGAAGGTACCGGTCTGCGGCCTCGCCCCGGTCGAGCAGCACGAGCGCCAGCGCGGCTGCCACGAGGCCGCCCGCATCGGTGGCATCGCGGTGCAGCACCTTGCGTGCCTGGGCGAGCGCCTCGTGCAGCGCAGCGTCCCCGCCGCCGTGGAACCAGGCCTTCGCAAGCAGGGCCCGCGCAAGCTGCAACCGCAGCTCGCCGTCGGCGGTGCCCTGGGCCTGCTTCTCCAGGCGGGAGAGGTGCCAGTCGAGCTTGTCGTGGAGGAACATCGGGATGCGCCGGGGAGGGTGGTCGTACTTCCCACGGGCGGCGCTCAGGGTCAAGGCCGATAGCGGTTAGGGCGGCTCGGGAGCCACACGACATGGATGAGGTTGCGGCCCAGCTTCGGCGCAGGTGGGCCTCAGGATGGCTCGTCGCGCTGTTCTTTGTGTCGGGAAGCACCGGTCTGGTCTACCAGACCGTCTGGTCCCGCCAGCTCCACCACGTGTTCGGCACGTCCACCCTGGCCATCGCGACCGTGCTGGCCGCGTTCATGGGCGGGCTCACCGTCGGTGGCGCGCTGGCGTCTCGGTGGACGGGACATGTGGCGCGCCCGCTTCGCGTCTACGGGTGGCTGGAGATCGGCATCGGCCTCTTCGCGTGGGCCTTTCCCTGGTTGCTCACCGCGAGTGAGCCGCTGTGGCAGGCGATCTGGTGGGCGCTGCCCGGTGCTCCGCTGGGCCGCGCGGCGGCGCAGCTACTGCTGGTGGGGGGGCTGCTGCTGCTGCCTACGGCTGCGATGGGGGCGACGCTCCCGGTGCTGGTTCGCCACGCGGCCGAGGGCGTGGGGATGACAGGGCGGGTGGTCGGTCGACTGTATGCGGCGAACACGGCGGGCGCGGTCGCGGGCACGGCCCTGGCGGGGTTCTGGATGCTGCCGGCGCTAGGGCTCGCAGCGACGACGTCCGCGGCTGCGCTGGCCAACGTTGCGCTGGGCGTGGCCGCGCTGGTGCTGGACCGGTGGGTCGCAGCGCTGGCTCCCGATGCCGATGCTGCCGTTCGGGCACCGCTTAGCGCCCGCGCGCGCTGGGTCGTGGCAGGCTCGGCGCTAGCGGGGCTGGCGGCCTTGGTGGAGGAGGTGGCGTGGACGCGGGTGCTGGCGCTCATGCTCGGCGCGAGCGTGTATGCGTTCAGCCTGATGCTCCTCGCGTTCCTGGCCGGCATCGCGCTGGGCGGCGCGATCGGAGGTCCACTTGCCGACCGGGTGCACCGCCGAGACGGCGTGCGCGGTGTGCTCCTTGCGCTGGCGTCAGCGCAGGTGGGTGTTGCGCTGTCGTCCCTCCTGCTGATGCACCTGTACCAGGAGCTGCCGTTTGCCTACGTGTGGCTCTTTGAGCTGTTCCGGGCGGAGCTTCGGCCGTCGGCGCTGAACCTCGTGGGGCTGGCTGTGGCGGGCCTCGTGATGCTGCCGCCGGCGGTCCTGATGGGCGTGTCGTTTCCGCTCTCTGTGCGGGCTGCGGTGGGCGACGACGAGGCTGTGGGTCGCAGCGTCGGGCTCGTGTACGCCTGGAACACCGCCGGCGGCGTGGTCGGGGCGGCGGTGGCCGGCTTTGTGCTGCTGCCGTGGCTCAAGGTCACAGGGACCGTTCAGCTCGCTGCGGCCGTGCACGGCCTCGCAGCCGTGGCGGCTTGGGTGGCGCTCGGGTCGACGCGCGCGGCGGTCCTGTGGTCGAGACGCGGTCGTGTGCTGGCCGCGCTCGGCGTGGCTGCGTTGTCGGTGGGCGTGCTGTGGCCGCCGCAGTGGAACCCCCTGCTGATGACCGCCGGCATGCACACCTACGCGGCGGATGTGGACCGTCCCACCCGCGACGCGGTGGAGAAGTTCGCCATCGGGCGCTTCGAGCTGTTGTTCTACGAGGAAGGTTGGTCGAGCGTGGTCACGGTGGCCGAGAACCCGAGCTCCGGCAACCGCTGGCTCGCCAACAACGGGAAGATCGACGCCAGCACGCACCTCGACATGCCCACCCAGCTGCTGGTGAGCCTCTTGTCGCTTCCGTACGTGCAGCAGACCCCGAAGGACGTCTGTGTCATCGGACTCGCGAGCGGCATCACAGCAGGGGCGATGTCGCTGGCGGATGACATCGAGCGGCTCGATGTGGTGGAGATCGAGCCCGCGATCGTGCGCGCCGCGGCCTACTTTGAGCGCTGGAACTTCGGCGTCCTGCACGACCCGCGCGTGAACCTGCTGTTCGACGATGGGCGCAACCACCTGCTCCGCACGCCGCCGGCCACTTACGACATCATCGTGAGCGAGCCGTCGAACCCCTGGCTCACCGGCGTGTCCAACCTGTTCACCGAGGACTTCTTCCGCATGGGTCGGGAGCGGGTGAAGCCCGGCGGCGTGTGGGCCCAGTGGCTGCAGCTCTACAGCATGGACGACGACGACGTGCGCTCGCTGATCGGCACGTTCGCTTCGGTGTGGCCCCATGTGCTGGTGTTCGCCGCGGCGGAGGATGCAGACATCGTGCTCATCGGTGCCAACCACCCGATCGCGCCCACCTGGGAGGCCGCCGAGTCCTTGCTGGCCCGCGACAGGGTGCGTGAGGCCCTGCGCTCCGTGGAGATGGACCTGCCCGAGAACCTTGTGGCCACCTTCCTCATGGACCGCGATGCCGCCCTCGCGCTCGCCGGCGACTTCGTCCCCAACACCGATGACAACATGCGGGTCGAGTTTCGCGCCCCGTTGCACCTACACTCGAAGACTCAGAACCTGAACGCCGGCCTGATCGGGTCTCACCGGTTCGTGCCCGTCGAGGCGCTGCGGGGCGACCTCGACCGCATCGAGGCCGTGGCGGGCGGCTACCGCCTCCGCGAGGATGATCGGAGCACCGAGGCCTGGCTGCGCGCCGCGCTGCCGCTGGAGGCCAACCATCCCGACCGTGCCCGTCGCATCGAGGAGGCGTTCGAGCTCTGGCTCGCCGACCACCTCGACGAGCCTCCGAGCGCCGCTCAGCGCAAGGCGCTCGAGGCCGTGTTCCTCCGCGAGGAGGTGGCACCGTTGCTCGCCGTCGTGCAGGGCAACGACGACTAACTGGGCGAGGCGGGCTCGATCTCGTCGGCGTCGTCGGGGTCGTCGATGGCATCGTCGAAGGCGAGAAGCGCGCTCGTGAGGCGGTTGTGCACGGCTGCCGTGCCGAGGCCGTCCACGAGGCCGCCCAGCAGGTAGAGCACGGTGCCCACGCCGAACAGCATCGACACGTCGAGCACCACGGCCGAGGTGAGGCACGTGGCCATGGCAACGGCGAGCAGACGACGCGCATACGGGCTCTGCTTGGCGTCGCGGAAGGTGCGGAACGGGATCGAGGAGATCATCAGGTAGCCCAAGCTCGCCACGAAGCCGGCGAACACCCAGGGCGAGATCGTGTAGGCACTCTCCAACCAGCCGTTCGCCACCCACACGGCCGTGACCAGGGATCCGCCCGAGAGGGTGGAGGTAAGGCCACGGCTGTGGCCGGCATGGGGCCACGACGACTGGCTGGCTTCGACGTTGAAGCGCGCGAGCCGGAATGCGGCGCACAGCAGGTACCAGAAGGCGATGCCCGTGCCGAGCGGCCCGAGCTCATGGAGCTTCCAGGTCCACGCGATCATAGCCGGCGCGACACCAAACCCAACGATGTCGGCGATGGAGTCGAGCTGCACGCCAAACTCGGACTGCCGCTTCGTGAGGCGCGCGACGCGGCCATCGAGCAGATCGAAGATGCCGCCAAACACGACGAGCACACAGGCACGCACCAGCGTGCGGGGCTCAGGCGACGGCGAAGACATCAGCAGCGTGAGCGCGTAGCTGCTGCAGAACAGGCTGGCCGACGTGAACCAGTTCGGCGGGCTCATGAACTGCGCGAGCATGCGGGCACCCCTTCGGACGGCCGCAACCTAATGCGGACAGGTGTTGCCGCAACGTTTCGCGGCAGACGCGATCCGCCGGGCAACGGGCCCGCGCACCGAGTAGGGGCCCGGCTCGGGAGGTCGCGCATGGCCGTCGTGGTGCAGAAGTACGGGGGCTCCTCCGTGGCTGACCTCGATCGCATTCGGCGGGTGGCGGCTCGCATCGCAGCGACGAGATCCACAGGTGTGGGGGTGGTGGCCGTGGTGTCCGCCATGGGCGTCACCACCAACGAGCTGCTGACCCTCGCGCACGCCGTGAGCGCCAAGCCGAACCGTCGCGAGCTCGACATGCTCATCAGCGTCGGCGAGCGCATCACGATGGCGCTGCTCGCCATGGCGCTGCACGAGGCGGGCGTGCCGGCCGTCTCGCTCACGGGCTCGCAGTCGGGCATCATCACGGACGAGCAGCACGCCGACGCACGCGTGGTGGAGGTGCGCCCAGCGCGCATCCGTCAGGAGCTGGCCGCCGGCAGGGTGGTGCTGGTAGCGGGGTTCCAGGGCGTGAGCCGAGACCGCGAGGTCACCACCCTGGGCCGCGGTGGCTCCGACACCACGGCCGTCGTGCTGGCGGCAGCGCTGGAGGCGGATCACTGCGAGATCTGCTCGGATGTCGACGGCGTGTGGTCGGCGGATCCCAGGGTGGTGGCCCAGGCCGTGAAGCTCGACGAGCTGGGGCTCGAAGAAGCGCTTGCGCTCGCCAGAGGGGGGGCCAAGGTGCTGTTCGAAGACGCGGTGCGGTATGCGCGCGACCACGGCGTGAGCCTGGTCGCCTCAGCCACGGAAGGGGCGGGTGCGGGCACGCGCCTGCACACCCACGCGAGCGGGCGGGCGGTGGCCGTCACGGGCGACCGAGAGCTTGCTCGGGTGCACCTCCCCCAGGGGCAGGCGGGATCCTTGGTTGCCGCGGTGCGAGCGGCAGGTGGGCGGGTGCGGCGTCGGGTGGGCGATCACCTGCACGTCGACCTTCGCAACGCGCACGGCGGGCTCGACGTGGGCAGTGAACCGCTGGCCGTGGTGAGCGCTGTAGCGAGCGCACTCGGAGAGGACGCTGCGGCCTCGGTGCAGATCGAGGGTCTGCTCACCGCCGCCCAGATCCCTGTGTCTGCGGCAGGCGGTCAAGGAGATCACCTGTGGTGGTCGGTCTCGCCAGAGCAGCTCGACGACGCCGTGCGTCACGTGCACGCCGCGCTGACGTCGAAGGGTTAGCGAACCTCGATCTGGTCGATCCAGATCTCGCTGCGTCCCACCACGCCCGTCATGCCGGTGGCATCCCGCAGGACCACCTCTGAGAGCATACCCGACCGCAAGGAGGCGCCCGAGGCGGCCAGGGGAGGTGCGTCCACCAGGGGCACCTCCACCACGACCCAGGTGCCCCGAGGCAGCTCAACGCTGCGCGGACGGGGTGCGAAGGTGCGTCCTTCGTCGTCGATGAGGTCGATCTCGATCTCCGCGTCGAGCTCCAGGGAGCGCAGCGTCAAGATCAACGTGCGGGGGGCGGGATCGGGCCGGGAGAACGCGAGCACCAGGCTGTCTTCTTCGATGGCATCGACCTGGGTGGTCCAGGCGAGCACGCCGCGCTCGTCGACCGTTCGCAGTCGAATCGTGCCCTTGTCCCAAGAGCCACGGGGATGGAACACGCCGTGAACGCTCTGGTCGAACGACCACACCGAAGGCACCGAGCGGACGGCTTCGGCCTCACGGTCGATCGCGCCGCGCTGGTCGAGGCAGGTGCCGCGTAAGAACCCGGTGCGCACACAGGCGTCGAGGGCTTTGCGGGCTTCGTCGATCTCGCCGAGGGTGAGGTGGGCCTGGCCGATGCGCAGCCACGCCAGCGCCAGTGCGGGATCGTCGCTCGGCAGATCTGAGCCGGTCATCGAGACCAAGCGCTCGATGGTCCACGCGGCGTCGGCGCTCACCACACTGCGCGCTTCAACCTCTTCTACACACAGCCAGCGCGTGAACGCTGTGGAGCGATCGGGCGTCCCGTCACCGTCGACATCTTGGGGGCAGGAGGCCCAGGCTGCGGAGATCGCCGCGAGCCAGAGCCACATCGCTCAGCCTTCCTCGGCGATGAACCGGTAGCCGACGCCGTGCAGCGTCTCGATGAACCGCGGCTCTTGCGCATCATCGCGCAGCTTCTTGCGCACGTTGAGGATGTGCGTGTCGACCGTGCGGGTGGTGACGTTCGGGGAATAGCGCCAGATCGCGGTGAGCAGCTCGCTGCGAGGCAGAACCTTGCCGCGGTGCTCGATGAGGTAGCGCAGCAGCTCCTGCTCACGGTTCGACAGCCGTTCTTCGCCGTCGTTGTGACGGATCACGTAGTTGTCGAGGTCGACCTCGATCGCGCCGAACCGGTAGAGCGACTTGGCACCGCCGGCACGACGGAGCACGGCCGACACGCGGGCCTTCAGCTCCAGCAGGCTGAACGGCTTGGTGACGTAGTCGTCGGCGCCCAGATCGAAGCCCACCAGCTTGTCGGCTTCCGACGTGCGAGCCGTGACGAACACCACCGGGCCGTCGTAGTCGGCCTGCCGGAGCGCGCGGCACACATCGAAGCCGTCGTGGTCGGGCTCGGGGCCCTCGTTGAGCATCACGTCCATCACGACGAGATCGGGGGGGAAGCGCCGCAAGATGTCGAGCGCCTCACTGCGTCCACGTGCTCCGTGGGCATCGAAGCCCTCACGGTTGAAGAACCGCTTGAGGGTGGTGAGGACGGCCTCCTCGTCTTCCACAAACAGAATGCGCGGCATTCGTTAGGCTCCTGCGTCGGGCGGCGGCTGGGTGGGTAGGCTCACGGTGAAGGTGCTCCCTCGTCCGATGGCGCTCTCCACCGAGATGGTTCCGCCATGGGCCTCTACGATGTACCTGACAATTGTCAAGCCGATGCCGGTACCGCGCTGCTTGCGCACTTCAGCGCTCGGGACTCTGTAGAAGTGCTCGAAGATGGCGAGCTGATCGTCCGGTGCGATGCCGATTCCGGGGTCGCTCACGCCTACACGCACGGCGTCTTCGTCGGCGGTGACCGAGACGGTGATCGTGCCGCCAGCCCCTCCGTACTTCACAGCGTTCGAGAGGAGGTTCGTGAGTACCTGGCCCATCGCTTCACGATCCAGCCAGACGACGGGCAGATCGTCGGGAAGATCGACGACGATCTGGAAGCCGGCGTTGCTGGCGGCTGCGCGGGTGGCGTCGGCGGCCTTCACCACGGCTTCGCCGAGGTCGTCGGGACGCAGGTGGTAGCGTCGCACGCCGCGCTCGATGCTCGAGAAGTCGAGCACGTTGTCGACCAAGCGGGAGAGGCGCTCAGACTCCCGCACGATCGCGTCGTGGTGCTCCGTGCGATCCGCGTCGTCTTCCACCAGATCCAGCTGCAGCGCCTCCGCCTTGAGACGGATCTGCGTGATCGGGCTGCGCAGCTCGTGGCTCACGTTGGCAGCGAAGTCGGCGATGCGCCGCGCAGCCTCCAGCTCCCTGTCGATCGTGCGCACGGTGAGCCCCAGGCCGAGCCCGGTGGCCAGCACGGCCAGCACGATGGCGAGTCGCTGAAGGTTGCGTGAGGCCGATCGGCGGGCTGCAAGCTCCGCGGGGTCGGTGGCGCGCACCACGACGTCGAACTTGGGGAGCTCCGGGGCCAGGGAACGCCGTGCCAGCGCGTCGGGCATGCGCGTCCCGGGCGACACCAGGCTGGCCGACAGATCCTGGTCGACGTCGGCGGCCACAGCGACCACGCGGCGGCTGATCTCCGTGCGCAGCGCATCCCCGTCGAACGAGAAGGCCCACAGTCCGTCCGTGCCTTGGTAGACGACCCACAGGGCGAGGCTCTCGGGCTGGTAAGAGAAGGCACCGACGGGGCCTCCGCGGGACGCCACCAAGCGCAGCTCGTCCTGTACCAGACCCGCCCAATGGAGGTCCTCCAGGCGCTCGAGGACGCGCTGAGTGGCGAGTGCGTGGCTGTCGGCCGGCATGTGTCCGCGCAGGTCAGCCAGGGCGATGCGCGCGAGGAGTCCGTCGGACGGTTGGCCCACGGTCCAAGCGGCGGCGAGCGCGCGCTCCACCACCGTGCGGCGCAGCGCCGCAGCTTCGATCGGTCGACGGGCGCGCTCAGCGAGCGCCGCTTGGAGGATGTGGGCGACATCCGCGAGCCTGTAGCCCTCGTCGTCACGCGCATCGCCAGCATCTGCGGCGGCCAGCACCAGCTCGATCTCTGCGGTGTCCGGGTCCTGTTCTGCCAGTGCACGCGCAGCGGCCAGGCGCGCCGCAATGCGCCGACCGATCGGTTCCTGCTCCCGTTCGGCGAGCTCAAGGTATCGTGCGCGTGCGTCGGCCTTGCTGCCAGTGGCCTCTGTGCGCTGGGCCTCCAGCCATCCGCGCCGCCACGCCGCCGACGGGGGAGGGCTCGCCGACGGCTCCGCGAGCACGAATGGCCATGCCAGCCGGCCGTCTGCGTGGAACCGAAACGCACCGCGCAGGGCGGGTGACGTGAGGGTGGCCATCGCGGCGTCCGAGACGTTCAGTCGGGCCGTCACGTCTTCTTCGAAGGCGGTGAAGAGCGCACGCTGACCCGCCTGCACCTGGGCCGCTGTGGCCTCCGCACGCTGCCGCAACGTGGCGTCCAGCAGCAGTCCTTCCGATCGCAGGCTGCCCACCGCCAGCCACGTCAGCACCATCACCGGCGCGATCACCAGCGGCACGATCCGCAGCGACACCCGCGCGACCTGCTCGAGGTATCGCAGGTCGCGCATCGCTCGGGCTGCGCCCCGCCGATGAATCCAGCGCTTACGAAGCTGGATCTGCAGCGCTGAGGTCAGCCTCTTCATCTCGGGACGTGTCTCCTTGCGCCGCCCCTGGATAACGCACGGCGGGTGGTGAGCCCGAGGGGAGGCGAAGCGTGGGGCAGGCTCTGGCCGATGTCGACGGAAGGATTGTGCCGCTCGCCGAAGCCACGCTCCCGGTCACCGATCCCGCCGTCACGTCGGGCTGGTCGGTGTTCGACACGCTGCGCGTCGTGAACGGACGCATGCCCATGCTCGATGAGCACGTCGATCGCTTGCTGAACTCGGCGTCGCTGGCCCTGCTGCCCCTTCCGAACCGCGAGGGTCTGGTGCGTCGCGCCGTCGCGCTGGCCGCGGCCCACGGCGGTTTGGGCCGCCTGCGCATCACGCTCACCGGCGGTGGAAAGGTGCTCCTGTGGGTGGAAGACACCGACCCGGCCAGGCAAGGGCAGCCCGTTCGGGCTGTGACCGGCCCGCACCGCGACGAGCCCTTCCTCGGTGGGGCCGTGAAGCACGCGAGTCGCGCGCCCTGGGTCGCTGCGCTGCGGCGTGCGGGGGTGGATGAGGTGCTGCTGGTGGACGAGAGCGGGTGCTTTCGCGAAGGCACCACCTCGGGCATCTTGGCCGTGATCGACGGCGTGCTGTGGTCGGCGCCGCAGGATGGTCGCATCCTCGCCAGCACCACGGTGACGGAGCTGATGGCGCTGGCGGACCGCCTCGGCGTCCCTACGAAGTGGCAGGCGCCATCGGCCACGGGCCCATGGCAGGGCCTCTACATCGCCAGCGCCACGCGCTGGATTGCACCCGTCGTCGAGCTCGACGGGCGCTCGCTTCCCGGCTTCGATCCCGTAGGTCGACGCCTCGCCGACGAAGGACCCCGCGCATGACCCAGCGATCCGGACTGCAGGTTCTCCTCGACGGCGGCGTCGAGCACCTTCGAGGCGCGCGGGTGGCGCTGGTCGCGAACCCCACGGCGGTGGATGCGCACTACCGCCACGCGATCGACCGCCTGCTGGAGGCCGGTGTCCAGCTCGTCCGCTTGTTCGGCCCCGAACACGGCGTGCGCGCCACAGCGCAGGACATGATCGGCGTCGACGAGGAGCGCGATCCCGTCTCAGGGCTGCCCGTCGTGTCGCTGTACGGGCACGATGAGGCCTCGCTGCGTCCCACACCCGGCCAGCTTGCCGACGTCGATGTGATCCTGTTCGATGTGCAGGACATCGGGGCCCGCTTTTACACCTACCAGGCGACGCTGGGCTTCGTGATGCAGGTGGCGGGTCCGCTCGGGAAGAAGGTGATCGTGCTCGACCGCCCCAACCCGATCACCGGCCACCACGTCGAGGGCAACGTGGTGCAGCCCGGCTTCGAGAGCTTCGTCGGCGCTTGGCCGCTGGCGGTTCGCCACGGCATGACCGTGGGTGAGCTGGCGCGGTGGTTCCAGCAACGCATGGGCATCGCCTGCGATGTCGAAGTGGTGCGCTGCGATGGCTGGCGTCGCGGCGACTGGTTCGAGTCGACAGGCCTGCCTTGGGTCTACCCGAGCCCCAACATGCCCACGGTGGAGACGGCCACCATCTACCCAGGGATGTGCCTGTTCGAGGCCACGACGCTGTCTGAGGGCCGCGGCACCACGCGCCCGTTCCACCTGTTTGGGGCACCCTGGCTCGACCCGAACCGGGTGGTGATGTGGTGTGAACGACTCGCTGCGGATGCCGGCCTGAGAGGTGTGGCGTTCCGCCCGGCCGCCTTTCTGCCGGGCTTTCAGAAGCACGCGGGTCAGACCTGTCTCGGGGCGGAGGTTCACATCACCGACCGCGATCAGCTCGATGCGTTCTTGCTCGGGATGGTCACCATCGAGGCGGCCTACCGTGCCGATCCGGTCCACTTCGGCTGGCGCCCCGAGGCCTACGAGTTTGTCCGCGATGTGCCGGCGATCGACCTGCTGACTGGCTCCGTGGCCTACCGCGAGGCGCTGGAAGCCGGCGTGCCCACGCACACCCTGCGGGCAGGCTGGGCACCGGAGCTCGCGGCGTTCGAGGAGGAGCGTTCCAAGGTGCTGCTCTACGGCGACTGAGGCTCGATGTCCTCGGGTCCACACCCATCCGGAACACGGGTGGGGTGACAGCGCGGCGAGCCGCCCTCCAGCCTGGCCACGAAGCTTCGGTCAGCCTGCGCCTCGACGTGATCGGAGGCGGAGTGGTGGGGCCCGGCCGCCACCGATGCCGACCAGGACGCCTCGCTCTCTTCGTCGGTGGGCGTGCCGGTGGCGGCGTTGCTGGTGACGAGGAAGCCGGCCGACACGAGCGCCTCGACCTGCGCTGACTCGGACGCGGCGTTGTTGATCTTGAACGTCGCTGCGTTTGGGTCGTCGGGGCTGTCGCTGTTCACGAACAGAAGGCGGCCGGCGAGGTCGGCTGCGCCTTCGAGGTACCCGTCGCGATGGGCGCCGTCGTCGAGGAGCGCCAGGATGAGCTTGCCACGCGACTCGGCAAGCAGGGGCCAACCTCGCGCCGTAAGGCCGTCGGAGACGGATCCTCCGGGGGCTCGCACGTCGTCGGGCGCGAGGATGCGGTCACGGGGCCACGCCGCGAGCACCGCGGCGTCCACCTCGGGCAGGTAGCCGTCCAGGGCGGTGAGCCCAGGTAGGTCCGCGTCGATGTCGTCCTTGGGCTCGATCCACACCACGAACGGCGCGTGGCAGGGGTTGTGGACAGACCAGGCGCGCAGCACCGACAGGCACCCGGTCAGCGTGTCGCATGTGGTCTCGGCATCGATCAGCGGGAGGTGGAACACCTGGAACACGCCGTCTTCGCCCCGGTGCAGGTCGAGCTCGAAGGACCGCACGCCCAGGTCGGCCTGCGTGTCGAGCGGCGGGTGGCTGTAGCGGTGGGAGTCGTCGAACGGGATGGGCGGCTCGATGTGGTAGCTGTTGTGGGAAGCTAGGGCCTGCACGTCGGCCACGGTGAGCACGCCGTCCAGCGCGCCTGTTGCTTCGCAACGAGGATCCGCAACATCCGTCTCTGCATCCGAGTCGACGGCTTCATCGACCGTCGACCCTGGCCCGATGCATGCGGGCAACAACAGCGTGACGAACAGGTAGCGGTAGGGCAACGGCATGGTCGCCCGTCGCCCGTTCTTGCTCGCGCGTCAACGCCCCGATCGTCCTTTGCCGAGCGCAGCTTCCAGGGCTTCGCGCACCGTGCGCACGCCGATGCGCTCCAAGCCCGGCACTTCGTCGACCATCGCGATCGGCACGATCGCCCGTCGGAACCCGTGTCGCGCCGCCTCGCGCAGGCGCGGGCGCGGCTGGGTGACGCTGCGGACCTCGCCCACCAGGCCCACCTCGCCCAACAGCAAGGTGTGCGGGTCCAGCGGCCGGTCGAGAAGGCTCGACGCGATGGCGCCGATGATCGCGAGGTCCACGGCCGGCTCATCCAACGTGACGCCGCCGACGGCGTTCACGAACAGGTCGCGGTCATGCACATCCAGGCCCACCTTTCCGAGCACGGCAGCCAGCATCAGCACGCGGTTGCGATCGATGCCCACACAGGTGCGCGCAGGCGTGGACGGCGTGGTGGGCCCCACCAGCGCCTGCACCTCGGCCAGCAGTGCGCGGCTGCCTTCCAGCGCCGCCACCACCGCAGTCCCAGACGCGTCCGCAACACGCTCCTTGAGCAACCGGGCGGAGGCGTCGGGTACCTCCACGAGGCCAGAGTCCGACATCTCGAACACGCCCAGCTCACCGGCGGGGCCGAACCGGTTCTTGATCGCCCGCAGCACCCGGAGGTTCGTGCGTCCATCGCCCTCGAACTGCAGCACGGTGTCGACGAAGTGCTCCAGGACCTTGGGCCCGGCGAGGTTCCCATCCTTGGTGACATGCCCCACCAACACCACCGGGATGCCTGAGGACTTTGCCAGCACCATCGCGCGGTGGGCGACCTCGCGGACTTGGCTCACCGAGCCGGGCAGGGCATCGATCTGGGGGACATGGACCGCTTGCACTGAGTCGACGACGAGCACGGCGGGGTGGAGAGCCCGGGCGGCAGACTCGATGCGCTCAAAGTCGGTGTGGGCCAAGACGTGCACATGCTCCCCGCTCATTCCGAACCGCCGGGAGCGCAGGTGGATCTGCACGGCAGACTCCTCTCCCGACGCGTAGAGCACGTTCAAGCCACGTCGGGCGAAGCGGTCCACCGCCATCAGGAGGAGGGTCGACTTTCCTACGCCTGGGTCACCTCCGAGCAGCACGAGGCTGCCTGCCACAAGCCCGCCGCCCAGCACGTTGTCGAGCTCGCCAATGCCTGTTCGAACGCGCAGCTCTGCGCCGTTGTGCACGGTGATCTCAGACAACGGAATGGGCCGATCGGAGGTGGAGAGGGAGGGCGCGGTGCGCACCTTGGGGCGACCGTCTTCGGGGGCGGTCTCTTCCAGGGTGTTCCAGGCGCTGCACGCCGGACAGCGCCCCATCCACTTCGGCTCGTCGTGCTGGCACGATGTGCAGCGGTAGCGCGTGCGGGCCTTAGCCATCCTCACCTCGCCGCCGTTGTAGCCGGGCATGCTGGACCACGGCGGGGTGGGGACCTGCATTTCCGGGCCAGCGCTCACATGGATAAGGCCCGGCCGTCGGGGGCAACGATGCACGTCGTGCGGTGGGGGAGATCGGCGTACGAGCGCGACGCCGACAGGGCCGTCGAACAGTCCGACGCTGCCCGATTGGGCCACAGCTGGGAGGCTGTCGACGATGCTGCGCCGCCTCCTTCGCTGCGCCGCACCGACGTGCTGGTGGTCACGAGCGGTGTGCGCGTGACCGACGACGTGCTGGCGGCGCTGAAGGGCCACCTGGTGATCGCCACCACCTCGGGCTTCGACCACATCGACTGCGTGGCGGCATCACGCCGCGGCATCACAGTCGCCCGCTGTCCGATGGCGCGCCGTGATGCCGTCGTCGAGCACACCCTCGCGGGCGTCCTCGGCCTTCTTCGTCGCTTCCCCACCCAGGTGGAGGGGGCGCGCGCGGGTCGATGGGAACGGGAGAACCTGCCCCGACTTGCACCCCGCTCCCTCGCGGGGGCACGCGCCCTCGTGGTGGGCCAAGGTGTGATCGGCCTTAAGATGGCCGAGGTCCTCCATACTCTGGGCGCGAACGTGCGGGCCTACGATCCGAACGTGAGGTCGCCGTTCCCCGGCGAAGATCTCGACGACGAGCTCGCCCAGGCCGACATCGTCACGCTCCATGCTTCCCTCGATGCATCCAGCCGAGGCCTACTTCACGCGGAGCGTCTTGCCCGACTCCCGGCGCACGCCATCGTCGCCAACACAGCCCGAGGCGAACTGCTGGACGTCGAGGCCGCCGCGGAGGCCGTCCAGTCGGGTCGCCTCGGCGGGCTGCTCGTGGACGTCTTTCCGATAGAGCCCTACCCGCGGCTGGCCGCGCTCTCTTCGGATCGGGTGTGGTGCACACCCCACGCAGCGGGCTTCTCCGACGACCTCGGAGAGCGGGTGGCGCGCGAGATCCGGTCTTGTCTCACGCTGTGGTCGCAGGAGCGGCGCGTGCCCTACGCCGTGTCAGCCGGCGCGTCGGGTCAGTAAGACGTCGATCGCTTCTGCGAAGCCGTGGCCGCCCATTCCTTGGGTGATGAAGGTGGGATGCGACCTCATCCGGGGCAAGAAGCGCCGCACGTTGGCCACGCCTACAGCCAGCGGGAAGTGCGCGAACATCGGCTCGTCGTTGGCTGAGTCTCCCACGAAGAGCCAGCGCTCCGGTGCGTCGTCGAGGTCCTCGCCCCACCGCTCGCTCACGAACGACCGACAGCCCGAGAGCTTGTCGAACGAACCGAACCAGCCGTTCACGTGAATGCTGCTCACCTTGCAGGTGGCGCCCGCCTCCTCAAACAGGCCCACGATGCGATCGATGGCGGCGTCGTCCAGGCGGGGCACGTCCTCGCAGAAGTCGATGGCCAGATCGAGCTCCCTGTAGTCCTGATCGGACGCCAGCGCGCAGCCGGGAACCTCGGCGAGAATGCGGTGGGCCAGGGCAGCAAGGCGCGCGCGATGACTGGCACGGACTTCGGGAGGCTGGGCATGCCTTCGCACCATCCGGCCCTGCTGCATCGAGAACCACAGTCCGCCGTTCTCGCCCACCACGCCGTCCACAGGCCACATGCGGGCGAGGTGATCCACCCAACCTGCCGGCCGTCCGGTGATCGGCACCACGCGCAGGCCGCTCGTGCGGAGCCGCTCCAGGGCCATGAAGGCCGACGGAACGAGGCGACCCTCCCACGAGAGGGTGTCGTCTACGTCGCACAACACCCCCACCACGCCTTGGGCTTGGCGGGAGGTGAGCGTCGAGATGGACCTCAGACCTTCCACGTGTCGCCGCTGTTCAGCAGCTTCTCGAGGTCGCCCTTGCCGAGCTTCTGCACGGCGCGCTCCACCTGGGCACCGAACTCGGCGTCGTAGGTGGGCCTGCGCACCTTGTAGATCACGCCCATCGGCACCGGCATCCCCTCATCGGGATCCATGCCGGCGAGCGCGTGGGCGAGGCCGAGATCTTCGGGGTTGTGCACGAGACACTCGGCTTCCGTGATCCCGTTGGCCAGCTCCACCCGCTTGACGTTGAAGCCCTCTTGCACGAGACCCCACCGTGTGGAGCCACCCCACACCAGCGGCTTCCCGGCCTCACAGTAGATCACCCGATCGTCGCGGTGTTCCTTGGCCGTGAAGCCCTCGAACGCACCGTCGTTGAAGATGTTGCAGTTCTGGAGGATCTCCACAAAGGCCGTCCCTGTGTGATCGGCGGCGGAGAGCAGCACCTCACGCAGGTGGGTGGGGAACACGTCGACCGACCGCATGACGGCCGTAGCACCCGAGCCGAGCGCGAACTGCATCGGATTGAAGGGCCGATCGATGCTGCCCATGGGCGTGGACTTGGTGGTCTTCCCGACGGGCGAGGTGGGGCTGTACTGGCCCTTGGTGAGGCCGTAGATCCGGTTGTTGAACACCAGTAGCTTGAGGTCGACGTTGCGACGCAGCACGTGGGCCGTGTGGTTGCCTCCGATGCTGAACGCGTCGCCATCGCCGGAGATGACCCACACTGAGAGGTCGGGTCGGGTGGCCTTGAGACCCGTGGCGACCGCGGTCGCGCGCCCGTGGATGGTGTGAAAGCCGTAGGTGGACATGTAGTAGGGGAAGCGGCTGGAGCACCCGATGCCCGAGATCACCGCGAACTTCTCGCGGGGGATGCCGAGCTGGGCGAACACCGTCTGCACCTGGCTCAAGATCGAGTAGTCGCCGCACCCGGGGCACCACCGGATGATCTGGTCGGACATGAAGTCCTTCTTCGAGTACGTGGGGCCGGCGGCCTCGGGCGTGCTGGGGAGGGCGCTCATGCGATCACCTCTGAGATGCGGCTGCGGAGTTCGTTGGTGCGGAAGGGCTGACCTTGAATCTTGGCGATGGACACGGCGTTCACCAGGTACTCGGCGCGCAGCACCTTGGAGAGCTGACCGAGGTTGAGCTCGGGCACCAGCACGTGGTCGTAGCGCGCGAGGATCTCGCCGAGATCGCGTGGCAGCGGCAGCAGGTGACGCAGGTGGACGTGCGCGATGGGCGTGCCCTCCGCGCCGAGCTGATCGACCACGGTGCGAATGGCCCCAAAGGTGGAGCCCCAGCCGATCACCAGCGTTCCGGAGGACGCACCGTGCACCTCGGTGGGCGGGAGATCCTCTCGGATGCGCTGCACCTTGGCGGCGCGGATCTGGCACATCCGCTCATGGTTGGCCGGATCGTAGGACACGTTGCCGGTGTGCTCCTGCTTCTCGATGCCGCCGATGCGGTGCTCTAGGCCCGGGGTGCCCGGCACCACCCAGGGGCGCGCCAGGGTGTCGGGGTCGCGCTTGTACGGGAGGAAGCCCTCGGGGTTCGTGGTGAACTCCACCTCGATCGGCGGGATCGCGTCGAGGTCGGGCAGCGACCACGGCTCGGCCCCATTGGCGATGTAGCCATCGGAGAGCAGCAGCACCGGAACCCGGTACTTGGTGGCGATGCGGACGGCCTCGAGCGCCGTGTCGAAAGCGTCGGAAGGGCGCGAGGCCGCGATCACGCAGGCCGGCGACTCGCCGTTGCGGCCGTACATGGCCTGCATCAGGTCGGACTGCTCGGTCTTGGTGGGGAGTCCGGTGGACGGACCCGCGCGCTGCACGTTGATCACCACGAGCGGGATCTCGGCCATCACCGCGAGCCCGATCGCTTCGGCCTTCAGCGCAAGGCCAGGGCCCGAGGTGCCGGTGACGCCGATGGCCCCACCATAAGAAGCCCCGATCGCCGAGCACACGGCCGCGATCTCGTCTTCCGCCTGAAACGTGGTGACGCCGTAGTTCTTGAACGGCGCGAGGCTGTGCAAGATGTCGGACGCCGGCGTGATGGGGTAGCTGCCGTAAAAGAGCGGGAGGCCGCTCTTCGACGCCGCCACGGCGAGGCCGATGGCCAGGCCCGTGTTGCCCGTGATGTTGCGGTAGTTGCCCGAGGGCAGCTGGGCGGCCGGGATCTCGTAGCGCGCCTGGAACAGCTCGCTCGTCTCGGCGAACGCGTGGCCCGCATGCAGTGCTGCAAGGTTCGCTTCCTTGAACGGCGACTTGAAGCGGGCCTCCACCCACGCCTCGGTGGCGTCCACGGGCCGGCCGAACATCCAGTACACGACGCCCAGCGCGAAGAAGTTCTTGCAGCGGTCGGCCTCCTTGGTCTTCAGACCGAACGGGGCCACGGCGTCGCGCGTCATCGTGGAGATCGCGGCGCGCACGACCCGGTAGCCGGCAACGGTGCCATCCTCGAGCGGATCCGCCGAGAGGCGAGCCTTCTCGAAGTCGGCCGGGGTGAACTTGTCGGTGTTCACGACCACGATGCCGTTGGGGCGCACGGCACCAAGGTTCGTGACCAGGGCCGCCGGGTTCAGCGCGATCAGGGCGTCGGCCGTGTCCCCAGGGGTGAAGATGTCGTGGTCGGCGAGCTGAACCTGGAAGCCCGACACGCCCTCGCGCGTGCCCGCAGGCGCGCGGATCTCCGCAGGGAAGTCGGGGAGGGTGGCCAGGTCGTTGCCAAACAGGGCCGACGTGCGGGTGAACTGGTCCCCCACGATCTGCATGCCGTCGCCAGAGTCTCCGGCGAAGCGGACGACCACGGCCTTGACGATCTCGGGTGCGCTCATGGTGCTCCTCTGCTTCCGGTCCGAAGCGAGCGCCCGCGTCTAACGCGAGCCACCTCGCTCGTCCTACCCGCGTATCCCCGGCGGAGGGAAAAACGAGAACATGTTCTAGCATGAGCGCTGTCCACACCCGACACCTGCGGTGCACGCTGGCCGTGGTGCAGCGGGCCCGGTGGGCGCTCGAAAAAATCCCAGATCGCGAAGGCCAAGGGAAAACCGACCAGACGGCGCGCTCGACGGAGCCGATGAGCGTCGCATCGTTGACGGGGGTTTCGTCATCCATTAAAAGCCGCGGGCTC
>CAYNFK010000084.1:0-20665 GCA_964396405.1 uncultured Enterobacteriaceae bacterium
CTCGGGCAGCGGGTAGGTGCCCTCTTGCTCGATGGGGTTCTGGGTGGCGAACACCAAGAACGGGGCCTCCAGCTTCCAGGTGTGGCCCGCCACGGTCACCGAGCGCTCCTGCATCGCCTGCAGCAGCGCCGCCTGCGTCTTCGGGGGCGTGCGGTTGATCTCGTCGGCCAACAGCAGGTTGGTGAACACGGGGCCCTTCACGAACCGGAAGGTGCGGCGTCCGGTCTCGACGTCCTCCTCGAGCACCTCCACGCCCGTGATGTCCGACGGCATCAGGTCGGGCGTGAACTGGACGCGACCAAAACCCACACCCACCGCGTCGGCCACGGTGTGCACCAGCAGCGTCTTCGCGAGGCCCGGCACGCCCACGAACAGGCAGTGCCCCTCGCAGAAGAGCGCCGTGAGCATCAGGTCCACGACATCCTGCTGACCCACCACCACCTCGCCGATGGCGTCGAGGAGCTGCTGTCGCATCGGGGCGAGCTGCTCAAACAGCGTCGCGTCGTCGATCGTGCCAGCCCGGGTCGGGTCCTGCATGGGTCCTCCTGCCCCCGCGGGGGCGTTGATGCGCCGCAAGCGGCGGTCGGTCTCTACTAGCGATCAGGGGCGGAGGCGCGCACACCGAGCAAGGTCTCCACCAGCTCGACGATCTCCGAGAACTTGCCAGCACCCACGTGGACCAAGCGGACCCGGCCCGCGCCGTCGATCACCACCAGGTGGGGGATGCTGCTCACGCCGTAGGCCCGGCGCACGGCCCCGCTCTCGAGCGCGAGCTGCTGCTTGTAGGTGCGCTCCTTGGCCGCTTCGCCGGCCACCCAGCGGCGCACTGTGGCCGTGGGTTCGTCGGAGATGCCGAGCACGACCAGACCTTGGTCGGCATACCGCGCCTGAAGCTCGGAGAGCATCGGCATCACGGCCCGGCAAGGCCCGCACCACGTGGCCCAGAAGTCGAGCACCACCACCTGCCCCTTGAGCTGGGCGAGGGAGGTGGTGCCCCCCGCGAGCAGATCGACCTCGAACGCGGGCGCAGGGGCATCGAGGGGGAGCGCGCCTTGCGCGTCGGATGGTGCCCGCGCCGCCTTCGGATCGCGTGGTAGCTCGTACTCACCAAATTGCTCGTGGATCGGGGGCGGCGGAACGGCCTCGCCGCCACGCCGAAGAAGCGCGAGATCGCCGGCCACTTTGGCGGCGAGAGCCGTGTTCCCGACCCGCTGGAGCAGGCCCAGGTAGGCCTCTTGGTCCGCCATGCGGAAGGGCGCAAGCGCCACCACCTCGCGGTACGCGTTCAGCGCGCCCGACGTGTCCTTGCGCGCCAGTGCGAGTTCGGCCGCTACACGCCACAGTGACGCGATCGACGGGTAGGCTTCGAGGGCCGGCGAGAGCGCACGATCGGCAGCATCCACAGCCCCGAGGGCGAGGTGCGCCTTGGCTTGCGCAGCCGACAGCATCGGCGACAGGCCCTCCTCGTGCTCCTCGGCACGCGCGTAGGCCACCAGGGCCGCCTCGTGGTGCCCTCGCTCGGCAAGCAGATCGCCCACCCGCGTGGCGTTTGCGAGGTCCTTACGCCGCGCCAGCACCGGATCGCCCTCGGCCTCCCCGCCCCCATCGAGCATGCCCGGGAGGCTCTCGGCACCGCGGTTACGAAGTCCGCGCCCCCGCACCCAGGCCTCCCAGTCGGCGAGCAGCGCAGGGAAGCTCGGCGCGCCCACAGCGTCCGCCAGCGCCTTGCGGGGGTCGATGCCGGAACCCACGCTCGGAAGCGCGCGCAAGAGCACGTCCTCACCGCCGCGCTCGAACGCGTACGCGATCAACATCGCGAGCTGGGCGTACGCGAGCTGGGACCGCTTCGACGAAGCCTCGGCATCCACCTCCCCATCCGGGCCCAGCACCTTGATCTTCGCGAGCGACGGATGCATCTCCTCGAAGGGCACGAGCTTGCCCTGCGCCAGCGCCTCCGAGAGAAACGTCTCCTGATCCGGCGAGAGCGCGAAGGGCAAGCGACCGTCGGTCCACCGATCGTCGAGGAAGGTGGCGATGCCCTCCTGGAGCCACACCGGTGCCTTGTTGGCCGTAGCGTGCATCACGACGAGGTGGATGTACTCGTGGGAGAGGGACGACTGCCACGGGTAGCCCGTGGACCGTGCACGGGGCGTGACGACGAGCAGTCGGGTGAACTTCGAGAGCGCCACCACGTTGGTGGTTCGCACGTCATCGAGCGTGAGCGACGAAGCGGCCACAAACGTGCGCCCCGACGGAAAGAACTCCACGATGGTGCGCCCCGGGGGCACCGGCCCGATGCGTGGTGTGACCAGGCGATCGGTGGCCTCCAGCGCCACACGGGCACCCTCCACGAGCACCGCATCCGCGCCGGGCCTGTAACGAATGCGGAACCGCCCCTGCTCTTGCTCCACGAACCCGGCCGTGGCGAACAGGGTGCGCTGGTAGAGGGCCAGCATCGGCTCGATCTCGGTGAGGCCCAGCTCGCGGCTCCGCTCCGCGGCAGCGACGGCGCGCGGGTAGTCGCCCCCATAGAACGCCACCATCGCCACCATCGCCTGGGCTTCGGGGTCGGAGGATGATGCGAACCGCTCGCGCGTCAGCACCGCCTCGGCACAGTCCAGGTCTTGCAGATCGAGGCAGGTCTCAATCTCCTTCAGCGCTTCTGTAGAAGCGCTCCAAGCCAGGCCGACCCACAGCGCAAACAGCCAGCTCATGGCTGCACCAGCTCTTCGTAGTAGCGACGCGCGAGGATGCGGTAGGCCTCCGGCACATCACCCTCCATGCCCTCCAGAAGGGCCTGGCGGTACTCCTCGGGCGTGCGGAACTCTTCGGGCTCGGGAAGCTCGATGGGTCCCATGCCCTCTTCTTCTTCGTCGCCACCCTTCTCTTGCCCGGACTTCTCATCGCCCGTGGCTCCGCCCTTGCCTCCCTTGCCCTTTCCAGGCTCTTGCGACTGGCTCGCCGCGCCCGCCTGCTCCAGCGCCTCCAAGGCCTCACGCACATGCTGTGCCGCGGCCTCCTGAGAGCCCTGCGCCTGCATCGGCTCGCCGCGACCCAGCGCCTGCATGCCCTCTTTCATTCGCTCGGACGCTTGCTCCAGCTCCTCCAGCATGCGCCGAGGCGTGACCGACATCTCTTGCGCAACCCGCTCGGCATCGCGCTGTGCGTCGGCCAGGCGCTCGGAGAGCGTGGACTGCTCCCCCTTCATCGCCTGGGCTGCGTCGCGCACCTTCGGGTCGGCGCTGCCGTCTTCTCGGCGGAGCTGCTCGAGCAGATCGAGCACCTGCCCCACGGACCGACCGACCTCCGCGACCCTGGCCGCACCAGGCTCTCCGGTGGCCAGACCCCGAGACACGAGCAGCAAGCGTCGCTCCGCGTAGGTGCCCCAGGTGCCATCCAGGTCGATCGCCGCACGGTAGGCACCCAACGCGTCGTGCGCCCGCGCCCCCGCAAGCACCGTGCCCGCCTGTCCACTCGCCGCACCCACCAAGGTGCGCTCGTTGAACGACCGCTGCTGCCCCTCGAGGTCGGACTCCATCCGGCCCAGCAGCGCAACGAGGTTGCTCGCCTCCGCTTCCAGCCGCTTCCACAGCGCCTCCTGGTCGGTGCGGCTCGCTTCCCCTTCTTCCCGCCGCAGTTCTGCCAAGCGCTTGGCCAGCTCGTCCTGCGCGAGGGCGATCGCCTTGAGCTCATCGGCCAGCTCAGCCTGCTCGGAGCCCTTTCGCTGCGACTCTTCTTTCATGCGCTCCAGCTCTTCACGGATCCCTTCGGCGGTCTCGTCGAGACGCTCACGGAGCGTGTGGGTGCGCGCCCGTGCGTCCTCCTTGCGACCCTCCGACTGTGCCGCCACCAGCTCGTCGAGCAGGGCGCGCGCCTCGTCCATGCGCGTGCTCACGAAGTCCTGCAGGCCCCCGCGGGACAGCTCACCGGCCGCGGCGGCCACATCGCTCACCAGGCGCTCGGTCAGCTCACGCTGGACAGACAGCTCGACGGGCGACAGCTCCCCTTGGGCCAGCAGACTTGCCAGGGCACGGGCCCGTTCCTGCAGCTCTCCGACACTCGCGACCACCGCGTCAAACGCGTCCCGCCTCAGGATGGCGTCGAGGTGCAAGATCGCGTCTTGGAGGGTCAACGTGGCATCGTCGCGCAGCGCCGTGACCATCGTCGCAGACGCCTGATCGACGCGCCCTTGGTCTCCGGGCACAAAGCTGGTCTGGGTGTACCTCACCAGCGTGCGTGCCGACTCCAGCGCATCGACCACCGGCGACCACACGGCGCCCGGCCTCCGCTTGCTCATCCGCTTCTCGACCAGCGCGGAGATGGGCGCATACCGCTCGTTCACCAGCTCCCCCCACGACGACCACCGCGCCTGCACGGGCCCGGGCGGGAAGGTCTCGACGAAGTAGGCGGCGAGCGCGTCGAGAGAGAGATCAAGAAGGGCCTGGGTGAGCGCGGCGTCGAGGGTGGGCGATCCGTCTTCGCCGAGCACCACCAGCCGCACCGTGTTCGACTTGCCCGATTTCGAGCCGGCGACCGCGTCGTTGTCCCACGCCACGATCGTGATGCCGACGTCGTCGCCGGGTGCCAGCCCCAGGTCGACAGGACGTAGCATCACCTTGTCGTCCAGCGACCGCTGACGGTCGAGCACGACGCGGAGGGCACGAGGCTCCCGCCCTTCGGGATGGATCAGCACCTTGGTGAGGCCGTAGTCGTCCGCAGCGGTCCACGAGAGCTGGATCGGCTCATCGACCGCCACCTCGACCACCCCCTCGCCCGAGGTGATCACCACCTGGGGCGGAGCGTCGGGCTCGGGCACGATGTTGAACGCCTTGCTGGAGCGGGTGCTCCCGCCCACCGCCGTGATCAGGCGCCACACACCGGGCTCGGCGTGCACCAGGAACGAAGCCTGCACGAAGCGCCCTCCCCTCACGGTCGCCTCCACAGCGGGGCCGTCGTAGGCGCGGAGCGCCGCGCCATCCACCACGTCCGCAGAGCGCGCTGACACCTCCACGCGTGTGCCCGGCGGCGCATGGGCCTCACCCGTGGAGTTCACCACTTCGTAGGGCTCCAGGCCCGTGTAGTCGGGGTAAACATAGCGCAGGGTGAGGTCGCCGACGTGGGCGGGTGCCATCGCAAGCTCCCCGTCGAGCCCGGCCTCACCGCCCGCCATCGCTCCGTCGGTCCACCACCGCAAGGTGCCGCTCAGCCCACCTGGCGCAGACGCCCACAGGCCCGCCACGGCCACGACGCCGACCAGTGCTGCGACCTGCCAACCGCGCTGGTCGCGACCGGGGTGCACGCGCTCGGGCAGGTGCCGCGTGGCGGGACCCACAGCGCGCCGAGCCGCCAGCTCCAGCAGCACCTCCGACTCCGCGCCGCGCACGCCCTCCCGGTGCGCAACCACCGTGACCAGCCTTCCACGCAGCTCCGGCTCGATGGCCTCCAGCAGCCGCGCCTGGCGCATCAGGTCCGAAGCCGACCTCCATGCCGACCGCCACGGCACCGCGATCAGGGCGAGACCACCCAGTCCCAGCCAAAGCACCAACCACGTAGCCGCCACGGGGCGGGCAACATCCAGGCGTGCAAGCGCAAACGCCAAGCCGAAGGCAACAGCGACCAAGAGGGCGGCCCGAAGCGCCGTTCCGCGCCGGATGAGGTCACGCTCTCTTCGCGCGAGCGCCTCGACCACACCCAACAGGCGGGTCCTGTCTTGACTCATGGCGGCCGTGGCTCCCTCGTGACCTCCCTAGCCTGTCTCGGCCCGCTCGGGATCCGTGGGGTTGCCCCCTTAGGTCACTGGACGCGCCGCCACACCCCGACCACAACGCCAAGGATGCGGAACTCCCCCACATCCGGGCCGACGAAGATGGGCTTCATCGTGGGGTGCGCAGGCTGCAGGCGCACCTGGCCTCCCGCCTTGTAGACCCGCTTCACCGTGGCCTCGCCATCCACGAGCACAGCGGCGATCTCGCCCTCCCGGCACGTAGGCTGGCGGCGCACGAACACGAAGTCGCCGCTGAAGATTCCGTCTTCGATCATCGACTCGCCCTGCACCTGCAGCGCGAACACATCCGCACCCGCCGGCAGCAGGCCCCGATCGATCATCATGGTGGCATCATGCTCTTCTTCGGCCAAGATCGGCGAACCCGCCGCGATCTTGCCGAGCAAGGGCACACCCACCACGGCCGACTCAGGCAGCGTGGTGCGGGCCTTGCGGGCCACGCGCAGCGAGCGTGCTGCCCCGCGATCGCCCACCCGCTCCAGGTAGCCCTTACGCTCCAGCGCCCGCACGTGATCGCTCACGCCGTTCGTGCTGCGAATCCCAAGGTGATCGCCGATCTCGCGAAAGCTCGGCGCGATGCCGTACTGGTCGTTCCAGGCGAGGATGAACTCCAGCACTTCACGCTGGCGGTCCGACAGATCTTGCACGCAACACCCCCAGGGATCGGAAGATCCGATCCGCTGAACGCCTGTTACGTACAACGACGGAGATCGGCCGTCAAGGCCGATCGATCGCCGATCGGTCAGCGCACGTTCTCAGGCATGCGGTACGCGAAGCGCACGCGGAGCACGTCGATCTGCCCGGCTTCTTC
Source organism: uncultured Enterobacteriaceae bacterium (assembly GCA_964396405.1). Lineage (GTDB taxonomy): Bacteria > Myxococcota_A > UBA796 > UBA796 > JACKEO01. The sequence continues at coordinate 6,594 of CAYNFK010000084.1, forward strand.
CACGCTCTCCACCGAGACGCGCGTGGGGTACAGCGGGTCGTCCACCGTGGTGATGCCATCCGCGTACGGGATGTCGACCACAGGACCCGGCCGATCACAGCCCACCCGCTGCAGGGTAGCGAAGGTGCGCCGGGCACTGCAGCCCTTGGTGTAGAGGCAGTGCCAGTCGTTGACCTTCACCTCGAGCTCGCCGCAGCCGCGCAGATCGTAGCGCGTGGAGCCATCGATGATCAGCGTCTCGGTGCGCCGGGGGCGGGCATCCGTGAACTCGGCCGCCAGCAGCTGCCGCGGATCCTCGCCCACGGGCGTCTCGCTGGCCACCGGGTTGAAGATGCGCTGGGGCCCCTGAAACGCCAGGCGAATGCCTCCGCGCCGGCGGTTGGGCGCTGCGGCCAGACTGTCGTAGATCGGGCGGTCGGTGGCCCGCATGAACAGCAGGTCATCGCTACCGGAGAGGTAAACCGCCAGGTCCTGCAGCAGCGCCTCGTAGCCGACGCCCGTGAACGCGAACATGGTGGGAATGCCGGGCCCGAACTCTTCGAAGCGGGTGGGTCCGTCGAGCGTGATGTCGCCGATGCAACCGACGCCCAGCGGGATCAGCTCGCCGGCTTCGGTGAGCACCTGCGCCCGCACGTCGCGAACCGCGTCTTCGCAGATCAGGTAGTGAATGGGATCGACGATACCGCGCTCGGCCAGGAAGCCCGCGAACTCGCTCTCGCGCACAAGCGTGAACAAGCTCGGCCCAGGCGGACCCTCCACCACCTCACGCACCTTGCGCTTGCCGCGATCCACGATCTCGGTGGGTGGCATCCACGCGTAGACGCCCTCGTGCTCCACCGACACGTAGCGGTCGTTGACGAAGCGGTGCGTGGTGCCGGTGCAGTCGAGGTCGGGGAAGCCCACCTCACCTTCGTCCTTGTGGCAGGCCTCCGGTAGGTCCGTGGCCACGTGCCCCACCTGGTAGCACTCGGCGGGCAGACCCTCGCCCATGACGCGACCCTTGGGACGGCAGTCGGCCCGCAGCTTGGCCACCGTTCGCCAGGAGCCATCCGGATTGAAGGTGACCACCTCACGGCCGCCCTCCCAAGCCAACCACAGCTCGTCGATGCCGTTCTTGTCGAAGTCGGAGACCTGCTCGATCGCAATCTGGCGGTGATCGACGCCGTGGGTGCGCACGAAGGCCCGCGGCACCTCAACGTTCTGCGAGGCGTAGCCGGCCCCCTGCTGCACGGGCTGGTACCACTTGAGCACCGGGTCGTAGCGAACCTCGATGCCCTCCATGAAGCTCTTCACGCCGAGCGCCAGCAACAGCAGCGCGGCCAGCACACCCGCCACCCGAATGAGCATCGATCCTGGGCGGTCGCGCACCTCGAGGTCGGTCTCGCCCAGCCGAATGCGCATGCCGGGGACGAGCTGCACAGCGCGGTCAGTGAGGCGCACATCGTTGACGAAGGTGCCCGTGGCCGACGCCTTGTCTTGTAGCCAGTACCGATCCCCCTCCCAGGCGATCTCGGCGTGGCTCAGGCTCACCAGCGGGTCGACCAGCTGCAGGCCCTTGTGGGATCGCCCAAGCACCAGCGGCGCGTTGGGACGCAACTGGACCTTGGTGCCCTCCAGCGGGCCGTTCAGCACGACGAGGTCGAGCGAAGAGGACATGGTTGGCACCGGACTCCGGTCGCGTGAATACCGCGACCGTCTCGCCGCCACAAGCCCCCAGAACGTCGTAGTGGCTTGCAGGTGCCCCTAGACCACGCCAAACCGGCCACGAGGATCCCCCATGACACCGCGGTCGGCTCCCCCCACCACCGAGTTCGGCATGCCCACCCTCGACCCCTGGATGCGGTGGGTGTTCATGGTGCTGGGGGGTGCGTTCGTGCTCCAGCTCGTGGCGATGGCGCTGGGGTTCGACGCCTTGGCCCTAGCGTACCATCCGCTCGGGGCCGGCTTTCAACCCTGGCAGTTGCTCACCCACTTCGTCGTCTGGCCACCCCGCGACGTCACCGGCGTGCTGTTCTCTGCGCTGGTGCTGTACTTCTTGCTGCCGGATGTGGGGCGTAGCTTGGGGCCCCGACGCTTGGCCGAGGGGCTCGTATCCGCCGGGGTCGCCGGCACGGTCACGGTGGTCGCAACCGACGCGGCCCGCGCGTACGCTGGACTGCCCATCCCGATGTCGATGGTGCTGGGCTGGGGAGCGGTGCCGCTCGTGCTCTTGCAGTGGTTCGGCCTGTTCCGTCCCGACGCGGTGATTCGCCTGTACTTCCTGATGCCCATTCCGGCGCGATGGCTGGTGTGGGGATCGCTCGGCCTCACCCTGCTGGGACTGCTCTCGGCGATCGCCACATCGGGGGGTGTGCTCGGTGGCATCGAGAGCGTAGGTGCCTGGGGCGGTGCCTACGCGTGGTGGATGACCCGAGGGCCCGGAGGCCGCCGCCGAGGGCTGCGCAGCCAAGGGCGGGCCGTCGAGAAGAAGATGGGCAAGGTGCTCACCCTCCCCAACCGCGACCCCTGGCACTGAGCGATGACCAAGCACCAGTCCGAGTCGGAGCGCAAGGCGCAGATCCTCACGGCGGCCCGCGATGTGTTCGTCGCGCGCGGCTACGCGGACGCCCGCGTGGAGGATGTGGCGAAGAAGGCCGGCCTCTCCAAGGGGGCCGTCTACTTCTACTTCCCGTCCAAGCGCGATCTGTTCATGGCGCTGGTGCTGGCCGAGCACGAGGCCACCTACAGGTTCCTGGAAGAGGCGGAGCAGCTTGATCTCCCTGCTGTGGCCAAGCTCCTGCAGGTCGGTCGGTCCTATCTCTCGTGGCATGCAGGCCTGAACCAGCCGCCTCGCTTCTTCCTGATGATGACCGAGCTGGCCCTGCGCGACGACGAGATCCGCTCCGAGTGCCAGGCCCTGCACCAGCGCTTCGTGGATGCCGTGGCGCGGGTGCTCGCCCAGGGCGTCGCCGAGGGCACCTTCCGCAACATCGACCCGGTCACGACGTCGCTGCTGCTGAAGGCCACCATCGACGGGTTTGGTGGCCACGCCGCGATCGGGGTGGCGCCTGAGCGCACGCGCTTCGCGGCCGAGGTGTTTCGCACGGTGATGCGCGGCGTCTTGGTGGAGCCCGACCTCGCCGAGGCGGTCGCCCAAGGCGTGGCGATGGCGCTGGCCGACGTCGATGCGGCCCCCTCCGTGGAAGCGGAGCCAGCAAACGGCTAACGCTCGTACGGAGGCTTCGGAATGGCGTTCGGATTCCAGGTGCGCGGTTGGTTCGACGCCTGGCTGGATGCCCGCGTGCGACGCGTCGTCGCCGAGGTGGTTGGCGGTCGCAACCTGCCCTCGCCCGAGGATCTGGCCGTGCTCCAGCGTCGCGTGGATGCCTTGCGGGCAGGCATGGTCGCCGCGTCGGAAGACGTGGCCGGGCTACGGCAGGCTGTGGAGGCGTCAGCTCTCGATCTGGACGACGAGATCGTCGCCCTGCTGAACGGAGACCTCACCGAGCGCCTCGAAGCCGCCGAGTCCGGACGCACCGCCACCGAGCGCACGGCGGAGCGCCTCGACGCGGCGCTGGGTCTCGTGCAAGGCCAGCTGCGGACGCTCATCGACCGGGTGGCCACGCTGCGCTCACGCGCCGATCAGGCCTTCCAGGCCGCCGTCACCGCCCGCGCCACCGCCGAGGCCGTTGCCGACGCGCTCGACGCCGACCTGTCCTCCTCCGCCCCCTGACCCCCCTGGAGCCCGCATGGGACTCGGTAGCTCGCTCCTCGCCGCCCTCGCCGCCCCCTTGCTCCACGTCGTCGATGCGCGCGTTCGGGAACGCGTCACCGACCTGGTGGCACGGCTGAACACGGTCGACCCTTCGGAGCTGGCCGAGGTCGCTCGTCGGGTCGACGGCACCCACCGCGCGCTGACCGAGCTTCGTGCCGAGCTGGAGGCCTGCCGAAGCGCGATGGACGGCCTCAGCTCCCCCTCGAGCGACGACGCGACGGCGCTCCGGGTCGCCGGGCTTGAAGCACGCGACCTCGAGCTCGATGCTCGACTCAAGGCGCTGCAGGCAGGGGTGTCTCGCATGGGCGACGACATCCTCGCGGTGCGATCTTCCCTCGACAGCGCGGAAGCGCAGGTCGACCGCGGCACCCGCACCAGCAAGGCCGCCGTCAAAGCCACCCAGGCCCTCAAGGTCGCAACCATCACGCCCATGCCCGCCGCCACCGGCTGCAAGGTTCCGGGGTGCACGGGCTCGCACCGCGCGCGCGGTTACTGCGGCAAGCACTACCAGATGTGGAAGCGCGGCTCGCTCGCCGAGGGCTGACCGGCTCGTTGTGTAGGAGCCACCATGTTCTCGTCCCCGTTCCTCCTCCCCGCCGTCGCGATCGTGTTCATCATCGCGATGGTCGCCCTGGTGATGATTCGTCAGGGGCTCGCCGCCCGGGGTGCGATGGTGGAGGCCGCCGATGAGCTCGGCCTCACGTGGACGGCCACAGGTGCTTTGGCCCCTGGCGAGATCACGGGTGCTTACCGTGACCAGCCCGTGCGGGTCTTCCTGCGCCAGGAAGGCGTCGGCTCGTTCGCGCGCCTGATGACCGTGGTCGAGATCGAGTTCGACCCCGCCATCCCCATGGCGTTCGAGCTGTCGCACGAGAGTGTGTTCACCCGGATTCGCCGGGCGCTCGGACGTCCCGACATCGAGTTCAACGATCCCGAGTTCGACGCCCTCTACCGGGTCGACAGTCCCCACCCGGACTCGGTTCGCACGCTGTTCTCGGCCCCTACCCGGGCGGCGCTCGTCACGATGGCGAAGGGCTCCTCCGACTTCGACGTGAACCCCACCCGCATCCTGTGGAAGGCGCGCAAGCGCATCTACAACGGGAAGACCCTCGTGCGGGTCGTGAAGGCGGGCGTGGCGGCGGCGGCGTCGATGCGCGCGGCCACCCCGCGCGGTGCCGCCCGGCCCCACCCCAACCTGTTCACCTAGCCGAGGTCGAAGGTCACACCCTGCGCGAGCGGCAGGTCGGTGCCCCAGTTCAGCGTGCAGGTCTGGCGGCGCATGTAGGCCTTCCAGGCGTCGCTGCCGGCTTCGCGCCCCCCGCCCGTGTCTTTCTCGCCACCGAACGCGCCGCCAATCTCAGCACCCGAGGTGCCGATGTTGACGTTGGCGATGCCGCAGTCGCTGCCGGCCGCCGAGAGGAAGCGCTCCGACGCACGGAAGGAGTCGGTGAACAGCGCGCTCGACAGGCCCTGATCGACGCCGTTCTGCCACGCGATGGCCTCGTCCAGGTCGTCGTAGACCGCCACGTAGAGGATCGGCGCGAACGTCTCCTCCTGCACCATCTTCAGGGTGGGCGCAGCGCGCAGGATGGCTGGCTGCACGAAGTGGCCCGGTCCCGCGAGGCGGTGCCCGCCCACCAGCAGCTCCGCGCCCTCGGCCACCGCCGACCGCACAGCGTGCTCGAACGCCACCACTGCGTCCTCATCGATCAACGGCCCCACGAGCGTGCCCGCAGCGAGAGGATCCCCCACGGGCACCGTGCGGTAGGCCGCGACCAACCGATCGACAAAGCGATCGGCTACGTCGCGGTGCACGAACAGTCGGCGGGTGGAGGTGCAGCGCTGACCGGCTGTGCCGAGGGCGCCGAAGGCCACGGCGCGAAGGGCGAGATCGAGATCGGCGTCGGCGTGGACGATCACGGCGTTGTTGCCCCCCAACTCGAGCAGGCTCCGGCCCAGTCGCTGGGCGACCACACCGCCCACGTACCGTCCCATCCTGCATGAGCCTGTGGCCGACACCAGAGGAATGCGGCGGTCGTGGATCAGCGCGTTGCCCACCTCGGCGTCGTCACCGATCACCAAGCCCAGAACACCCGGGAAGCCAGCCTCCGCCAGCACGGCATCGCAGATGCGGTGGGTGGCGATCGCCGTGAGCGGCGCCTTGAGCGAAGGCTTCCACAGCACCACGTCACCGCAGGCGAGCCCAAGCATCGCGTTCCACGCCCACACCGCGTGCGGGAAGTTGAACGCCGTGATCACGCCCACGAGGCCCAGAGGGTGCCACTGCTCCATCATGCGGTGCTGCGGACGCTCCGAGTGCAGGGCGAGCCCATGCAGCTGACGGGACAGGCCCACCGCGAAGTCCGCCATGTCGACAGCTTCTTGCACCTCGCCCTCACCCTCTGAGCGGAGCTTACCGACCTCGAGCGTGACGAGCGCACCCAGATCCGCCTTGTGCACCCGCAGCGCATCCCCCATCTTCCGAAGCAGCTCCCCGCGCTTGGGCGCAGGAAGGAGACGCCACTTAGCGAACGCCTCGATCTGCTTGGCCACGATGGCCTCGTAGTCGGTGCGCGTGGCGAGCTGGACCCTCCCGAGCACCTCCCCGGTGGTGGGGTTGAGGCTCTCGATCACCCGACCCGTGGTGACCCGATCGCCGCCGCAGAGGGCACCGGGGTTGACATCGTGCAGGCCCAAGCGGGTCAGGATCGGATTCATGGAGGCTCCAGGAGGACGCGCCAGCTAACGCGACGACTCGCCGATGGGGCTGCGTCGGTGTACGGTGGCGGCCGAACGGAGGTGCGCATGCGCCGGAACCTTTGGATTCTCACGCTGCTCGCGGCGTGCAACACGACCACCGACGACCTCGACATCGACACGGATCCGATCGTCGTCCCCGACGAGACGGGCGAGACCGGCGAGACCGACACCGACGACTCCGTGGTCCTCAGCCCCGACGACACCGGCGCCCTCTTCCAGCTCGAGATCTCCGGCGAGGCCAGCGTGGCTCGCGGTGTCAAGTTTGAGGGCTGGCAGGCCGTCACGGCGCGCTGGCTCAAGGGTGGCGTCACGCCCGGCAAGCCCAAGTGCATCTACCTTCAAGACATCGTGAACTGGGAGCGGCAGGTGCCCGCACCCTCCGCAGAAAACCCCATCTCGCCCGCGCGGTTCGAGGCGTGCCCGGACTGCGACTTTGCGTTCACCCTCGTGGGCAGCAACACGCGTGAGGCGGACCGCTACCCCACGCTGTTCGACACCGACGACACCGACACCACCCCCGATCTCGCAGGCAGCAGCGAGAGCAAGGCCCGCCACCTCAACTGCGACTCGCTCGAGAACAACCAAGGCCTGGTCGTGCCCGTGGATGGCGACTTCCGCGGCATGGGCTTCTCGTCGATCGCCGACGGTGACAACGACGACACCACCGGCTGGATCAGCTTCTGGATCGCGCAGGGCAGCGCCTGGAGCACCTACCAGTATGTCGCCCACTTCGACGCCGAGGCGGGCGAGTTCTCGTGGGGCGTCACCCTCCCGCCTTACGAGTACGCGCTCCCTTGATCGCGTGAGCGGCTCGGCTCACGGGTGCTGAGGTGCCCACAGCGACGTGGAGACGTCCCAAGCAGGGAGCGCTCCCGGCGCAGTGGGGGTCTGACCGTCGGTGGGCACCAAGCCCATCGCTTCCGCCTCGCTGGGCTTCATGCCGGCCCTGGCGGCCTCACGCGCAGCCAGCGCCGCCTTGGCCAGCTCGAAGCGCTGCGCGCCGAGGTCCTTGCGCCCCTCCTTGGCCAACAGGTTGGCGTCCATCAGCATCAGGTCGGGGTAGGCCGGGTCCACCGCCAGCCCGGCCGTGACCGCCTCGCGGGCCTCAGGGTAGCGGCCGAGGTTGAACAGGGCGAGCACCTTCTGGAAGTGCGCATCGGCGAGCTGCGGGCGTGCCGCCACAGCCGCAGATGCGCCGGCGAGCTGATCTTCCCACTTTCCGAGGCTTCCGGCGACACGCGCCATCACGTGCGCGGCGCGGAAGTGGCCCGGGTGGTGCTTCACCTCGATCGCGAGGAGCTCCAAGCCGCGGGCCTTGTTGCCCTTGCGGATCGCATCGACAGCGAGCATCCACGCCACCTCGCCCTCCGGCGGCACGCCTCGACTGCCCTGCTCGAGCATGGGCAGCGCCTCTGCGAGCCTCCCTTCTTCAGCCAGCAGCACGCCGTAAGCGCCCGCGAGCTGGTCATCGTCGGGGTAGGCCGTGCGCCACTCAGCGCCCAGGAGGTGGGCGCGGTCGCGATCGCCGCCGTGACGCGCCGACGACACCGCGAGGGCGCGATGACGCGGAGCAAACGGCTGTGCGCGCGCGACGGTCTCGAACGCGGTCGACGCCTCACGAAACCGCCCCTGCGAAGCGTACTGCCCCCCGAGGAACGCCAGCAGCGCAGGACTCTCTGGGTCGATGGCCAGGCCGGCCTGAACCACCTCAACCGCCTCTGCGGCGCGCCCGGTGCGTGCCAAGAGGGCCCCCAGGCGGGTCTTGAACTCGATGACCTCGCCGTACTCCTTCACCAAGCGCCTGTAGATCCGCTCGGCTTCGACCTTGTCCTTGAGCGAGTCCGCACGTTCAGCCAGCTGGACGAGGCGCAGCAGCTCCACGCGGTCCTTCGGGTCGGGCAGGCTCGCCCGATCGGTGAGGGGCTGGCCGCCGTCCACATAGCCGAGCGCCGCAAGCTGGCCGGCCACGTCCGCAGCGACCTCAGCGCCGTCGTCTCCCGGAGGTGGGTAGTTCAGCGCAGCGAGCTTCGCGTGAAGGGAGGCGATGATCGGCGCCGCGAGGGCGGGATCGGCCACGGCGAGGTCCCGCAGCTGACCCGGGTCGGCTTCGAGATCGTACAGCTCGGGGCGAGGCAGATCCAGCAGCGCGTAGCGACCTTCGACCAGCGCCACATGCGGCGCCACGCCAAAACGCTGAGCGAGCTGCCAGGACTCCATGTAGACGGGCATCGCCGCGTCGCCTGCAGGCCGCACCTGCCCCTCCACCCCGTCGGGAACGGGCAGGCCCAGCGCGTTGAGCAAGGTGGGCAGGACGTCGCTAAGCCCCACCGCCTCCGAGACCACGCCTGGCTCGATCCCGGGGCCCGTCAGCAGCCACGGCACGTGCTGGGTGGCGGTGTAAGCAAACATGCCGTGGGTGAGGTCGCCGTGGTCTCCCAAGCCCTCGCCGTGGTCCCCCACCACCACCACGTAGGTGGGGCGCCCAGCAAACGCCTGCACGAGGCGCTCCACCTGGTCGTCGACATAGGCGATCTCGCCATCGTAGGGCCGCGGGTCCGCGGGGTCCAGGTACCCCTCGGGTGGGCGGTACGGGAAGTGAGCGTCGTAGAGGTGCACCCACACGAAGCGTGGACGCTCGGTGCCGACCGTCGCCAGCCAGCCGAGGGCATCGTCGATCACAGCGTCGGCACGGCGCTCTTCGTGCCAGAAGTTCGAGGGCGCGCCCTCCTCGGGAACGTCCTTGGGGATCTCGTCGAAGTAGGCATCGAAGCCTTGGGCAAATCCCCACTGCCGGGTGGTCACGAACGCCGACACCGACGCCGCCGTGGCGTAGTCGGCGTCCTTGAGGATCTCCGCCAGGGTGCGGTGCGCCTCGACGAGCACGCCCCCCCCGTTGGAGCGAATGCCGTGCGTGGGCGGGTTCTTGCCGGTGAACATCGTGGCGTGAGACGGAATGGTGAGCGGCAGCGGCGAGTAAGCGGCCGCGTAACGACGCCCGCTGGCCGCCAGGCCGTCGAGGGTCTCGGTGCGCGCTGTGGCGTGCCCGTAGCTGCCCAGCCGATCGGCGCGGGTGGTGTCCAAGGTGATGAACAGCACGTCGGGGCGCTGAGTCGCAGGCTCGGACGGGGCCGGCGGCTGATCGGTGGCTGCAGGGAAACACCCCGCAAGGAGCCAGAGCATGAGCATGTCAGGGCACCTGGTGGGCGGGGATGAGGTTGGACAGCGCCCGATCGGCGTCGGCCACGAGGCCCTGCAGGCGTGCCCGCGCCAGGGCCATGCCGCTCGCATCGCCCACGGCCCGGGCAAGGTACCAGGCCGACAGCACGGCGGACGGCTCGTACGCATCGGGCAGGGAGGCCTGAATCGTCGCAGCTTCTTCGAGGCGGCCCATGTCCACGTAGGCGCGCACATTGACCGCGTCGAGCAACGGCGTGTCGTTGCGCACGTTCCAAGGGCGCTCCACAATCGCCGACGCCAGCACGGGGTCGCCATCGAGCCGGGTGGCTTCGGCCCGACATGCCGACAGGCGAACATGGCCGCGCGACATCTCTGCGCCGAGGTTGGAGATCGCGAGCGCCGTGTGGGGGTCGTTCACCGCGATCCATCGCTCGCAGGCGACCAGCGCGAGGTGGACCTGGATCCCGCGCTCATCGCGCGTGGTGCCTCGGTAAGCGTAGGAGGCGAGGATCGCGTCGGCACCTGGATCGTCTGCCGCGTGATCGCGCCACAGCTCCAGCAGATCAAGCTGCCAAGGCTCGGGGTCTTCGTTCACGAGGCTCCAGATGTCGTTCTCGAGCTCCTCGAAGTCGCGAAGCCGTGCGTTGACCAGCCCGCGCTGCGTCCACACGTCGAGCAGGTTGGGGTTGAGCATCCACGCCTCGTCGAACACCACGCGCGCGTACTCCAGGTCGCCCGACTTCACGCGGCAAAGACCCTCGGCCATCGCCGACCGCGCCGACCACTCCTCCGTGCCGCGCACGATGGCGAGCGCTTCCAGGGCCGGTCCGCAGTTGCCAGCCTGTGCTGCAGCACGACCGAGCACGTCGCGGCACTGGAGGGAGCTGGGGTTCGCGTCCAGGCACTTCCGCGCCGCCGTGACGGCCTGGAGGGGCATGCCGCGCAGCAGCTGCATCTCGGCGAACCGCGCGGCGGGGTCATCGCCCGCCCGGATCACGACGGTGTTGCCAGGGCCGCCACGCCTCGGCATGACCGAGGGCACCTCCCCCTCGATGTGCTCCTGTGCCGTTGCCATCAGCGTGAGCGCGACCGCTGCGATCCCCAACCCGTGACCCATTCCATCCGCCTTGCGCGCCGCCGATGTAACCGGGCCCACCAGAGCATGGTGCCGCGCACCACGGTAGACGCGGTGCCTGTCCGTCGTCGGAGACCCCATGAGCCCCTCCCTGTGGACCCTCGACGCCGTGCGCGAGCGCGCTGCGGCCTGCGACCTCGCCAGCGCTGAAGCACGCCTCGCCGAGCTGGTGCCCGAGGTCCTCGACCACAGCCGCCGCTACCACAGCGCCGATGCCGCCGTGATCGACGACGCCACCTACGACCTCATGGTGCGTGAGGTCGAGCTGCTCGAAGCCCGCTACCCCCACCTGGTGCGTCCCGACTCCCCCACACGCAGGGTCGGTGAAGCCCCCATCGCGTCGCTGCGGCCGTTCCCGCACGAGGTGCCGATGCTGTCGCTCGGCAACGCCTTCGACGCGGCCGATCTCCACGACTTCGAAGCGCGCACCGACGCCCGCACCGGCCGCCTCGCAGGCGGCCTCCGCGCCACCCTGGAGGCTGCAGGCTTCGACGCCGCCGATCTCCTCGAGATCGACTACGTCGTGGAGCCGAAGCTTGACGGTCTCGCGGTGGAGCTGGTCTACGAGCACGGACGGCTGGTGGGCGCGGGAAGCCGTGGCGACGGCGAGGTCGGGGAAGACATCACCCACAACGTGCGCACCATCCGCACCGTGCCCAAGAAGCTCCACGGCACCGCGCTCCCCGCCCGCCTCTCGGTGCGCGGCGAGGTGTTCTATCCGCTGGAAGGGTTTGCCCAGATGAACGCCCTGCGGGAGGCTCGCGGGGAGAAAGCGTTCGAGAACCCCCGCAACGGTGCTGCGGGCACCGTGCGCCAGCTCGACCCGAAGCTCGCGGCCGAGCGGCCGCTCGCGTTCATCGCCCACAGCTTCGGCTTCTGCGAGGGCGTGGAGATGCCGGGCACGCACAGCGCCCAGCTCGAGCGTTTCGCAGCGTGGGGGCTGCCGACCAACCCGCTCAACCGGGTGGTGCGGGGCATGTCCGCCGTGCTGGAGGCCATCGAGCACCTCGGCACCTTGCGCCACAGCCTGGCTTACGAGATCGACGGGGCCGTGGTGAAGGTCAACCGCATCGACCTTCAGGAGGCGCTCGGATTCCTCACCCGCACCCCGCGGTGGGCGATCGCCTACAAGTACCCTGCGGCCGAGGTCACCACGACGCTCGTCGCCATCGACCACCAGGTGGGCCGGAGCGGCGTCGTCACCCCCGTGGCCCGCCTGGAGCCCGTGAAGGTGGGCGGCGTCACGGTGGTGAACGCCACCCTGCACAACACAGCATTCATCCAAGAGCGCGATCTGCGCGTCGGTGACACGGTCGTCGTGAAGCGGGCGGGCGATGTGATCCCGCGTGTCGACCGTCGCGTGGACGACCCTGGACACCTCGATCGTCCCGTCTATGCGTTCCCCACCGCCTGCCCGGTCTGCGGCACCCCGATCGAGCCCCTCGACGTGAACGCCGAGGCCGAAGCACGAAAGTTCGTGTGCCCCAACACCTTGGGCTGCACGGCCCAGCTCCGCGCAGGTCTGCGGCACTTCGCCTCCCGCGGCGCGATGGATCTGGCGGGACTCGGCGAGCGCCTCATCGATCAGCTGGTCGACAGCGGGCTCGTGGCCCGGGTGTCCGACCTCTACCACCTCGATGTGGCGAAGCTCTGCACGCTGGAGCGCATGGGCGAGAAGTCCGCCACCAACCTCATCGAGCAGCTCGACGCTTCCCGGGCACGACCCCTCCCCAAGGCGCTGGTCGCGCTGGGCATTCGGGATGTAGGGGAGTCCACAGCGCGCGACCTGGCCCGGGCGTTCGGCACCCTGGACGCGCTGCTCGCGGCTCCGAGCGAGCGCATCGCGCAGGTTCCGGGCATCGGCGAGTGGGTAGCAGGCCACATCCGACGCACCCTCGATGATCCCCGGATGCAGGCTGAGCTGACCCGACTGCGTGAAGCCGGCGTGGCATTCACCGCCGTGCCCGTCACCCTCGATCTCGACGCTGCCGCCACGCCAATCGCCAGCTCCGACCACCCCGTGCGTGGCCGCACCTTCGTGCTCACCGGCACGCTCCCCACGCTGGGCCGCACCGAGGCGAAGGCCCTGATCGAGGCCGCAGGCGGCACCGTGAAGGGCTCGGTCTCGAAGAAGACGCACTACGTGGTGGCCGGCGCCGACGCAGGCAGCAAGCTGGCCGATGCCCAAGCGCTCGAAGTACCCGTGATCGACGAGGCCTCTCTCCTCGCCCTGCTTCAGCAAGCGTGAGACCGATCTCGCGACGCCTCCTCGTTGATCGGCAAACAAACCCCACTCTCGTTGCCCGTTGACAACCGACCCGCATCCTGCCACGATCTTGCCCCTCCCCGACCCCGCCCTTCCCCCTGGGATCCCCATGCCCGCCACGCTTGAAGCCTTGTTTGACCTCCCCACGGAGGATCTTCTCGCTAAGGCACGATCGCTGGGTGCCGCGCCGCGTCGGGCCCCCTGGCGCGATGCCCTGGTGGCCGCGATCTTCGCCCACGAGACGGGCGAACACGTCGGCTGCGGCGTGCTGGAGGTCCACGGCGAAGGCTTTGGCTTCCTCCGCTCGCCCGATGACGACCTGCTGCCCGGCAAGGACGACATCTACGTGGGCCAGACGCAGATCAAGCGCTTCGAGCTGCGCACGGGCGACACCGTGATCGGCAGGGTGCGCGCGCCCAAGGAAGGCGAGCGCTACCCCGCCCTGCTGCGCGTGGACGCGGTCAACGGAGACCCGCCCGACGAGCGCATTGAGCCCTTCGAGCAGCTCACGGCCGTTCATCCCACCACCCGGCTCCCGCTCGCCCACGACGACGTGCTCGCTGCGGTGGATGCCTCAGCCCCGCTCGGTCTCGGTGCACGCGGCGTGTTGCTCGCGCCGAACCGCGCTGAGCGGCTCGAGATCCTGCGCCGGATGGCCGCCCTGTTCGCCAGCGACGACCGCTTCGTGGTCACGGTGCTGCTGGTGGGTGAGCGCCCCGAGGAGGTCACCGAGTGGCGGGAGACCGTGCAGGCCGAGATCGTGGCCACGCCGATGGAAGAGGCGCCGAGCAAGCACCTGCACGTCGCTGACGTCGTGTTCGAGCGCGCCCGCCGCCTCGCCGAGCGCGGCGAAGCGGTGGTGCTGATCGTCGACTCCCTCACCCGCCTGCTCGACCACGCCGCCACCGAAGGCGCTGGGGATGGTGCCGTGCCCACCGGCCTCCCTGCCAGCGCGATCCCCCGCCTGCGCCGCTGGCTCG
>CAYNFK010000085.1:0-849 GCA_964396405.1 uncultured Enterobacteriaceae bacterium
GGCACGCTCGACTTCGCTTTCGGTGGCGGACAGGCCACCGTCTGCCCGTAGGCGAACTCACCGACAGACGATCGCCGTGAGGTCCGGGGGCGTGGGCACCACACCGTCCTGCACCACCAGCTCCACCGCGAACACGCCGGGCGCGTCCACCACGAACGACACGTGCGCGGCTTCCGACGGCACGCTTGCGCCGCTGAGAGTGGCGGCGCTGCCTTCCGGCCGAGCCACAAACCGCCAGTGGTAGGACTCCCCGGTGCGCGGGGACATCGCCAGCGGCGTGCCGTCCAGCGTGACGACTCCGCCCACCACACACCCGGATCCCGACCCAAACCCCACCCCCACCTGCGCGCGGGTGATCGGGCGGTCGGCTTCCGCCGTGTCGTCGGGCTCCAGCGCGGCGGCATCGTCCGAGTCGTCGCTGTCGAGCAGGGTGCCGGCCGGATCGGTGTCGTCGCGGCTGTCGTCCGGCGGCTTCACCGTGGCGTCATCGGGCAGGGCGGAGCACCCCATCGACAGTGCGAGCAAGCAGGAAGTAGCGCGCATCGGGGCCTCCGGGCGAACAACGACCCCGACGATAGCACCGTGACGCGCCGAGACGCTATGGCCCTCCCCTGCGAGGCCCCCATGCGTCTGTCTCCCCTGTGTCTCCTGATGGCCTTGGGTTGCTCCGAGCTCTCGCTCGGTCCCAGCGTCGCCGAGGGGGACGATCCCGGGGAGTGCACGGACGGTGCCGACAACAACCGCGACGGTGCCTTCGACTGCGACGATGAAGGGTGCGTGGGGTCACCGGACTGCGCCGACGACACGAACGTCGACGAGACCGACGACACCGACGCGGTCGAGACCGAC
>CAYNFK010000085.1:949-20561 GCA_964396405.1 uncultured Enterobacteriaceae bacterium
CTCGTCGAGACCGACATGGTCGAGACCGACGACACCGACCTCGTCGAGACCGACATGGTCGAGACCGACGACACCGACCTCGTCGAGACCGACACCGACGACAGCGCCGTGCCGATCGTCGACGTGATCCTCACCGTGCCGGGCGAGCACGCTGTCGTGGTCCCTCCGGGCGTGACGTCGCTCACCGTGCATCTGTGGGGCGGCGGCGGTGCCGGCGGCAGCCAGGCCGGCGCCACCGGGGGCGGCGGCGGCTACGTCGCGGTCGAGCTGGTGGTCACACCTGGCGAGACGCTTCGGGCCCAGGTCGGCGAAGGCGGCGACAGCACCGGCTTCGGAGGCGGCGCGTCCATCCTGCTACGCGGATCCACCGTGCTCGCTGTGGCCGCGGGTGGTGGCGGCGGCGGATCCGACGGCAACAGCGGCAACAGCGCCACCGGGGGTGCCGGGGGCGGAGGCGGGGGCGACATCGGGGAGAGCGGCCAGAACCTGGGCTCCGCCACAGCGCCCTTCTGCACCGGTGCGACCGGCGGCCAGGGCGGCTCGCAGGTGTCGGGCGGTGCCGGCGGCACCTTCAGCGGCTCCGCGCAGTACCCGTGTGTCGGACAGGCCGGCGCGGCGCTGGCGGGCGGCGCGTCGTCGGGCGTGAACGGCACCTGCAACACCGTCGGCGCGGTCGCCTGGGAGTCGGGCGGTGGCCAGGCCAACGGCGGCGGTGGCGGCGGCGGATCCGGCTGGTTCGGCGGCGGCGGTGGCGGCTTCATCTGGACCTACTGCGCAGCCGGCGGCGGCGGCGGCGCCTCCTACACGATCCCCAGCGCCACCTCGGCCCAGACCGATGCCGGCGCTCGCCAGACGCAGGGCAACGCGGCCGCCTCCAGCGGCGCAGGTCGCGGCGGAGATCGCGCCTACGATGTGGCGCGCTCCACCTACGACGCCACGCTCGGCCTGGGTGCCAACGGGCGCATCGAGGTCACCCGCTGACCTGGGGCGCGGCGGGCGGCCGTCGACGACGCGAGGGCGTCGCGCCACCACGTTAGAACGCCAGCTATCCGGTACAGCCCGGTGGGGGGTGCGTACACAGGGGTGGGGGCCGCGTCCCGAGCACCGGGGAACGGGTCCGAGGGGGTGGGGGCCCGGTACACACGGGTGGGGAAAAGGTACCGAGCACCGGAGAATTCGTACGTGGGGGTGGGGAAACGGTACACGGCACCGGGGGTGCCTACGGACACATCCCGTTCGGCTCGCCCGGCGTGGCCAGCACCCCATTGAGCGTGGCGTCTTCGGCCTTGCACCACACGCCGTCGTCCGCGTCGTCGCGCTCGGACGACACCGAGGGCAGCGACGGGAAGAACACCCCGCCCCACACGAGGTCGACCGTGTCGAACACCACGGTGCCGTTCCCGAACGAGAACACGTCGCCCGGGTTGATGTAGCGTCCGTGCGTCACGTCGGGCGCGTATCCAAAGCAGGTCTCGAAGCCCGACGAGAAAGACACCACCGCCCGCCCGCTCGCCTGCAGCACGACGGACGTGTCGATCACGACGTCCTCTCCGTTCTCGGTGAGCACCAATCCATCGAGCGCCAGCGGCACCGCGCTTCGGTTGTGGAGCTCAAAGAACTGCGCGTCCGAGGTGTCGCACGCGGTGTTGTCCTCCACCATGACCTCAGTGACGACCAGATCGCCAAGCTCGGCGTCCGCGACGGGCTGCGCCACTACCCCGGAGACCACCGCGGACGACAGCCCGGACCGAGGCTGACCTGCCTGAAGGAACACCTCGGTTCCAGCAAACCCATCGGGCACCGTGACCTCGAACCGCAAGAACCCAACGGCGTCGGCCAACGCCGACCCGAGCACCGCAGCCGGACCGGCGAGATCGGTGCACACGCCGCGCCGACCCGGAGCGCAGGCACGCGGCCCCGTCTCATGCACACTGGCGATAAACCAGACACGCTCGCCCGGCAGCGCGCCGGAGACCGTCAGCTGCACCGTCGATCGCTCCACCATCCCGCCTACGTCGAGCACCAGGCCGGCGGCCGCCGTGCGCAGCGCTTCGTCGTGATCCGCCACGCCGTGCGGCGCAGCCGCGCAGCCCATCCATCCTGTCAACACCATCCCCTGCAGGGCTCGGATCCTCATCATGGCCTCCACGTCCCCAGTGTGTGGGGCGCTCTGCGTGGGACACGCGGGCACGCCAGGGGGGCAACGTCAGCCGAAGAATTCGTGGGCACCCCGTCACGACCGGAGAAGCTTTCAGCGGGCTGACACGTTGAAGATCCACGGCCCGGGCGCGTCCTACGCCCGTGAACCCCGCACGACGTCCAGACTCGGTTTGGCGGCGTGCCCGACGCGCACCGCGGGAATACACCCGCTGCGCCGCGGCTTCGTACGTCGCCGATTGTCACGGCCCCCCTGGAGGAACCCCATGCGCGCTCTCACCCTGCTGGCCACGCTCACCGCCCTGCTCGGCCCGGTCACGGCTTCGGCCCAAGAGAAGCTCATCTGTGTGTACGACCCGATGGGCACGTCGGGTCCGGCCTACCAGTCGGCGCAGACCATGGCGCTCGATGCGGCCGCCCGCGGGGTGAAGATCAAGCTCCGCGCCGACATCGAAGAGAAGACCGCCGCTGAGGACCTCGCAGCCGGCAAGTGTGATGGCGCCGTGATGACCGGCGTGGCCACCCGCACGTTTGGCCTCGCCGCCGCCACGCTCGAGGCGATCGGCGCGCTGCCCAAGTACGAGTACCTGAAGACCACCCTCTCCTACCTGAAGGACCCCCGGTTCGCGCCGCAGCTGCGCACCGGTGCCTTCGAGACCGCCGGCATCTTCCCTGGCGGCTACATCCTGCTCTACGTGCGCGACAAGACCTGGCGCAACGCCTCGGCCCTGGCCGGCAAGTCCATCTCGATCATCGGGAACGACGCCGCCGCCTCCACAATGGCCAAGGAGGTCGGCATGTCCACGAAGACCTCCACCACCGCCACGTTCGGCCCGATGTTCAACAGCCACTCGGTCGACACGGCCTACGCGCCTGCCACAGCCCACGAGGCGCTGGAGCTCTACCGGGGCATCGGCACGGCCGGCGGCATCATCGACTTCCCGCTCTCGCAGCTCACGCTGCAGCTCGTGATCCGCACGGCCAGCTTCCCCGCCGACTTCGGTCAGTGGGGCCGCGAGTACAGCTACGGTGTCTTCGACAAGGCGCTCGCCCAGGTCAAGGCCGCTGACGCCAAGGTCGCGAAGCACATGCTGCCCATCCCCGACGCCGACAAGCCCGGCTACGAGGACCGCTTCCTCAAGGTCCGCCTCAAGCTGAAGGAGACGGGCGTCTACTCGAGCATCGTGCTCGGTCTGATGAAGAAGGTCCGCTGCAAGGCGGACGCCACCCGCGCGGAGTGCGCGCAAACCCTGGAGTGATCCATGCGTCGCCTGCTTGGGCTCGCCTTGCTGATCGCCGTTGGTACCGGCTGCGGCGGCATCATCGGCAAGGACACCAACTTCCACGCAGCCCCGCGCATGATGCGCGAGGGCGACGTGGGCACGGCGTGTGCGTCGGGTGAGGCCCTCGGCGGCACACTCGAGGGCTTCGCTAAGGGCAAGAACGAGACCGCCAAGGCGCTCGTTTCGGTCCGTCAGTCGTCGGCCATGTGCCTCGATGAGCCCGTGTGGGAGGCCGATCTGGCCTACCTGCGCGCGTTCCAAAAGGGCGATGTGCCGGCAGCGAAGGACGCACTGGCTGTGGCGCAGCGTAAGCACGCTGTGGCGGCCCAGCGCAACCACACCGTGTGGAAGTGGCTGGTGCAGGCTTACGGCGTGCCCGGCCCCGATGAAGCGTGCCCCAAGCTGCGCGCCGGCCACGACCACATGGACGAGCTGATCTACCTGCTCGGGCTCTCGTCGGGCGTCACCGCCGTGCTGCACGACAACGCCTCGGGCGGCATGGCGGGCGTCCCGATGGACATCCCGGCGGCCGTCGTTCGCGGTGCCGCCTGCCTCGACAACGAGCGCTGGTGGGGTGCGCCCGCCGCGATGCAGTCCTCCGTGCTCGCGCTCATGCCGGATGCGCCGGGCGTCGAGAAGGACCCGTGGCTCGTGCTCGATGAGTCCTTCGCGAAGGGGGCTGCCAGCGGCGTGCGCCTGGCGTCGGCTTTCCGTGCGCAGACCGCCTCGGCCCTCGACCGCACCGAGATCGTGCGCCGTGCCATCACCGAGCACGCCGAGAGCCTCGCCGCTAAGCCCGCCGATCCGGCCTGGCTGCTGCTCGACCGCTACGCCACGCTGATCGTGCAGCAGGAGTCCGATCGCATCTGGACCCAGCTCACCGGACACCGCACGCCCACTGGCGCGCTCGGCACGTTCCCGGATGACGCGGCGGTCCCCGAGGAAGCCCTCGACGACAGCCTGTTCAACGACTTCCTCCAGCCCTGAGCGCCCCGTGCACGCCGACGCCCCGCCCTCCACCTCCCGCACCTGGCTCTCCACCTTTCCGGCCCTAGCGGTCCTGCTGCTGGTAGTGGCGCAGGGCACCTCCGAGATGGTGCAGGCACGCATGCTCGCGTACGGCGAGTCCGTGTGGTCGGGCTACGCGGACCTCCGGTACGATCCGCCGCCGCCGAGCTGCGACGTCGCGACCATCGGCGACGCCCCCACCCAAGCTGCGCCTGCCGCCGAACAGAAAGACGCCGACCTCCTGGGCGACCTGTTCGGCGACGAAGAGGCCGCCGCACCCAGCGGTGAGGCCATCGCGGCACTCAAGGCCAAGTGCGAGGCCGAGCACGCCCGCTACGCCGAGCTGCAGGCCAAGATCACGCCGGCGCTGTCGCTGTACCGCGCGATCGACGTGCGGCTCACCACGATCGTCGACTTCGGCCGTCGCGCCGCCCGTCCCAGCCTCGTGCTGCTGTTCGCGGTGTGCGCCGCAACGGCCTCAGCGCTGCGCGCCCACATCGGCCTGCGCCCGGTGCAGACGCAGCTCGATGCGCGGGTCTCGGGTGTGTTCCAGCTCGTGGTCACCTCCGCGGCCGCCATCTCGTGCATCGACAGGTGGAACATCGTCACCACCGAGAAGTTGGAGTCGCCCGACCCTTGGGTGGGCCTCGTGTGGGCCTCGGGTTTTGGCGCGATGGCGTTGGTGGAGCTGATGGCGCTGATGCGCCCCGATCCGCACCTCAAGCACGGCGGATCCTTCGGCGCGGCCCTGCTCACCATCCCGCTCTACGCGGTGATGGGGGCGATTGCGTCGATGTGGTTCTTGGGCGTGGAGGCCCACCCCGCCGGCCTCGCGATCTTCCTCGACAAGCTCACCGAGCACGCCGGCCTCTACCTGCAGGTGGGCCTGTTTGTGTGGGCCGGTATGTTGCTCAAGCGCACACGCCTCGCGCACCTCTCGTTCGACGTGCTGCGGCCGTGGAAGATGCCGCCCGAGCTGCTCGCGTTCGTGGTGGTGGTGATCGCCGCGATCCCCACGGCCTACTCGGGCGCGTCGGGCATCTTCGTGATGGCGGCGGGCGCGATCATCTACGACGAGCTGCGGCGCGCGGGTGCGCGCAACGAGCTGGCCCTGGCCGCCACAGCGATGTCGGGCAGCCTCGGTGTGGTGCTCTCGCCGTGCCTGCTGGTGGTCATCGTCGCCAGCCTCAACAAGCAGGTCACCACCACCGAGCTGTTCGCCGCTGGCAACTTGGTGTTCCTGCTGTCGGTGGGCATGTTCGGCCTGGTGCTGTTCCTCACGCGCCGCAACACGTTCAGCCTCGCACCGGCGAGCGAGGCCTTTCCGGCGTCGCTGGCCTCGCTCAAGAGCATCCTGCCCTACGTGGCCGTGCTCCTGGGCACGCTGGCGTTCTACGGTCTCGTGCTCGACACCTGGATGGACGAGCACTCCTCGTCGGCGATCCTGCTCGTGATCTTGCTGGCGTTCACGGTGTGGGAGCGCGTGCGGCCCACCACCGAGCGCGTGTCCCTGCGCGGCCAGCTCCAGGGCGCCACCACCGAGACCACCGTGCACATCGGCGCGCTGCTGGCCCTGATGGGCCTGTCGATCGGCTTCGGCGGTGTCGTCGAGCGCAGTGAGCTGATGCAGCTCGTGCCCACCGACCTTGGTGGTCCTTGGCCCACGATGGTGCTGCTGGTGGGCATTCTGATCGTGGTCGGCATGCTGATGGACCCTTACGGTGCCGTGATCTTGGTGTCGGCCACCCTCGCCCACGTGGCCGACGCCAACGGCATCGCGCCCATCCACTTCTGGATGACCGTGCTCGTGGCGTTTGAGCTCGGCTACCTCACGCCGCCCGTGGCCCTCAACCAGCTGCTCACACGCTTGGTGGTCGGAGACGCCGCGGACATCGAGGACTACCCGGCCAATGCGGGCTTCTGGCAGCGCCATGAGCGTGTGATGCTGCCCGTGGTCGTGATGGGCACCACCTTGCTCCTGGTCGCGTTCGTCCCCCTCACCTGGTCGTAGCCCCTCCCGATGCCGCCCCAACGCCCCGCCCCCGCGGGGCGCTCGGATCCGCCTCCTCGCGCCCGCAAGAAGGCCCCGAGCCCCCGCAGCCGCGCACCGTCGAAACGAAGCCCCGGCCGAGGCCGGTGGCTGAGCTGGGCTGTGACCGTCGCACTCGGTCTAGGCAGCGGCATGGTGCTCGCCGGTGCCGTGCTGTGGCTGGAGGCGCGCGCGGCGGTCCGCGAGCGCCTGGCTGAGGCCCCGCCGGCTGCGCCCCTGCGCATCGAGAGCGCCCCCCTCGCGGTGCACGTGGGCGAGCGCTACCCGCTCGATGAGCTCATCACCGACCTGGTCGCTGCCGGCTACGAGCGCTCCGGGCGGGCCGACGCGCCGTATCGGTTCCAGGTCGACGGCGACCGTGTGTCGATCTGGACCCTCGATCAAGCCGCTACGATCACGATCTCCGCCGACGTCGTGGTGAAGACGTTGCCCGCGCGCGGGGTCGTGCTCACGCCGGTGCTGCTCGCGTCGCTGGGCGATCGGGAGGCCCAGCGCACGCCGGTCACCCTGGCCACCGTGGCACCGCACGTGCCCACCGCAGTGCTGTCGATCGAGGATGCGCGCTTCTGGGACCACCCCGGTCTGGACCCCATCGGCTTGGCTCGCGCCGTGTGGGTCGATCTCACCGGCGGTGCCGTGCAGGGCGGCTCCACGCTCACCCAGCAGCTCGCGAAGAACCTGTTCGTAGGGCCCGAGCGCTCCCTGCACCGCAAGGTCCGCGAGGCCTTGTTCGCCGCCGCGCTGGAGGCGGAGCTCGACAAGAAGGCGCTGCTGGAGCTGTACCTGTCGGAGGTCTACCTCGGGCACGTGGACGGAAGCCCCGTGCGCGGGGTGGAGCAAGCGGCGAGGCTGTGGTTCGGGAAGTCCGCCGCCACCCTCTCGGTGCCCGAGGCCGCCACGATCGCGGGCGTGATCGCGAGCCCGAACGCGTGGTCGCCGCTCGACCACCCCACCGAGGCGATCGGGCGGCGCGACGTGGTGCTGCGGCGGATGATGGACGTGCGCGCGCTCACCGAAGCCCAAGGCACAGAGGCGCTTGCGACACCGCTCGGCACGGTGGCACGGCCCGTAGGAAAGGGCTGGCGCAGCCCCTGGCTGGTGGAGGCGGCCCTCGCCGCCACCGACACGGTCCCCGACGCTCCGCAGGCCTCCACGGGCGGCACCGTGCAGCTCACCGCGCAGATCCACCTGCAGCGGGCGGCCGAGCGCGCGCTCACACGCGGACTGGAGGCGCTGGCAGAAGCCCACCCTGAGGCCGCCCACGCCGACGGCGCCGTGGTTGTGCTCGATGCCCGCACCGGCGACGTGCTCGCGCTCGTGGGCGGAAAGTCGTTCGCCGAGAGCCCGTTTCCGCGCGCCACCCGCGCCCAGCGCCAGGCCGGCTCCACGATCAAGCCGCTCACGCTGCTGGCGTGGCTGGAGGACGACACGAGCCGGGCCCCCGACTCCCTCGTGCTGGACGCGCCGATCACGGTCACCACCGACGGCAAGTCCTGGTCGCCCAACAACTCCGACGGCCGGTTCCTCGGCGAGATCACCGTGCGGCAGGCGCTCGCCGACTCCCGCAACGTTCCGGCGGTGCGGTGGTCGGAGGCTGTGGGGCGGCGCGAGGTGGAGCGCTTCCTGCGCGACGCGGGCCTCTCCCAGGCCACGCACCTGCCGTCGGTGGCGCTGGGCGCGTTCCCGGTCACGCCGCTGGAGCTCGCCGGCGCGTGGACGGTGTTCCCTGGCAAGGGCGTCGTGAGTGCGCCGCGGCTGGTCGCCGCGGTGAGCACGGGTTCCGACGTTCCGCAGCCCGTCCCCCGCTCGCCGTCGACCCGTCTCGCCAGCGCAGACGCTACGGCGGCCGCTGTCGACATCCTCACCTCCGTGCTCACCGAGGGCACGGGACGTCGAGCCGAAGCGCTGGGTGTGCGCGGCACGTTTGCCGGCAAGACCGGTACCACCGACGACGGCCGGGATGCGTGGTTCGTTGGCTTCGACCCGGAGCACGTCGTCGCCGTCTGGGTAGGCCTGGATCGCGGCGCACTGGGCCTCTACGGCAGCGAGGCGGCCCTCCCGGTGTGGGCGGCTGTGGTGCAGGATCTCGGCCTGGGCGCGGGTCGCTTCCCGACGTCCACGCGTAAGGCTCCCCCGCCCCTCGCAGCCGCTGAGCCGCAGAACCCCGGGGAGCCCGCGGACGAGGCCCCCGTCGAGGAAGTGGAGGACGAGAAGGGATCTAAGCGGAAGCGAGAGCGCGCTTCGCCGTAGCCACCACGTTCGCCACCGTGAACCCGAACTTCTCGGCCAGCACCTCAGCCGGGGCCGACGCACCAAAGTGGTCGATGCCCACGCACAGCGTGTGACCGCCGAGCAGCTCCTTCCAGCCGAACGTGAGGCCGGCCTCGATGCTCACGCGCGGCACGTGCGCGGGGAGCACCTCCTCGCGGTAGCCGGCGGCCTGGGCCGTGAACCGCTCCATGCACGGCGCCGACACCACGCGCGACGCGATCCCCTCACCCGCCAGCGCCGCCTGAGCGTCGAGCGCGAGCGGCACCTCTGAGCCCGTGGCCACCAGGATCACCTGGGCGTCGGGCGAATCGGAGAGCACGTAGGCCCCCCGCTGGGTGCCTGCGACCGCGCCGTAGCGGGTGCGATCGAGCGTGGGCACGTTCTGGCGCGTGAGCACGATGGCGGTGGGGCCCTCGGTGCGGGTGAGGGCGGCCTTCCAGGCCTCCGCGGTCTCGTTGGCGTCGCCCGGACGGAAGACGTGCAGGTTCGGCACGGTGCGGAGCGCAACCAGCGTCTCCACAGGCTGGTGCGTGGGGCCGTCCTCGCCGAGGAAGATGCTGTCGTGGCTGTAGAGGAACACCACGCGCAGGCCCATCAGGCAGGCCAAGCGCACGCTGGGGCGCATGTAGTCGTGGAACATCAGGAAGGTGGCCACGTAGGGCAGCACACCGCCGTGCAGCGCCATGCCGTTGGCGATCGACCCCATCGCATGCTCGCGCACGCCGAAGTGGATGTGGCCTGCGTTGGCGAAGCTGGCGGCCGTGAGCGGTGCCCGACCGATCTCCACGCCGTTGCTCTCGGCGAGGTCGGCCGAGCCGCCCAGCACCCACGGCGCAGCGGCCACCAGCGCCTTCACACACGCGGCCGTGGCCTTGCGGGTGGCGAGGCCCTTACCCACCTCGAACTTCGGCCACGCCACCTTCTCCACCAGCGCGGCGCCGTTGCCCTCGAGCGCTTCGAGGAAGGCCTCACGCTGCGGGTGGTCGGCGAGGCGGGCCTCCCAGGCCGCACGGGCCGCCGCACCGCCGTGGCCGCACATCGCCCGACGCGCGTCGTCCGGAACGGCGAACATTGCGGCAGGGTCCATGCCCAGGCGCAGCTTGGTGCTGGCGATGTCTTCCGCACCCAGCGGCGCGCCGTGGGTCTTCGACGTGCCCTCCTTAGCGGACCCCTGCCCGATCACCGTGCGGCAGGCGATCAGCGAGGGCCGGTCGGTCTCGCTCCGCGCGGCGGCGATGGCCGCGCGGAGGGCCGCGGGATCGTGCCCATCGACAGCCTGCACGTGCCAGCCGTACGCAGCGAACCGCGCGCACCGGTCTTCCGAGAACGCGAGATCGGTGCTGCCGTCGATGCTGATGAGGTTGTCATCGTAGAGGTAGACCACGCGGCCAAGGCCCAGGTGGCCGGCCAGCGAGGCCGCCTCGCCTGAGAGCCCCTCCATCAGGTCGCCGTCGGAGACGATGGCGTAGGTGTAGTGGTCGCAGAGCTCCGCGCCGTAGTTCTCGCGCAGCCAGCGCTCCGCGAGCGCCATGCCGATGCCGGAGGCGAAGCCCTGCCCGAGGGGGCCCGTGGTGATCTCGACGCCGTCGGTGTGGCCGTACTCAGGGTGGCCCGGCGTCTTGCTCCCCCACTGGCGGAACTGCTTGAGGTCATCGAGGCTCAGGTCGTAGCCGGAGAGGTGCAGCAGGCTGTAGAGCAGCATCGAGCCGTGGCCCGCTGAGAGGATGAACCGGTCGCGGTTGAACCAGGTGGGATCGGCGGGGTCGTGCGAGAGGAACTCGCGCCACAGCACCACCGCCATGTCGGCGGCACCCATCGGCATGCCGGGGTGCCCGCTGTTGGCGGCCTGGACGGCGTCCATCGCGAGGCCCTTGATGGTGTTCACGGTCACCCGATGCAGGTCCATCTCGCCCTCCCCACACCGGCTGGTCGGCGTGGCCGGCGGGTCTAGCCGCTCCAGCCCCGACGATCCATGCGGATATCCGCACCATGCCCCTTCCCGAAGAGGGCCCGAGCGGGGTAGAACAACGCGCGCGGGTGCGGCGAGGGCCGCCACGCACGGCCTCTCGGGGCCCAGGGAGACGCTAGGTGGCGCAGCTGACGGTCGAGTACGGGCGGGGCGACATCCTCGCGAATCGCTACGAGGTCGTCGAGCGTGTCGATGAGAGCGCCCTTGGCGTCACCTATCGGGTGCGGCAGACCGATCAGGGCAGCTACCTCCGCCTCCTCCTCCTCGATCCCAAGACCGCGGGTCGGGAGCAGAAGGAAGCGCTCATGGCGGCCTACAAGGCCGGGCGCGACATCAAGCACAAGAACCTGCTCGGCATGGTCGAGCTGGGCAGTCACGCCGGCGTCGCGTTTGTGGCGATGGAAGACTTCGAGGGCGGCACGCTCCGCGACCTCATCAACGAGCGCCGGTCCTCCGATACGCCGCTTGCGCTGCGCGAGGCTGCGCAGATCGTGATGCAGGTGCTGGAAGGCCTCCGCGCCCTGCACGAAGCCGGCTACGTCATCGGCGGTCTGCGCCCCGAGCAGGTGTGGGTCGCTCAGCGCCGCGCGGGCCCCAAGGGCTCCAACGCGGTCTACGACGTGCGCCTCGCCGGCGGCCCGCTGTGGTCGCTCGTTCCCCCCGGCGCACTGGCCGAAGACGAGTTCACGCGCGGCGAAGCGCAGTACCTCGCGCCTGAGCTCAAGACGCCCACGCCGGCCGTCTCCCCTTCGGCCGACCTGTACTCAGCCGGTGTGCTGTTCTACGAGCTGCTGATGGGCAACCCGCCCGTGGGCACCTACCAGCTCCCCCGTCAGCGCCGGCCCGAGCTGCCTCAGAAGGTCGATGACATCTGCGAGTTGGCCCTCTCGCCCGCTCCTAGCGACCGCTACCCCTCCGCCGCCGACTTCGCGGCCGATGTGAAGCGCTCGTTCACCGATGCATTTGATGAGCCCACGTCGGGCACCAACCCGGCCGCCCGCGCGCTGTGGATCCTGGGTGCGCTGCTCATCGCCGGCCTCGGCATCCTGCTGTACCTGCGGTCGGCCACCGACCCGTTCGAGGAGGCCCTCGCCAGCGACAACCTCCTGCGTAAGCAGGTCTACGAGCAGCACGAGCGCCCGGATGGCGAAGTGGTGCGCTCCCTCCTCGCGAAGCACCCGGTCAACATGACCTACGTGCCTCCTGGCCCCTACGTGAACGGGCGGCTCGACCACGAGCCCCTCGATGTGGGCGGTGCCAAGGCCGAGGTCCACGAGCAGCCCGGCTTCCTCATCGACGTGTTCGAGTACCCAAACCTTCAGGGTGCGCCGCCCAAGACCTCGGTGTCCTACACGGAGGCCGCGCGCTTGTGCCAGGAAGCCGGAAAGCGCCTGTGCAGCGCCGATGAGTGGGAGAAGGCCTGCCGAGGCCCCGAGAACTTCGTCTACAGCTACGGCGACACCTTCGACGAAGACTTCTGCGGCCGCGGCCTCGACGACCCTCACCTCGCGGGCGCACTCGGTGAGTGCAAGTCATCCTGGGGCGTCTACGACGTGTCGGGCAACCTCCGCGAGTGGACCGGCACCACCCGCGGCGACATGCGCCACATCGTGAAGGGCGGGCTGCCTCAGGCCGCCACCCGCGGCACGCGCTGCGCGTTCTCCACCGATCTTGCCGACTCCTTCGCCGACCCCACGATGGGCTTCCGCTGCTGCCGCGACATGGACGCGCCGCCGGCCCCGGTGGTCGAGCCCTCGTCCACCGGCGAAGCAGCCCCCGTCGAAGGGGCCGCCGTTCCCGGCGAAGAAGCCGCGCCCACCGAAGAAGCCGCGCCCACCCCCTGATCGCGGGGCGGGTGCCTCACATCTCGGGGGTGCGGAACACCACGATCACGGGAACACCGCCATTCGCGGCGTTGCCCGCGGCGTCCTCCACCACCAGGCCAAACTCCACCTGAGCGTCGAAGGGCACGTCATCGCCCAGCGGTACCGCGATGCCCACGTCGGCCGAAGGTACCTCGCAGGCCCGGTCGGAGACCTCGGCGGTGACCTCGGCGTTGAAGTTCGTGGCCACCTCGCCGTCCTCGAAGGTGTCGTACCAGAGCTTCGCCGTGTAGGTGTGCAGGTCGCCGTCGGCATCGGTGGCAGGCGCCTGGATCGCGATCACCCGACGATCCTCCCCACCCACCGTACGGGTACCCAGGTCCGCCAGCGTGATCTCGCCGAACTCCGGCGCGGCGTCGCCGCAGGAGTCCGCGGCATCGGTGTCGTCGGTGACACCATCCGTGGTGAGCCCGCAGGCCACCAGTCCGAGCATCCCGACAAATCCCACTACGCTGCGCATGCACCCTCCAAGGTGCACGACGCTAACCCGCGCTGCGCTCCACGTGCTGGACCTCGGGGATGCGCTGGAGGTTCGACACCAGCCGCGCGAGCTCGCTGCGGTCGCGCACGGCCACCTGCAGCTTCACCACGCCGAGCGGACCTTGGTTGCCTTGGGCCTCGACACGCTCGATGTTGAGGCGCGCCTGCTCCACCACCTTGGTGATCTTGGAGAGGATGCCGGGCTTGTTGTCGCAGTAGACCACCACGCTGGCCGAGTGGCGGGTGTCGCTCGCGTGATCCCACTCCACCGGGATCCGCCGATCTTCATCGAGCTTCGTGAGCTGCGCGCAGTCGGGCTTGTGCACCGAGATGCCGCGCCCGCGCGTGATGAAGCCAACGACCTCCTCACCCGGCAGCGGGTTGCAGCACTTGGCGTACTGCACGAGCAGGCCGTCTTCGCCCGAGATGCGCACGGGGCTGCGGCTGCGGCGCACCATGCGCGTGAGCAGGCCGGTGAGCCGGCTCTGGCGGGCCTCATCCTGCCGGCTGAACCATGCCCCTTCGGGCAGGATCGCCGCCGCCACATCGCTCACCGACTGGTGACCGCGGGCCAGCTCCACGTAGATCGGCGTGAGGTCCTTCGCGTTGCGCCGCTTGAGGTACGCCTCCAAGCGACCCTCACTGCGCACCTTCTCGAGCGAGGAGTTCACCCGCTCCAGCTCGGTCTCGAGGATGCCCTGGCCGACACGCTCCGCGCTGTCCTCCTCCTGCTTGCGCAGGTAGCGACGGATCTTCGCGATCGCGCTGGGCGTCTTCGCGATCTCCAGCCAGTCGCGGCGGGGACGCTGCTGCGGATGGGTGAGGATCTCCACCGCCTCGCCGGACTGCAGCTCGTGATCCAGCGACACGATGCGCCCGTTGACCTTCGCGCCCACGCAGGTGTCGCCCACACCGGAGTGCACCGCGTACGCGAAGTCGATCGGCGTGGCCCCGCGCGGGAAGCCCTTCACCTCACCCGCCGGGGTGAACACAAAGACCTCATCGGCGTAGAAGGCGATCTTCACCGCCGCCATGAAGTCGGTGGCGTCGGCGCTCTCGTGGGCGTTCTCGAAGGCCTCTCGGATGTGACTCACGTTGAGCACGTCTTCGGCGGAGAGCGCGAGGTGGCCCTCCTTGTACTTCCAGTGCGCGGCGATGCCGTTCTCGGCGATGCGGTGCATCTCGTGCGTGCGCACCTGGATCTCGACGCTCCGCCCCTGCGGCCCCACCACCGTGGTGTGGAGCGACTGGTAGCCATTGGGCTTGGGCCGCGCGATGTAGTCCTTGATGCGACCCGGCACCGGCGCGAACTTGGCGTGCAGGTAGCCGAGGAGCACGTAGCAGTCCTCTTCGCGCTCCACGAGCACGCGGAAGGCGAGCAGATCGGGCACCTCGCCCACATCGAGGTGCTGCTTCACCTGCTTGCGCCAGATGCTGGTGATCGACTTGGCACGACCGCTGACGTTCCCTTCCATCTTGCGGTGGCGCAGCTCGGCGCGCAGCAGGTCGCACACGCGCTCGATGTAGGCCTCGCGATCGATCGCCGTGTGATCGAGCCACGTGAGGATGCGATCAAAGGCGGGGGGATCGAGGTAACGGAACGACAGGTCCTCCAGCTCGGTCTTCACCGCGGAGAGGCCCAAGCGGTTCGCAATCGGCGCGTACACGTCCATGGTCTCGCGGGAGATCTTGGCCTGCTTGTCGGCGTTGTCGTGCCCATCGAGGGTTCGCATGTTGTGGATGCGATCGGCCAGCTTCACCAAGATGACGCGCACATCGCGGCTCATCGCGAGCATCATCTTGCGGAAGTTCTCGGCCTGAGCCTCTTCCGAGGAGCGGAAGGTGAGCTTGCCGATCTTCGTGACCCCATCCACCAGCTCAGTGATCACCGGCCCCACAGCGGCCGTGAGCTCCGCCTTGGTCATCGGATGGTCTTCGAGCACGTCGTGCAGCAGGCCGGTGGCCACGGTGTCGACGTCCATCTTCAGGTCGGCGAGGATCTCGGCCACAGCCAGCGGGTGCTGGACGTAGTCCTCGCCGGACTTCCGCTTCTGGCCATCGTGGGCCTGCGCCGCGAGCAGGTAGGCCCCATAGACGGTGCCGACCTCGGCGTCGGGTGCGTAGCCGCGGATCTTGTCGATGATGTGTTGGATGGTGATCATAGAGGTGACAACAATGTGTGCACCGAGTGTACCGCGGTAAAGGCCCTGCCGTTGCGGCACCCTGGGTGCAGCGAACTAGGGCACCCCTCCGGCCAGCGAAAGGCCCGCGAGCAACCGGGAGAGCACGGGGGCTGCACGCCAAGCCCGCGCACGCTCGGCGCGCACAATGGCGATCAGCGCGTCGCGCGCATCCGTGAGCCGGTCGTTGACCACCACGTAGTCATAGGTGGGCGCGGCCGCGATCTGCTCGGCCGCCTCCCGCATCCGACGCGCGATCGTGGGCTCGTCATCGGTGGCCCGGCTGCGCAAGCGGCGCTCCAGCTCCTCCACCGAAGGCGGAGCCACGAACACGTGGATCGCCTCCTTCATCGATGCGCGCACCTGAGCCGAGCCTTGGGCGTCGATGTCGAGCAGCACGCTGGCGCCTGAAGCGATGCTCGCTTCGATGCGGCTGCGCTGGGTGCCATAGGAGCGCCCGTAGACGGATGCGTGCTCCACGAAGGCCCCCGCGACGATGCCCTCCGCGAACGCCTCGGGGGTGACGAAGTCGTAGTCGACACCATCGACCTCCCCCGTGCGGGGCGCGCGCGTCGTGGCGCTGACCGAGAACACGAGCTCGGGGAAGGCACCCCGCAGACCCGCGATCAGCGTGCTCTTGCCGACGCCCGAGGGCCCCGACAGCACGATCACCAAGCCCCGCGCTCCGGAAGATGCGCCCTCGTCCACGCTCACTCCACGTTGGCCGCTTGCTCGCGCAGCCTCTCGATGGTGGTCTTCATCGACACCACCCGGTGGCTCACCGGGGCGTCGACCGTCTTGCTGCCCAAGGTGTTGACCTCGCGCAGCAGCTCCTGCACAAGAAAGTCGAGCTTCCGCCCCACAGCATCCTCCGACACCAGCGCCTCTCGTGCCTGGTCGAGGTGGCTCTGCAGGCGCGAGAGCTCCTCGGCCACGTCGGAGCGATCGGCGAGCACGGCAGCCTCCTGGGCCACCCGCCAGGGGTCGACGCCCTCCCCCACCAGCCGCGTGAGACGCTCCTGCAGGCGCGCCAGCAGCCGCGCAGACAGGTCGGCCGTGTGCACCGACACCTCCGCCGCATCCGACGCCAGCGCGTCCAGCAGGCCCCTCACATCGGCCGCCAGGGCCACGCCTTCGGCCGACCGCATCGCCACCATCGCCGCGAGCGCACCCTCCACCGCCGCGAGCAGCGCCTCGGACTCGATCGCGGCAGGCAGCTCACGGCCGGACGTGGTGAGCACACCCGGCTGCGCCAACAGCACGGGGAGCACGGCGGCCCGCTCGGCATCCGATCGCCCCGCCAACAGCGGCTCCACCGCTGCAACGTAAGCCGCGAACAGGTCGGGATCCGACACCACCGAAGTCTCGCTGCCGGCCACCTGCCGCTTGATGGTGAGCTCCACCCGCCCGCGACGACACGCCGCACGCACCCGTGCCTGGACCTCGGCGTCAAACGGGGCGTGCTCGCGCGGCAGACGCAGCGCCACGTCGAGGAAGCGGTGGTTCACGCTGCGGGCCTCTGCGACGACCGTGAGCGCGCCCACCTGGGCCTCTCCACGTCCAAAGCCCGTCATCGAGCGAATCATGGCAGCCCCCTCACCGACGCGGCGGTCCTAACGCAGGGCAGGACGTTATCGAGCCTTGCCGAGGAGCCCCCATGATTTCCCTGTTGCTTCCCGCTGTGCTCACCGCTTGCGGCTCGCCGTACACGCCCGAGACCGCGCCGGCCCCCCAGGCCGAGACCCGCCCGGAGATCACCGTGCCCGCTCCTCCTGCAACCCCGCGTGATGAAGCCCACCGTGACGTGTACTTCGGGGTGGAAGTGCCCGACCCCTACCGCGCCTTGGAAGACTCCAACGCGCCCGAGACGAAGGCGTGGGTCACCGCGCAGGCCGCCCATGCACGCGCCGCGCTCGACCAGCTCCCCGCACGCGCTGCGCTGCACGCGCGCCTCACCGAGCTCTACACGTTCCCTCGCCGGAGTCCGCCCCTGAAGGCTGGAGATCGGTACTTCTGGACCTACAACGACGGCACGATGGACCAGTCAGTGCTCGTCTGGGGTGCGGCAGCTGCGGGTGACACCACCACGCTGATCGACCCCAACACCCTGTCGGAAGACCGCACCGTCGCGCTGGCCGAGTGGGTCCCGAGCGACGATGGACGCTACGTCGCTTACGCCCTCGCTGAGGCCGGCAGTGACTGGCGGACCTGGCGCGTGCGCGATGTCGCCACCGGCACCGATCTCGCCGACGAGATCCGTTGGGTCAAGTTCAGCGGCGCGTCCTGGCTGCCCGATGGCTCGGGGTTCTTCTACGCCCGCTTCCCCGCGCCCGAGTCCGCCGACTTCGAAGCGAAGCTCGCGTTCCAGTCGGTGTGGTTCCATCGGGTGGGCACCGCGCAGGAAGCCGACATTCTCATCCACGAAGACAAGGACCACGCCGACTGGGGCTTCGACGGCACGGTGAGCGAAGACGGCACGCGGCTGTGGCTCACGGTCACCCAAGGCACCGAAGAGAAGACCCGCGTCTACTGGCACCCGATCGCGGCGCTGGGCCTGGATGCGGCCGGCACCACCGTGCGGGCCAAGCCCACCAAGCTCTTCGATGCGTTTGATGCCCTCTACGTCTACCTCGGTGAACAGTCGGGCCGGGCCTGGTTCTGGACCACCAAGGACGCGCCGAAGGGCCGCATCGTGTCGGTCGATCTGGCTGGCACAGGCGAGCTCGTCGACGTGGTGCCCGAAGGCCCCGACGTGGTGCAGAGCGCCGCGTGGATCGGCGGTCGCGTGGTGGTGCGCACGCTGCACGACGCCGCCAGCCAGCTCTTCGTCTACGAGCCCTCAGGCACCCTCGTGGCCAACGTCGCGCTCCCCGGCCTCGGCACGGTCGACAGCGTCACCGGCCGGGCCTCCAACCCGATCGCCGCGTTCGGGTTCTCGGGCTTCACCACCGCCGGCGAGATCCACAGCCTCGACGTGTCCACCGGTGGCACCACGCTCATCGAGCGCCCCAAGGTGGTGTTCAACCCCGACGACTTCGTCACCGAGCAGGTCCGCTACCCTTCGAAGGACGGCACCGAGGTGCCGATGTTCCTGGTGCGTCGGAAGGATCTGGATCGCACCCAGCCCCAGCCCACGCTGCTCTACGGCTACGGCGGGTTCAACATCCCGATCACGCCGAGCTTCTCGGTGTCGAACCTCGCGTGGGTGGAGGCCGGCGGCGTGCTCGCGATCGCCAACCTGCGCGGCGGTGGTGAGTTCGGCGAGGTCTGGCACGAGGCCGGCACGAAGCTCAAGAAGCAGAACGTGTTCGACGACTTCATCGCCGCCGGCGAGTGGCTGGTCGCGAGAGGGTGGACCACCCCCGCAAAGCTCGGCACCCACGGACGCAGCAACGGCGGCCTGCTCGTGGGTGCCACGCTGCTGCAGCGCCCCGATCTGTTCGGCGCGGCCGTGCCGGGCGTCGGCGTGCACGACATGCTGAAGTACCACTCCTGGACCATCGGGTGGGCGTGGGCCTCCGACTACGGCACGTCCGCCGACGACGAGGCGATGTTCAAGGCGCTGGCAGCCTACTCGCCGGTGCACAACGCGAAGCCGGGCACCTACCCGCCCACCCTGATCACCACGGCCGACCACGATGATCGGGTGGTGCCGGCCCACAGCTTCAAGTTCGGCGCGGCCCTGCAGGCGGCCCAGCAAGACCCCAAGCGCCCGATCCTCCTGCGCATCGAGACGCGGGCGGGCCACGGCGCGGGCACGCCCGTGAGCATGAAGGTGGACGAGGAGGCCGACAAGCTCGCCTTCCTCGCGCACTACCTGGGCCTCAAGGCGCGCTAGCGGTTCTTCTTGCGGGCCTTAGCCTCGTCTTTCCGCTTCTTCTTCTTGGCCATCTTGTCGGCGGCCGAGAGGCGAGGACCCGCAGGGCGCTGAGGCCCGCCCATGCCCGGAAAGCCACCCATGCCGGGAAAGCCACCCATCCCTGGCATGCCGGGCATCCCAGGCATCCCGCCGCCCATGCCCGCCATCATCTTCTGCAGGCCGGCCATGCCACCGCCGCCGAACATCATCTTCATCATCTGTCGGGCCTGCACGAAGCGGTTGTGCAGCTCCTGCACCTCCGTGAACGTGTGTCCCGAGCCCCGCGCCACGCGGCGCATGCGCGACGGGTTGAGCACGTCGGGCTGAGCCCGCTCCTGCTTCGTCATCGACTGGATCATCACAATGGTGTCGTCGAGCTGACCATCGTTCATCGCGTCGGCGGGCAGCTTGTCCATCAGGCCGGACATGAACGGGAGCTTGCCCATGACCTCCTTGAGCGAGCCCATCTTGC
>CAYNFK010000086.1:0-20378 GCA_964396405.1 uncultured Enterobacteriaceae bacterium
CTCCCACCACGTGGACGTTCACCCATCCGTCCCAGCGGGCGCGCGCGACCTTCTCGGCCGCAGCGGGCACCACCGTGGTGTTCGACGTCACGGCAGGGGCGGACACCCTCTGGGGCCTGCGCCTCCTCACGGCGACAGGGGAGGAGGTCGTGCCCCTCACCACCGACGTCCGCTGGCGAACCCCCACCACGCTGGTGGGCGGCGACTACGTGCTGGAGCTGGTGCCAGAAGGCAACACCACCGGCGCGCTGAGCGGCGTGCTCCGCACCGTCGTCAGCGACTCAGGCAGCACCGCCCTCGGGAGCAGCCTCTCGGGCGCGATCACCAGCCCCGGATCCACGTGGTCGCGAACGTTCACCGTCCCCGCGGGACAGCAGCTCAACGTGGTGACCACCGCCACCAACAACCGCTTCGGCCTGAACTCCGTGCTCACCGACAGCGTGGGCCGCGAGGTCCTCCCCCGCAGCACGGAGCTCAACGGCACCCGCTCGGTCGCGCTCCTCGGCGGCACCTACACCCTCACCGTGCTCGGCGAGACCGAGGTGATCGGCACCTTCGCGATCGACCTGGTCGACGCGGGCACGTCCACCTTTGTGCCCCCGGTGGGCACGCCACTGGTCCTCGGAACCCCGGTCTCCACCACGCTGGGCGCGGCCGCTGTGTCCGATGTCTACACGCTCGAGGTCGCAACCCCCACGCGCATCTTCGCCGACCTGATCACCGGCGCCTCCGGCCTCACGTGGACCCTGCGCGACGGTGCCGGCACCGCGCTGTGGACCAGCCAGCGCGCCCAGGTGCCCAACGGCACCGACGACCGCGGTGCCTGGTGGCTCGCGCCCGACACCTACACCCTCACCTTCGACCACGCGACCACCACACCCGCTTACGGCTTCGTGCTGCACGCCGTGCCCGCCCCCACCACCACGCCCATCGTCCTCGACGAGACCGTGGTGAGCGCGCTCACCGTGCCGGGCGAGCAGCAGTCCTTCGGGTTCACGCTCGCCGAGTCCACGGACGTGTTCCTCAACCTCCTCACCGGTAGCACCAACCTGGAGTGGAGCCTCACGGACGCCGCCGGACAGGTCTGGCGCGGACCCCAGCGCGCGCTCGTGGTCACCTCCGACGACTTCGGCCGCGTCCGCCTTCCCGCGGGCGACTGGCAGATCACCTTTGGCACCACCAGTGACGACGTCGGCCCGTTCAGCTTCGAGGTCGTCGAGGTGCTCGACGAGGGCTTCGCCCTCACGCTCGGCACCCCGGCCGCGGGTGCGGTCGCGATGCCCGGTCAGGTGCAGTCGTGGACCTTCGATCTGACCGACACCACCGAGGTCGTGTTCGACGTCATCGCGGCCAGCACCACGGACATGCGCTGGCGGCTCATCGACGCCGAGGGCACCCAGCGCTTCGAAGGACGCGCCGGCGTTCCGTCCACCGACGACCTCGGCCCCTTCGCGCTGGTACCCGGAAGCTGGACGGTGGAGCTGCGGGCCAACAACGGCAACACGGGCACGGCCACCTTCGCGGCCACAGCGCTCGACCTCTCGGCCACGTCGATCAGCCTCGACGACACCGCTGTGGGCTCGCTGGCCGCCGGTGGGGAGCAGGCCCTGTTCACGCTCACCCTCGATGGGGCCCACGACGTCTACGTCGACCTGCTCGTGGGCAACGGCGAGCTGCGCTGGTCGCTGCTCGATGACGTGGGATCGGCCGTGTTCGAGGGCGCCACCGCCAACACACCCGGCAGCCAGAGCCAGGGGCCGTTTCCGCTGTCGGCCGGCACGTGGACGCTGCGCCTCTGGACCCGCGCCAACACCGCCGCCGACTACTCGTTCGTGGCACGGGACGTCATCACCACCTTCGACGTGGCCCGCTTCGGCCGGGAGTCCTCGGGCACCCTCTCCGGCCCCGGTGCCACAGCCCGCTACGACCTGACCGTTCCCTCGGACGGCATCGCGGTGAGCGCCGCGATGCGCTCCGGCACGGCGCGCCAAGACTGGCGCCTCGTCGACGAGGTGGGTCAGCCCGTGTGGGGTTGGCTGCCCGCCGAAGACACCAACGACGACGTGGCTGCTGTCCCGCTGGTCAAGGGCAACTACAGCCTGCAGTTCGACGCCGACTTCTCGTTCGTCACCGCGTGGGCGTTCACGCTCAACGGCGACGCACCCGAGGGTGTGGACGTCTGCGACGCCGCTGTGAACCCCGAGGCCACCGACTGCGACGAAGACGGCGTGGTGGACGCCTGCCAGGCCACCGAGGCCCAGCCCGACTGCAACAGTAACTTCGCGCTCGACAGCTGCGAGCTGGCCCAAGGCGGCGACTGCGACGCGAACGGCCTGCCCGACGACTGCTACGACTGCCCGCTGATCGAGATCGTG
This sequence comes from uncultured Enterobacteriaceae bacterium, assembly GCA_964396405.1. Taxonomy (GTDB): domain Bacteria; phylum Myxococcota_A; class UBA796; order UBA796; genus JACKEO01. Next base: position 2,376 of record CAYNFK010000086.1, read on the forward strand.
TTCGTGATGGACACCTCGGCCTCGATGGTCGACGAGAGCGTGAGCCTCTGCAACAGCCTGCTCACCGCCTCGGCCACCCTGCTCGACCAGGGCATCGCGATCAAGACGCACCTGCTCAGCATCGACGGCATCCCGGTGGAGTTCCCCTGCCTCACCAACAACGTCACCACGCTGTACGGCACCACGGTGCCCCTCGATCCCCCCGCTGCGTACGACACCCTCGCGCAGTGCAACAAGACCGCCGGCAACCTGGAAGACTGGGCGGCGGCTGTCTCGGTGGTGTCGGCGCAGCATCCTTGGCAGCCCGGTGCGGGCCGCGTGATCGTGCCCATCTCCGATGAGGGCCCCGTCTGCGGCGACCCCTACCTGGCCGGCGAAGAAGCCGCTGTGAGCCACCTGATCACCGTGGCCCGCGCGTTCGACGTGCAGGTCCACCCGATCTCCGGCACCGGCTCTTCGGGCCCGCTGCTGGAGGTCTTCGAGGCTGTCGCCACCTCCACCGGCGGCATCGTGCAGCGCTCCACCACGAACCCCGTGGAGTACGTCACCTTCCTCACCACCATCGCGCAGGATGCCTGCCGCGACCTGTTCGACTGCGACCGCGACGACGTGCCCGACAGCTGTCAGATCGCCAACGGTGAGATCCCCGAGTGCGCCTGCGGCCGCATCCCCGACACCTGCCAGTGCGACGGCCCGCCCACGATCACCCAGCTCCAGCCCGCCCCCGGCACCCGCCTCGTGCCCGGCAGCACCGTGGTCGTGAGCGGCACGGCCACCAGCTCCGAGCCCGGCCAGACCGTGGCCGCCGTGCTCGTGAACGGCCGGGCTGTGGCCTCCGTCGACCCCACAGGTCGTTTCTTCGCCTCCATCGTGGTGGAACCCGGCGAGCAGTCGATCCTGATTGAGGCCATCGACCGCTGCGGCGAAGGCAGCACCACGCTCGACTGGCTCGGGGATGCGTCGGGCCTTCCCGGTCAGACCGAAGACGTGAGCGCCTCAGTGCAGGCCAAGCTGCGCAACACCACGTGGTCCACCGACACCCTGCGGCTCTCGCTGGAAGCTGCGGCCGAGAACACCTCCGACAGCCTGCTGGGCGGCCCGCTGCTGCTCGTGCCCGGCCCCGAGCTCTCCGAGAACGTGACGCTCTCGCAGCCTGATGGCTGGACCGACGACGGCTACCCCTACCTGCAGCTGCTCGATGTGCACGAGGCGCTGGAGCCCGACGCGCTCTCGCTGTTCCGGGGCGTCTCGCTCGACGTGCCTGCGCTCGATCGCCCCCACTTCCGCCCCACCTGGCGCGTGGCGGTAGCGAGCACGCCCACCTTCTCGTCGGTGCCCGGCCTGTGGGTGCGCGCGGGTCAGACCTGGCGCTACGATGCCGATGCGCAGGACCCCACCGGCGCGACCATCCGGTTCAGCGCACCGGTCGCGCCGCCCGGCCTCGCGATCGATCCCAGCTCCGGCCTGCTCTCGTGGACCACCACGGAAGGAAACGAAGGGTTCTACGACATCACCGTGGTGGCCGACAACGGCCGCGGCGGACGCGCCAGCCAGCGTTTCGTGCTGGAGGTGCGCCCGGTCACCGAGAACACGCCGCCGCTGTTCACCGCGCCCCCGCCCACCTACACCCCCGTGGGCGCGCCGTTTGCGTGGACTGCCATGGCGTCGGATGAAGACGGCGACGCGCTGAGCTTCACCAAGGACCTGGGCCCGGCAGGTCTCGTGGTCGCTACGAACGGTGCCGTGAGCTGGCCCGCGCCCGAGCGCGGCGTGCACACCGTTGCCCTCACGGTGAGCGACGGACGCGGCGGCACGGCCTCGCTCTCGTGGTCCCTGTTCGTGGGCGAAGCCCCCACCAGCGGCGGCACGCCCCGCATCCTCACCACCCCGCCCGACACGGTGGCGGCCTACACGGTCTTCGTCTACCAGCCCGGTGCCACCGATCCCGACCAGGACGTGCTGAGCTGGCGGCTCGACGACGCGCCCGCCACCGCCACCATCGACGACGTCTCCGGTCGCATCTCCTGGGCACCGGCGCCCGGCGATGTGGGCACGGTGGACTTCGCGATCGCGGTCACCGACCCGGCGGGCAACGAAGCCAGCCAGCGCTGGACCGTGCGCGTGCTGCGCGCCGCCTTCGATCGCAGCCCCGTGTTCAGCACCGAGCCCACCCCCACCGCGCTCGCGGGCAGTCCGTGGACCTACGACGCCACCGCCATCGACCCCGAGGGCCTCGCGGTCACCTACGGCAAGGACGCCGGGCCCGGTGACCTCACGGTGGGCAGTGCGAGCGGCGTCGCCACGTGGACCCCCAGCCTGGCCGAGGTCGGCGAGCACACCGTCTCCATCACGGCTTCCGACCCCGGCGGCGGCACCACCGTGCAGGCGTTCACGCTGCTCGTGCGCGGCACGAACGCCGCCCCCGTGATCTCGAGCGGCGCCCCGTCTGACGCCGTGGTGGGGTCGACCTGGTCCTACGACCTGAACGCCACCGATGCCGACGGCGACCGCCTCGCTTACGCCCTCACCAGCGCCCCCGATGGCATGACGATGGCGAGCTGGTCGGGCGCCACCTCCTGGCTTCCTTCCGAGGCCGACCTCGGCAGCCACACGGTGGCCGTGCGCGTCAGCGACACCTGGGGCGGCGTGGCCACCCGCAGCTACACCGTGCGCGTCGTGCCCGACACCCAAGCCCCCACGGTGAGCCTGCGCCTCTCAGGCGAAGCCGCCTGCCTGGACGAGCCCTTCCAGGTCTGCGTGGGCAGCTCCGACAACAGCCGCGTGGTCTCCCGCGCGCTCACCGCCGATGGTGTGCCCGTCGACCTCGACGGCGCCGCCTGCGCCTGGCTCGACCCGTCCGAGCTCGGCACGATCGACCTCGTGGCCAGCGCGCTCGACGGCGCGGGCAACGAGGGCACCGACCTCGAGTCTCTGCGCGTGGTGGACTGCAACGACCTGCAGGCCCCGGTGGTGACGCTGATCTCCCCCGCGCCCGGCACCGCGCTGTTCGCGCCCACGCCGCTCGTGGTCGACATCGACGACAACACGCCCGCCTCGCTCGCGTGGACCGTCGAGTGGGCCCCGGCGGGCACCCAGGCGTGGATCCCGCTCGCGTCGGGAACCGGCGCTGTGGACGGCGCCCAGGTGGCCCTGCTCGACACCACCAGCATCCCCAACGGCGACTGGGACATCCGCGTGCTCGCCGAGGACGGCGCGCAGTCGGCCGGCTTCCAGGGCACCTGGGGCGTCGGCGGCGACCACAAGCTCGCCGACCTGCGCGTCAGCTTCACCGACCTCGTGCTGTCGCTGGAGGGCGTGCCGATCGCGATCAGCCGCACCTACGACAGCCTCTCCACGCTCGACCCCAAGGCCCAGGACTTTGGCCCGGGCTGGTCGATGTCGCTGATGGGCAAGGTGTGGGACACGCCCGTCGAGGCCCCGGAAAGCGCCGCGTTTGCCCTGCTGCAGAACGGACCCTTCCTCAACGAGAGCCGCGTCACGGTGATGAAGCCGAACGGCGACCGCGTGGGCTTCACGTTCCGGCCCGAGCCCAAGAGCTTCCCGGCGGCCTTCCAGTACAGCGTCGTGTTCGAGGCCGATCCAGGCGTGCAAGACACGCTCGAGCCCGTCGACGCCACGCTCAACGTCTGGAACCTCGGCGCGGGCTACGCCGACTACATCATCCCGTGGAACCCGAGCCGCTGGGCGCTCACCACGCCTGAGGGCGTGCGCTACGTCTACGACGAGGTGGACGGCCTCGTGAGCGTCGAGGACGCCTACGGCAACACGCTCACCGTCACCCGGGATGGCGTGGTGCACTCCGACGGCACACGCGTGGACTTCCAGCGCGACCCCAGCGGCCGCGTCACGGCCATCATCCCGCCCGACCCCGACCCCAACGACGGCCGACCCGGTCCCACCCTGCGCTACGACTACGACGGCGCGGGCCGGCTCGTGGCCTTCCGCAACGGCGAGAACGAAGCCGTCACCTACGACTACGACGCGGCCGCGCGCCCCACGCTGCTCACCGACATCCACGACCCCACCGGGCGTCCGATCCTGCGCACGATCTACGATGCAGAGGGTCGGGTCACGGCGCAGTGCCCGGCCGAAGGCGACCCCATCACGCTGATCGGCTGCTCCACCCTGAGCGTCGATGCCGAAGGCGGCGTCGCGAGCGTGGTGAGCGCCCGCGGCTTTGCTACCGACCTGTTCTACGACGCCGCAGGCAACCTCTCGCTGGAGCGTCGTTACCTGGACGGCCTCGGCACCCTCGACACCGCCTACACCTGGGACGCGCGCCGCAACCAGCTCACGCGCACCGTGAACGGCGCCACGTGGACCACCACCTACGACGACCAGGACCGCGTGCTCAGCACCACCGCACCGCACGGGGCCATCGAGCGCTTCACCTACGAAGGCGACTGCCCCCAGCCCTCCAGCCGCACCGACGCACTCGGCGCCACCGAGCGCTTCACCTACGATGACGACTGTGGTCTCATCGAGGTCGTCGACCGTCTGGGCCGCCGCATCAGCGCCACCCGCAACCGCGGCCGCATCACGCAGATCACCGACGCCGAAGGGCAGATCTGGCGCTGGAGCTACGGGCGGTTCGGTCCCACCCGGCTCGTGGACGCCACCACGCGCGCCACCGACTGGACCTACGACCAGCTCGGGCGCGTGACCTCCCAGCTCGACCGCACCGGTCGTCGCCGCAGCTGGACCTACGACGATGCCGACCGCAAGCTGTCGGAGGCGTGGGACACCGTCCCGGCCGTCACCCTCACGTACACCTGGGACGACGGCGGCCGGCTGCTCTCGGGCACCTCCCCCGACGCGATCGTGAGCCGAACCTACACGCCCATGGGTCAGATCGCGACCGAGGTGGTGACGCCTGCGGCGGGCGGGGCGCCCACGGTGCTCACCTTCACGTACGACGGCGCCGGCAACGTCAGCACCGTCGACGACGGGATGGGCGGCACCTGGACCTGGGAGGCCGACGAGCGCAACGCCATGGTGGGCGCGTCACTCGACGACCCCCGCGCGCCGGTGCTCGGCGTGGCGCGCACGCTCGATGCGCACGGCCGACCCGTCGTGGTCGAACGGCGCTTGGGTGCCAGCGTGGTGGGCTCGACCCTCTCGACCTACGACGCCGGCGGAGGCCGTGGGCGCCTCACCGCCCTCGACCACCGGGCCCCCGCCGACGCCGCCCTGCTGGAGCTCGCGTACGTGCGGGATGCGCGCAGCAACGTGCGGGCGGTCACCGACGACGAAGGCGTCCACCGGTACGGTCTCGACAGCGTCGATCAGCTGCTGACCGCCGATCACCCCGTCTCCAGCGTGGTGGTCGACGAGGCGCACGCCTGGGACGCCGCCGGCAACCGGACCTCCTCGGTGCACGGCGGGTCCTCCACGTTCGCTCGGCCCTCCCCCGGCGGCCACGCGCTCGTGAGCGACGGCCTCGCGACCTACACCTACGACGCCAACGGTGCGCTCACCGAGCGCGTGAGCCTCACCGACGGCTCCCGCTTGGAGCTCGACCACGACCCGCGCGGCCTGGTGGTGGCGCTGCGGAGCTACGCCCCCGGCGGCGCGCTCACGCAGACCGTCCTGCGCCGCCACGACGCCCTCTCCCGCCTCGTCGAGGTGGTCGAGAACGGCGTGCGCACCGGCGTGCGCTGGGACCGCGGCCAGCCCTTCCTGGAGGTGGACGCGAGCGGGGCCGCCACCGTGCGCCGCCTCTACGGGGCCCGGCTCGACGAGGTCCTCGCCGAGGTAGGCACCGACGGACCTCGTTGGTACCTCACCGACGCCGTCGGCACGGTGCGCAAGGTGCTCGATGGCGACGGCACCACCCTGGCCACGCCGCGCTTCGACAGCTTCGGTCGGCCCTTCGTGCCCAGCCCCACGGCGCTGGGCTTCGCCGGCCTGCGGGAGGTGGGCGTCGGCGGACTGCTCGACGCGCGCATCCGCCTCTACGACCCCAGCACGGGGCGCTTCGTCTCCGAGGACCCGTTCGCGCCGTTCCGCTACACCTACGCCAACGGCAACCCCACCCTACTCCGCGACCCCACGGGCGCGACCGCGGCGATCGAGTACGCCTGCATGGCGGCCGAGTCCGCCGGGTTCGCGATCGGCTACGGGGAGGACATCGGCATCCCGCTGAAGAACTTCTTCGAGGGCCTCGCGCGCTTCTTCGAAGGCCTCGGGCCGCCTGATGACGGCTCGGGCATCGGGGCCGGGCTCGCTTCGTGGACCAGCGGCCTCGCGGGCATCCCTGAGTGGCCGGAAGATCCAGGCGACGTGGCGGAGACGCTCGTGAGCCTCGGGTGCACGGCCTCGGAGTACTCGGGCGACTGATCCTTCAGCGCTTGCGCGCCACGGCCATCCACATCGGCCCGCCATCGGAGCCGCGGTTCGCGATGGTGGTGCGCTCGATGCTGCCGGCGAGTCGCTCCAGGATCTCCCAGGCGCGGCGGCGCAGATCGGCCTGGGCCATCCGCTCCACGATCTTGCCCTGAAGGCCAGGGCTCGGGTTGTGCACGTCCACCACCACCGCGAGCCCGCCGGGAGCCAGCAGCTCCCACAGGTGGGTGAGCACGGCGTCGGGGTCGGGGAACACCGTGGTGCCGAGGAACACGTGCAGGCGATCGGGCCGGGCCGGCAGATCCGCAAGACGCACCCTGCCCGCATCGGCCTTCACCAGGCTCACCTGGGTCCACCCCTCGCGCGCCACGCGCTTGCCAGCCGCTGCGAGCATACCCTCCGAGAGGTCCACGCCGATCAGGCGACCCTCAGGTCCCAGCGCCTGCACGATCGGGGCAAAGGCCTGCCCGGTGCCGCAGGGCGCATCGAGCACCACGCTGTTCGGACGCAGCGCGAGCGCCTCCGTGGCGATGCGGTGCTGCGGCGCGTAGTGCCGCTCCAGCATGAGGTCGTAGACCTTCGAGAACGCGTCGTAGCCGCACATGAGCGAGACCTCAGGATTCGGGTGGCACGTCCGAGGATTGCCATTCCTCAACACAGGCGGACGCCAACTTCGTAGGCCGCGATATTGCGTGAGACCACTCCGTGGGAGCCCCCATGCTGCTTGCGCTGTCGTTGCTCGTTTCCGTCGCCCACGCGGGTCTCGACGACCTCGGCTTCGAGCAAGAAGAGGCCTCGCCGCTGATCCCCGTCGACATCGACCGGATCCCCAGCCCCGAGCGCCCCGGCGGCAACCCCGTCGTGGGCGGCGACATCGCGGAAGACGGCCGCTGGCCCGACGCCGCGGGCGTGGTGTTCAACGGTCAGTACGTGGGCTGCACCGGCACGCTGGTGGCCCCCGACGTGGTGCTCACCGCCGCGCACTGCGTGGGCGGCATCAGCCACGTGATCCTCAACACCACCAACTGGATCCTCGCCGAAGAGGGCGAGGTGATCGAGGTGGCCCAGGAGGTCGCTCACCCCGGCGGGCACGACATCGCTGTGCTCGTGCTGGCGCGCGACGCCCGCACGCCCTTTCGCACGATCGCCCAAGACTGCGTGGTCGATGACCACCTGCAGGACGGCGTCGACGTCGTGATCGTGGGCTACGGCGCCACCCGCTCCAACGGCGGCGGCAACACCACCCGCTTGCACGAAGGCACCACGCTCGTGCAGACCGCCGACTGCAGCAAGTCGAGCGTCAACGGCGTGCGCACCGGGTGCGACTCCCGCCTCAAGGAGGCCGCCGAGATCGGCGCCGGCGGCAAGTCCGTGGATGCCTGCTTCGGCGACTCGGGCGGCCCGCTCTACCTGCCCACGCCCGATGGCACCTTCCTCGTGGGGGTCACCTCGCGCTCCTACATCGGCGTGCCGCAAGACGAGCCCTGCAAGTTCGGCGGCATCTACGTGCGCCCCGACACCGTCGTCGCGTGGATCGAGCGCACCGCCGGCCACCCGATGCCCTACCCCGACTCCTGCAACGCCAGCCCCACCGTCACCGCCGAGCCGCTCGCTGTGCCTTCGGGCGGGTCCGATGAGGTGGTGCTCTCGGTGGAAGACCCCGACGGCGAGACCTACGACGTGGTGGTGGCCGTGGACCCGGAGCACGGCGAGGTCACGCTCCAGGACGGCGTCGCCACCTACGCGGCCGAGAGCGGCTACTCCGGGCCCGACAGCTTCACGCTCACCGTGCTCGACGACGGCAGCGCCGACTACCCGAACGCGCCCTCGAAGGCCGTCGACGTGGTGGTGCCGGTCGAGGTGATCGCCTGCGGGTGTGCCACGGGCTCGGCCCCGCTCGGCCTGTGGGCCATGGGTCTCGGCGCCGTGCTGCTCCGTCGGCGCAACCGGGCCTAACGAAGCGAGCAGTCCAGGAGCTCGGGCGCGATCGACGCCGCGTCGGTGACGCCCACGTCGGTGTCGTCGGGCGGAGCCTCGCAGCCTCCCCCTTCGGCGGGCACGAGCCCCTCTTCGCACTCGCAGACCGCGCCCTCGAGGGTGGCTTCGCAGACCTCTCCGGGCAAACAGGGATTGTCGTCACACCAGTCGTTCACGCACACCCCATCCAGGTCGACCATGCCGTGGTCGCACACGCACCGGTTGCTGGTGAGGCAGGTCTCGTTCGCGTCGCAGCTCCCGCAAGCGAGGAGGTTGCCGCACCGATCATCGATGTGGCCGCACTCCACGTCCGCGTCGATGCAGGTGTAGGGCACGCAGGGTTCTTCGCACACGCACTCCCCGAACGCGCCCTCCTCGCAGGAGCGCACGCCCTCGGCACCGCCCACGCAGCTGCAGAGCAGGGTGTCAGCGGGCTCGCAGGTGGCCTCGGGGCCTCCGCACGCAACGACCAGCAGGCAAGCGGCGAACCAGGTGCGCATGGTGGGGACCTCCAGGTGAAGCAAGCTCAGTAGACGCCCGGCACCATCCGCCACTTGACCTTCGCCGTGTACTGGGTCCACCACGGACCGTACTTGGCGGCGCACTTCTTCTCGTCGCGGCGGGCGCGATCGGTGAGCAGGATCACCAGGAACACCCAGTAGAACCACGGCAGGAAGTGGGTGAAGCCCGCGGGCACCGTCCAGAAGAAGGCCGTGGCCAGCTCGGGCACGTAGTGGAAGTGGCGCGCCACGCCCCACCAGCCGCTGGCGAGCAGGATCGACTCGCGCTCCTGGCCGTCGCCGGCGGTCCACTTGGCGCGCAGGATCTCGGGGGGCTTGCCCCAGATGGTGGTGTTGGCGTCGGTGGCCCGCACGCGCTGACGCTGCGCGTCGGCCTCGTAGTTGATGTAGATCGCCACGAGGCCCAGGATGGCCACCGCGATCGACACCGGCAGCGACATCGTGGACACCTGATCCACCTGGTAGAGCGCGAACAGGCAGTAGATGGCGGGCACCCACACCAGCACGCCCCAGGCGATGTAGTAGCCGAAGCGGTCGTGGATGATGTCGATGGACTGGAAGTACCCATCCTCCCACCAGAAGAACTTGAACAGGTAGGCCACCAGCACGAAGGCTGAAGCGGCCGTGCCGGGCGACAGGTTGTGGTGCTGTTCCTGAGCCACAGCAAAGCACAGCACCACCACGCTCCAGCCCATCATCGACACCCGGCAGTTGATCAGCTGCTTGAGGTTCGTGCCGAACAGGCGCGGGTGAAGCTCGGGACCCTGGAAGATGTCGAGCACGGGGTTGCCGGTCCACACGGTGTCGCGCCCGGTGGGGAAGGTGAGCCCCTTCACGTAGAGCAGCCCGCAGAACACCAGCGCGCCGAGGTTGAGCACGACGAGCACGCTGCCGAAGTGATCGTAGAGCGCGCCGGGGTTGATCCAGCCCAGCGGCCAGGCCACACAGAACACCAGCCCGTGGCTCACGAACCACGCGAGGATGCCGTTGAGCTTGTAGGCCGGGCGATCACCCTCGGGCGTCACAGGGCCCAGGAAGGCCTTGCCGGGCAGCAGGTGCATCAGCGCGAGCTGGAAGATCACCCAGCCCACCACGATCTGCAGCGCCGTGAGCGTGGGCGCCGGCATGTCGGCCCACCAAGCCGCCGGACCCGCCATCGCCAGCGAGAACAGGCTGCCGCCGTGAAACATCACGGCCTCCCACACGCCGATCACCAAGAACGGCGTGGTGGTGAGCAGCAGGAGCGGCCCGATCGTGGTGCGGAAGAAGGGCGCATCGATGGCCTTCTTCACAGGCCGCGGCGGGCGCGCAGCCCCCATCGGGAGGCCCGTGAGCCAAGAAGCGAGGCGGGAGTCGACGACAGACGCTGACATGGGAGGCTCCGGCAACCGGCCGGTTCTACCCGATTTGTCACGAAAAGTGAAACACGTTCTACCGCGGACCGCGCCGCGTCGGCGGATCCGTGTCCCTACGGCAGGCTTCCGGCTTCCTCCACCACCACCTGCAGCGTGTCCACGGCGCTCTCGCGCCCATCGGACGCGCCCAGACTGAGCTCGTACACGCCCACGAGGTCCACGAAGACCTGCGCGTCGGCGAAGGTGGCGTTGCTGATCGTGGCTGTGGAGCCCACGGGCTTCGACACCAGCGTCCACGTGTAGCGCAAGCGCTCACCGTTCGGGTGGTACGAGCCCGAGGCATCCAGATCGACGACCGTGAACGGCTCCACGGTCAGGTCGAGACCCGCGTCGGCCACCAGCGCCGCCGCCAGCGCGGGGGGCGCAGCCGTCCCAAGGCACACGCTGGACGCGGTCGCCTGGGCCTGCGCCGGCGCGCGCACTGAGAAGGACCCTTCCACCTCCAGTCCGCCCGGGAACGTGAGCGCGAGCTCGCCTTCCAACGTCACGTCCAGCGGCCCGCCGGCGTCGGACGACTCGGAGCCCTCCACCCGGAGGAGGCGCACAAAGCCCGAGCTCGCGTCGACCTTCGCGTTCTCGGCCCCCACCATGCCCTCGCAGTGGAGCGAGGCCAGCGAGCCCGAACCATCGTGGCCCACCTCGTAGTAGGCGGCACCACACACGCCCTGCTGCACCACGCGGATCGCGCACAGGCCGCCCGCACGCTCGATGCCCTGCAGGTGGACCGTGAAGCTGCGTAGCTCCGGGGAGCCCTCACGCTGGGTGAAGGACTCGGCGTCGTCGATCGATGCGGACGCACAGGTGGAGATCGAGGACGATGCACCATCGACGGGGTGAACACTGAGGTCCATCGCGCAGGTGCTCTCGGCACCACACCCCGCCACGCTCAGCACCAAGGCTGCGCCAAGCGACCAAGGGGCCATGAGACCGGTCCACGCGAACGTCCGGTCCTGAGAACGGTGGGGCACGGGCAGCATGGCAACCTCCCTCGTCGTCGGAGTCCAGAGCCGAAGGGAGCTCTTCGCACTCGGGGCGACGATTATGGCAGACGATTCGGACCGTCGCCACACCTTAGGAGCGTGCGCCGACGCCCCCTCGGGGAAGCGAGGAGGCGGTGCGGATCACCTGCGCGCCAGGGCCTCGCTCAGGGCGAGGTGGAGGCGCAGATGGGGCCCGACTCCGTGAGGTGGTCCTCAAACCCGCGATCCACCCAGCTCTCCCAGGTGACGACGCCGTCGAGCGTGTCGATGGCGAGGTCGGTCCAGAAGCCCGGCTGCTGGCCATCGGTGTAGGTGCCATCCCACCGACCGTAGAGCACGTTCGTGGACGCAGCCGACAGGCTGCACATGGCGCCGGAGAGGGCGTCGAGGTCTTCCTGGAGCGCTTCGTCGGTGTTGGAGAACTTGGTGTCGGCCGCGGCGAGCCGCACGAGCTGCTCGGCCGTCGCGGCTGCGGCGGCGTCGAGGTCATCCACGCGGCCGACAGCAGCGTAGGTCCACTTGATCTTGTTGTAGTGGCGGGTCAGCTTCGCCGTGATGCTGCCGTCCTTCGGGTCGAGAGGCAGGAGCGTCTGCTCGAGGGCCTCGATGCGGTCGTACGGCGTGTTCGTGTCAGGATCTACGCTGAACAGGGTGCGGTACGCCGTCTTGCCCTGGACCTGGTAGGTCCACTTGATCTTGTTGTAGTGCAGGGCGTAGCTGATCTCGGGCGACACCGGCTTGTCGTCCACCGTGAGGGTGCTCACCACGCTGCCCGCGGCGTCGACTTCGAGCAGCGAGCCCTCAAGGGCCTCGACCCGGCTGTACTGGGCGCCCGTGGACTTGTCGGTGAGGAAGAGCGCCGCTTCGGCCGAGTCGGCCCGCTTCTTGAGCTCCTCGATCTGCGTCAGCGCATCACGAAGCTGGGCCTGCAAGATCTTGCCCTGAGCCACCACGTCCTGGAGGGTGGGCTGCTTCTTGTCGCCCAGCGACGCCTCCTGTTCCGGGGCGGCCACGGGTGCCTCGGGGGAGACTCCCGCACAAGCGACAGCGAGCACCAACGAGATCGTACGGACAGGGTTCACGGTGCGCTCCTAAGCGTAGGAGCCCCTACCCCGAGAACCCAGCCCGTGACGCCACCTGCCTGCAGTTGGTGGGATCTGCGTGGGGTCAGACCGCGGTGAGCACGGCCAGCGCGCCCAGACTGCGCAGCGTGGCCGGGGCCGTCCACGTGCTCGCTTCGGCATCCGCGCGGGAAGCGTGCTCCACGTCACGAGCAAACCGCCACGCCACATCCACGACCACCCGCTCCCACCCGAGCGCGTCGGTGGGCACCTCGGGCGTCGCCAGCACACAGCAGCGAACGCCGGCCGCGTGCAGCAGCAGGGACTGGAGCCACTGGACGGGGTCGCCCTCCGCCGGGTGCTCGATCGCAAGGTACCGCAGGTGGCGAGCAAACAACGGCGCCAGCACGCTGTCCTCGGACTGCGCTCGCGCGGCGATGCGCTCCACATGCTCCGGCAGCGGGCCCAGGCGCCGGCCCAGCTCGCCCAGGCCATCGACACCCGGAGCTTGCAGCCGCGCGCGAAGCGCCCCGTCGATCCACGCCAGCGCCGCAGGCAGGGGCACCTGCAGCAGGCCGCTCCAGGCCGCCACGTCGCTCCGCCACGACGCCGAGAGCCCATCGAGGTGGCGCGCAGCGGCCACAAACGACGTCGGCGCAGGACCCTGCAGCGGCACGATCGCAGCCACGATCTGGAGAAGGCGGACTCGCAGCGGCCACGTGGAATCGGCGGCCAGCGCGACCACCGCAGCCTGCACCTTGCGGGCCGCGCGCTGGTCGGCCTCGGTGCCGGATGGCAGGACCACCTGCTTGCGCGGAACCGCCTGCACGCCGGCCGACACCCAGCCGAGCGCAGCGTCATCGGCCAGCGCGAGCCGCGCCACCTCCGGGCACCCCATCGTGGCCGTCACCTCCACGCCGTCGGGCCACGCCCGGGGCGTGCGCGGGAAGGCCGAGCAGCCGTGCGGCAGCGCAGGCTCGCCGCCGCGCCGCTGCACACTGCACCAGCCCTCTTCGGTGAGCAGCACGCAGCCACGGTGGTCGAGTCGAAGGTAGGTGCCGCCCTCATCCACCTCGCGCGCTGCCAGCGCCGCGGTCTCCCCCGTGGCGACCCAGTGCGCTTCGGTGGGCGGGTCGACGACGATGCGCCATCCCGAGCAGCACGTGGCCACACAGTCGGGGCCCAAGCACCGGAACGTGTCGAGGAGCGCAAGCTGACGGACGGGCGGCACGGCGATCGGTCCCTGTCGGCGGGTGGGGGCTCGTCATATCGGCCGACAGAAAAAGGGCCCGTCACCCCTCCGCCGCTGCCCGTCACCCATCGAGCCGCTCCCCGTCACCCGTCGAGCCGCTCCCCGTCACCCCTCGAGCCGCCGTCCGTCACCCCTCGAGCCGCCGTCCGTCACCCATCGAGCCGCCGTCCGTCACCCCTCGATCCGCTGCCCGTCACCCCTCTGCCGCTCCCCGTCACCCCTTTGCCGCTCGATCATCCAGGTTCGCACGTGGGGGGGCCTCCATGTGCGGCGGCCCCCATCTTCCTTCTTGACACCCCTGGTACACTCGTCCTAGTCTTCGCTCCCCCACCCGGACCCCATGCACGCCTGCGCCCCCACCGCCGCCCCCCTTCTCGGGATTCTTCGGATCCTTGGGGGCCTCCTCCTTCTTGAGGATGGCCTGGTGCGGAACGGCTGACGCCACGAGCGAGCAACCCCCACCAGGCCGACCCGGAACCCCCGAGTCGGCCTTTTCGTTTTCCAGGATCCCCTGCCCATGACCCGCATCCACCTCTACGACACCACCCTGCGTGACGGCACGCAAGGCGAGGGCTTCCAGCTCTCGGTGGCCGAGAAGATCCGGGTCGCCCACCTGCTCGATGAGCTCGGCATCGCCTACATCGAGGGCGGCTGGCCTGGCAGCAACCCGCGCGATGAGGCCTTCTTCGCCGCCGCCGCCAAAGAGACCTTCCACCACGCGCGGCTCACGGCCTTCGGCTCCACCCGTCGCGCCGGCGTTCGCTGCGAAGACGACGCGATCCTGCTCAAGCTGCTCGATGCCGGCGTGGGCGTGGTCACGATCTTCGGGAAGTCCTGGCGCTTTCAGGCCACCGATGTGCTCGGCATCAGCGCGGAAGAGAACCTCGACCTCGTGGGCGACACGGTGCGCTGGCTCGCAGAGCGCTTCGACGAGGTGATCTTCGACGCCGAGCACTTCTTCGATGGCGCCGCCGACGACCGCGCCTACGCCCTCGAGGTCGCCCGCATCGCGGCGCAGGCCGGGGCCCGCGGGGTCACGCTGTGCGACACGAACGGCGGCACGCTGCCCGAGCAGGTGGCCGATCTGGTCGGTGCGGTCTGTGGTGTGGTGGGCACGGCCCAGGTGGGCATCCACGCCCACAACGACGGCGAGCTCGCTGTGGCCAACAGCCTCGCGGCCGTGCGCGCCGGCGCCCGCCTCGTGCAGGGCACCATCAACGGCTACGGCGAGCGCTGCGGCAACGCGAACCTCTGCTCGATCCTGCCCGCCCTGCAGCTCAAGCTCGGGCACGAGGTGGTCACGGCCGAGCAGCTCACGCGCCTCACGCCCACCAGCCGCCTGGTCGACGAGCTCTCCAACAACGTGCCGATCGGTCGGCAGCCGTGGGTGGGCGCGTCGGCGTTTGCGCACAAGGGCGGGGTGCACGTGCACGCCGTGCTCAAGGATCCCCGCGCGTACGAGCACGTCCGCCCCGAGGCGATCGGCAACGCCCGCCGCGTGCTGGTGAGTGATCTCTCGGGCCGGATGAACGTGGTGCACAAGGCCAAGGAGCTCGGCTTCGAGCTGGATGCCAAAGCCCCGCAGACCCGAGCGGTGCTGGAGCGCATCAAGTCCCTCGAGAACGAGGGCTGGAGCTTTGAAGACGCGGAAGCCAGCCTCGCCCTGGTGGTGTGGGAAGCACACGGCGATCGGCGGCGCTGGTTCGAGGTGGAAGAAGCCGACGTGGCCTCCAACCTCGTCCATCCCGGCTCCGGCACCGGACACAGCACCCGCGCCGTGGTGCGCGTGCGCCTCGGCGATCAGAGCCACCCCGGCGTGGCCTGGGGCAACGGCCCCGTGGATGCGCTCGGTCAGGCCTTTCGTGAGGTGGTGTGCGCGGCCTACCCGCAGCTCAACCGCGTGCGCCTCATCGACTACAAGGTGCGGATCCTCGACTCCCGCGACGGCATCGGCGCCGGCGTGCGGGTGTTGATCCGCGCCACCAACGGGGAAGCCACCTGGGGCACGGTCGGCGTGTCCACCAACGTGGTCGAGGCCTCGTGGAACGCGCTGTTGGATCTGTACGAGTATGAGCTCATGCGCACCACGGCGGCCGCCTCGGCCCCGGTGCCCCGTCCTTTGGAGGTCTCGTGAACGACTGGGTCCGCATCTTCGACACCACGCTGCGCGACGGGGAACAATCCCCCGGCGCCACGATGACCACCGAAGAGAAGGTGCGCCTCGCACGACGCCTCGATGGCCTCGGCGTGGACGTGATCGAGGCCGGCTTCCCAGCCGCCAGCCCGGGTGAGCTCGCGGCGGTGAAGCGCGTGGCCGAAGCCGTGGAGCACGCCGAGATCGCGGCGCTCTGCCGCACCCGCATCTCCGACATCCGCGGTGCCTGGGAGGGCGTGCGCTACGCCAAGCACCCCCGTCTGCACGTGTTCATCGCCACCAGCGACATCCACCTCGAGCACAAGCTGCGCATGAACCGCTGGCAGGTGCTCGATGAGGTCAAGCGCGGCGTGGCCGCCTGCGCCGAGCACGGCTGCACCGTGGAGTTCAGCGCCGAAGACGCCACCCGCACGGATCTGGAGTTCCTCTGCGAGGTGTTCAAGACCGCCGTGGAGCACGGCGCGAAGGTGGTGAACGTGCCCGACACCGTCGGCTACACCACGCCGTTCGAGTACGAAGCGATCATCCGCGCCGTGGTGGGCGCTGTCGGTCCCGAGGTGATCGTCTCGGCCCACTGCCATGACGACCTCGGTCTCGCCGTGGCCAACAGCCTCGCCGCTGTGCGCGCCGGGGCCCGTCAGGTGGAGGGCTGCATCAACGGCATCGGCGAGCGCGCCGGCAACGCCGCCCTCGAAGAGGTGGTGATGGCGCTGCGCACGCGCCGCGAGCTGTTCGGCGTCGAGTCCCGCGTCGACACCCGCCAGCTCCTCGCTGCCAGCCGCATGGTGCGCGAGATCACCGGCCTCCCGGTGCAGCCCAACAAGGCCATCGTCGGTAAGAACGCGTTCGCCCACGAGGCCGGCATCCACCAGCACGGCGTGCTCGCGCACGTGCTCACCTACGAGATCATGCGCCCCGAAGACATCGGCTGGAACGCGAGCAACCTCGTGCTCGGCAAGCACTCCGGCAAGCACGCGCTCAAGGCCCGCCTGCACGAGCTGGGCATCGAGGTCGACGACAGCGAGATGGGCCCGCTCTTCGACCGGTTCAAGGCCCTGTGCGACCGCAAGAAGGTGATCTACGACGAGGACCTGCTCACCCTCGCCAGCCAGGCCACGGAAGACGTGGCCCCCATCTGGACGCTCAACTCGCTGCTGTTCCAGTCCGGCACGGGCGTGGTGCCCACCGCCACGGTCTCGCTCGCAGGTCCCGCGGGCAACGTGGCGCTCGCCGCCATTGGCGATGGCCCCGTGCACGCCGCGTTCGACGCGATCAAGAAGGCCACGGGCTGTGAGGATGTCACCGTGGAGGACTACCACCTCGACGCCGTCACCGGCGGCTCCGACGCCCAGGGCCGCGTGCACGTGCGCATCCGCCGCGGCACCGTGGTGGCCAACGGCCAGGCCAGCGACACCGACGTGGTGGTGGCCTCCGCCCACGCCTTCCTGGTGGCGGTGAACCACCTTCTCGCCCGCGAAGCGCGTGCGTCCGAGCAGGCCGACGACATCGACGCGATGCGGGGCGTGTGATGAACATCCTTCGACTCGATGGAGATGGCATCGGTCCCGAGGTCGGCGCTGTGGCAGCCGAGGTGCTCGCCCTGGTCTGCCAGCACGCCGGGATCCCGCTCACCGTGGAGCACGACCTGTTCGGCGGTGCGTCGATCGACGCACACGGCATCCCCGCCACCGATGCGATGCTCGCGCGCGCTCTGGCCGCCGACGCTGTGCTGCTCGGTGCTGTGGGCGGCCCCAAGTGGGACGCGGTGGCACCTGCGATCCGCCCCGAGCGCGGCCTGCTCAAGCTGCGCTCCACCCTGGGCGTGTTCGCCAACCTGCGCCCGGCCACGATGACGCCCGGCCTGGAGGCCGCCAGCCCACTGCGCGAGGAGCGCGTGAAGGGTGCCGATCTGCTCGTGGTGCGCGAGCTGATCGGCGGCATCTACTTCGGCGAGCCCCGCGGCATCGTCACCGACGACGGCGACCCCCGCGGCTTCAACACGATGATCTACCGCCGCCACGAGGTGGAGCGGGTCGCACGCGTCGCCTTTGAGGCCGCCCGCAAGCGCAAGCGCCGGGTCACCAGCGTCGACAAGGCCAACGTGCTCGAGGTCAGCCGCTTCTGGCGCGGTGTCGTGGAAGAGGTCGCGAAGGACTACCCCGACGTCACGCTCGACCACGCTTACGTCGACTCGTATGCCATGACGATCGCCACCTGGCCTGCCACCATCGACGTGGTGGTCACCGGCAACCTGTTCGGCGACATCCTCTCCGACC
>CAYNFK010000087.1:0-19713 GCA_964396405.1 uncultured Enterobacteriaceae bacterium
TCTGGCACATCACGCGCTTCAGCGACGCCAGGCGCTTCGTGGTGGCCCAGAACGACGACAGCAACGCGTTCTTCCCCGGTCTGTGGAGTCGCTTCGACTGGGCCTACGATGGCAGCGACGTCTACTACTGCCAGACTGCGTACGCGGCGGCCACCGAGGCGGCGGCGGCCTACGCGGTGCCTGCCGACCCCACCGATCCCACCGATGGCGGGTGTGGTGGGGCGTGGCCGGGTGGGTTCCCGTGGACCCTGCTCGGCTCAGTCCCGTAAGCGGCTGGGGTCGCGGGGCCATGGTCCGGCGACCCCGGGGGAGCTGGGATAAGGACTCCCCGGGGTGTGCACGCGCCCCGCGGGAGGTCGCGTGGTCGACGGCATGGGTGGGCTCCAGGTAGCCACAGCGCTCACGGCGCTGGTGGGCAACCTCTCGCTGGTGGCGGCGGCGGCCTACATCCGCTGGCGGCGGCCGGGGATGCTCGGCAGCATGGCGGTGTTCGCTGCCGTGTGCGGCATCCTCGTGGGCCTGTTCCAACTCGTGCTGCCCGTGGCGGTGTACCAGCTCGGACTCACGGTGGAGAACGTGCAGGGCGCGGCGTGGGTGCTCGGAACCTTGGGCGCGGTGTGCGACATCGTCTACGCCCTGGCCATCGTGTCCCTGATCGGCGGCGCGGTGGCCCCTGTGCCCACCACCCCGGCCGCACCCGTGAGCGGAGGTCCGCTGTGAGCCCCGTGAGTCCGCGTGAGGAACTGCAGGGCTGGCTCACGCGCTTCGATGCCGTGGCTCAGCCTGGCCCGTTCGCGTACCCGCGCACCTTCCACCATGATGGGGGCGTGCACAGCGAGCACCTCGTGATCGGCTCGCTCGTGCACGGCGACGAGGTGGGCTCGCTGCCTGCAGTGGTGGCGGTTGCCGAGGCGTTGGCAGCGGGCACGCTCACCTTCGGCGGTCGGCTCACGATGTTCGTGGGCAACCCCGAGGCGGGGCTGGAGGGTCAGCGCTTCTTGGAGGCCGATCTCAACCGCGTGTTCATGGACGATCCGCCCAACTGCCACGAAGGGCGGCGCGCCAAGGAGCTGCGCCCGATCCTCGATGCGGCCGACGTGTTCCTCGATCTGCACCAGACCATCGAGCCCACGCACCACGCGTTCTACATCTTCCCGTTCCAGGAGCACGGCTGGCTGTGGGCACGCGCCCTGGCCGCCACGCCGATGTGGGTCACGCGGCACCCCGGCACGTCGTTCACCACCGGCGCCATGTGTGCCGACGAGTACGTGCGCGTGAGGCAGCGCCCGGGCATCACGATCGAGCTCTCGCAGAAGGGCTTTGGAAACGGTGGAGAAGCCCGTGCTGAGGCGGCGATTCGCATGGCGATGTCGCTCTCGGACGCCGTGGCCTCGGGAAGCGTGAGCCTGCGTGAGGCGGCCATGCGTGAGCCGGAGCTGCGCTTCCTGCACACCACCCACCGTGAGCCCTTCGACCGGGGCGAGCTGGCGCTGCGGGAGGGTCTCGTGAACTTCGTGGAGGTGCAGGCGGGGGAGCTGCTCTCGGCGCCTGAGACGCCGGAGTTGAGGGCGCCCGCCACGGGGTGGGTGTTGTTCCCGAAGTACCCGCCGCGGGAGGCCGATGGGGCGTACAAGCGGCCGCTGCCGGGGGAGATCTATCGGGTGATCGAGGTGTTGCCGGGGCACCCGCAGGAGCTGTACCGGGAGTAGGGCTGGGCGGGCGGTAGGGTCTCGCGCAAAGACGCCAAGGCGCAAAGGGAGTGGGGCGCGTGGGACGGATGTGGCGGTAGGGGGTGCGCTTTGCGTCTTGGCGTCTTGGCGTGATCTTTCTCCCGGAAGCCCTCCGCGCTGGTGCCGAACCACACCACCTCGTACACCGCGCCGCCCGAGGCGCAGGGCGGGTCGGTGTTGCCCCGACCTCGGTCCGTGTTGCCGCGACCTCGGTCCGTGTCTCGCGAAGCCTGGTCCGTGTCTGCGCGACCCCGGTCTGCTGCGACGCCACGTCTGCAACGTGCGACGCCGGGGTTGGGACGGCGCGGCG
This sequence comes from uncultured Enterobacteriaceae bacterium, assembly GCA_964396405.1. Classification (GTDB taxonomy): domain Bacteria; phylum Myxococcota_A; class UBA796; order UBA796; genus JACKEO01. Next base: position 2,041 of record CAYNFK010000087.1, read on the forward strand.
GGGTCCCGTCGACCAAAGCCGCCGATTTACCCCTGAAGGTGCGGCGCAAGTCCGAGGGGGTGCGGCGCAAGTCCGAGGGGGTGCGGAGCCGGTACAGGGGGGTGCGGAACCGGTACATGGGGGGGTGCGGAACCGGTACAGGGGGGGTGCGGAAGAAGTCCCAAGGGGTGCGGAAGAAGTCCCAAGGGGTGCGAGGGCCAAAAGTGCGCCTCGCCTCGGTGGGGAGCGCCGCAGCGGCCGGCCTCACGGTTCCATGGTGGGCCCGGCCGACGTGGCGGCACGGGCCGTTGCGGGTCGGGACATGCGTAGCGGTCCGAATCTGTCCGGGGCCCTGGGAGCCGGTCGGTTAGCAACGGTTGCCCGTCCGCGCGTTTCGCGTGAGCGACAACCACAGCCCGATCGATCCGGAGCGCGGCGTGAACGAGACGCTCTTCCCGACCTACCGTCAGCCCGCGCTCAGGGAAGCGGTGCGAAGCCTGGCCGGGGCGGGCGAGACTGAGCGGGGTGCGGTCTACACCAAGCCCGAGATCGTACGAACGATCCTCGATCTGGCCGGGTACACGGCCGATCGGCCGCTCCACAGAATGCGCCTGCTGGAGCCGTCCTTCGGGGGCGGCGACTTCTTGCTCCCCGTGGTCGACCGCCTGCTCGCGGCGTTCACCGCGCACGGCGGCACGCCCGTCCGGGTCCGCGAGCTCGCGGGAGCGGTTCGTGGCGTCGAGGTCCACGATGGTGCCTTCGAAGGAACGCGCAGCGCCCTCGTCGATCGCCTCGTGGCCTGGGGTGCGGCCGGGAACGACGCGGCCCGGACGGTCGACCACTGGCTGAGCCAGGACGACTTCCTGCTCTGGCCGGAAACCGACGCGATGGACTTCGTGGTCGGGAACCCGCCTTACGTGCGGCAGGAACGCATTCCGGGTGCGCTGCTCGAAGAGTACCGCCGCCGCTACAAGACGATCTACGATCGCGCGGATCTGTACGTGCCGTTCTTCGAGCGAGGGCTCGATCTGCTTGCGCCGGGCGGGCGGCTCGCGTTCATCTGTGCGAACCGCTGGCTGAAGAACAAGTACGGCGGGCCGCTGCGCGAGCACGCGTCGTCCGGCTTCCACCTGCGGTACTTCATCGACCTCGAGGGCGCGCCTGCCTTCCACTCCGAGGTGATCGCCTACCCCGCGATCACCGTGTTCGAGCGGGGATCCGCAGGCATTACGCGGATCGCCCGCCGACCCGAGGTCAGCGACGTGTCGCTCGCCCGTCTCGTCGATGCGATGCTCAACGGGGGCGCGGAGAGCGACGATCGCGTGGACGACGTCGCTCGCGCTGTAGCCGGGCCCGACCCCTGGCTGCTCGACGCACCTGAGCGGCTGCGCCTGCTGCGTCGCCTGGAGGCCGAGCTCCCCGACATGGAGGGCGCTGGCTGCAAGGTGGGCATCGGCGTCGCCACCGGGGCGGACAGGGTCTTCATTGGCAAGTACAACGAGCTCCCGGTGGAGGAAGCCCGGAAGCTCCCCCTCGCGATGGCGTCCGACCTCGTGGGGACGCGCCTGGACTGGCGCGGGTGGGGCGTGATCAACCCGTTCGAGGAAGACGGCACTCTGGCCAGCCTTGACGCCTACCCCCAGTTCGGTGCGTACCTGCGCGAGCACGAGGAGCGCGTGGCGGGCCGCCACTGCGCCAAGAAGAACGTGAACGGCTGGTACCGCACGATCGACCGGATCTGGCCCGCCCTCACTACGACGCCAAAACTGCTCATCCCCGACATCAAGGGCGAGCCCACGGTCGTCTACGACGAGGGGCGCTTCTACCCGCACCACAACCTGTACCACGTGGTGTCGGACCGCTGGGAGCTCCCAGCGTTGGGCACCATCCTGCGCTCGTCGCTCGCGGTGATGTTCATCTCGTCCTACTGCGTGCGCATGAGCGGGGGTTTCCTCCGGTTCCAGGCGCAGTACCTCCGACGCATCAGAATTCCCCGCTGGGAAGACCTTTCGGAGAACCAGCGCCAGGCCCTTCGCGATGCGAGCACGTCGCTCGATCTCGACGTCGTGGACGCCGCGGTTGCGACGGCCTACCGTCTCACTGCGCACGAAGTAGAGTCCGTGCGTCGCGCGTCTGATGAGGCGCGCGTTCCCCGGAAGGCTGCATCGTGACCGTCAAGCTGCTCCCCGACTCGTTTGACGCCCACGCCGCCGCGGCTGTGAAGGCGTTCTGGACCGGGCGGACGGCTCCGTCGTCGGGCACGCAAGGCGGAACACGCGACGGCGTGATCGGCGGCAAGAACATGGACGCCTTCGTGGGCCTCGTGCGGTTGGTGGCGGTCCACTGTGGCCTCCCGGCGTCGTCCGTGTACACGAACAAGGGGAAAGTGATCCTGCCCGGGTACTTCAGGGCCACGAAGAACTGGGACGTGCTCGTGGTTCACCGCCGGCGCCTGATCGCAGTGTTCGAGTTCAAGTCGCAGGTCGGGTCGTTCGGCAACAACTTCAACAACCGCTCCGAGGAGGTCATCGGCGCGGCGGCGGACCTATGGGTCGCTCACCACCACGGAGCCTACTCGGACAACCCCGATGGGCACGACGCGGCACCCATGCTTGCGCACGAGCCGGATCCGTTGATCAACCCGGAGATCCAGCGGGACCCTCGGCCGCCGTTCTTGGCGTGGCTGATGCTGCTGGAGGAGTGTCCGGATTCGCTCAAGCCCGTGTCGGTGAGCCAGCCGCACTACAACGTCTTCCCCGAGTTCCAAGGGGCCTCGTACGCGAAGCGGTACCAGATCCTGTGCGAGCGGCTGGTGGAGCGGCAGCTCTACGGTGCGGCGGCGCTGGTTCTGTCTACGCCGAAGGATGGGGCGACGACGGGGATGTTCCGGTCGTTGTCGGAGGCGACGAGCCTGCGGACCATGTTCACGGAGTTCGCCGGGCGCGTGGCGGCGGCAACTTCCCAATGAATTCTACCGTGCATGGGAAGGCGTGAGCGACGACGACTACTCCTGCGCACCCCCTGGCGTCACGAATTCTGACCCCCCTGGTGGTGGTTCTCTTCCGCGGTGGACCGGACCGTGCCGGACCGCCGCTTCTCTCTCAGCCGGTAGCTGTCTCCTCGGATCCCAAGCACCGAGCAGTAGCGCGGGTAGCTCATCGCTTTGAGAGCAGCAAAGGATTCTTGACAATCATGTACGCACAATGTTCCCCGTTGAGCGGGCGGGGGTGCGTTGATCCTCTTGTCTACACCCCTTCAGTGTCGATCTCGATAGACCGCATCGGCCGGAGGGCCGCATCCACGCGGTCCGCACCGTATCGTCTTGAAAGGCGTTCTCGGAGATCCGGTTCGACGCTGAAGGCGTATGCCAGCTTCCCCGCGAACGTTCTGCGCTGCTGTGGCCCCAACTGCTCCAAGTTCCACAGGGTGGCCCGCAGCAGACGCTTTGCGTCGCGGCCTACCGAGGGCACGCCCTGGGTTGCAAGTACTACACCGGTGAGTGTCACGCGGTGTTTCGCCGACCAACGCCGCGTTTTCCCTTCATTCAGGGTCAGATTCTTGGGGAGAGTGGTTGACGCGATGGCCAGCGGGACGAGAGTTTCGAGCTCTGGGAGCACGCCACGGTAGGGGGTGGAGAAGAATAAATCGTCGGCATACCGACTGTAGATGACGTTCCGTGCCGCGGCGATGCTTGAGAGGCGCTCGTCCAACTCATAACAGACGAGGTTTGCGAGAGCGGGCGAGGTCGGCGCACCAATGGTGAGACGGCCGAAACGACAGCAGATTGCGACGACGAGGGCGACGTCGTCTTCCGACCAATCGCCAAGAAGGGGCCGTCGGCACTCAAGCGCGGCCCGCACATCATCTGCGTGAATTGATGGGAAGAAATCTTTTAGGTCCATTCGCAGAAAGTAGCGGGATTCGACGTGCCGAAGCGCGTTCAACCGTGTGCTACTGCCCGGCCGGTAGGCGGTGGCTGCGTCGTGGGGGGCGAACGACCCGAGCACGTGGTGGAGGATCCAGCGTTGGATTGCCTTGAGTTCTCGCGCAGGGTGATGAATCACCCTGTCGCCGCCGTTTCGCTTGGGGATCGCGTACACCTTGTACCGGTGCGAAGCCGAGCGTGCGACAAGGTGAATCGCAGATGGGCTCACCCCGAGTTCGTGCGCGATGAGCTCCGCGATCATGCTGGCCTCCGTACGTGGCGCCGGCCCTGGCCAGTGGCTGGCCCGTCCAGGCTGGTACGGGCACGCAGCCGGAGTTGGTCCAGGCGGTCCTGACCAAGATTGAGAGGGTCGGACCATGCCCGCCGGCCACGCTGCCAGGTGTCGAGGCCTTGGGGGACGAGCAACGCAGAGCAGACGCATATTTCCAGCAAGGTCTCGACGTCCAAGGCGCTCGGCGCAAGTTCAAGGTCCTCCAACAGCGCGTCGATCTGGCGCCGAGTGATCACCGACAGGATTTCCACTGCGGCGGCTAGAACGAGCACGGTCACACGGGCCGTACGTGCTTCGGCTGCGGACTGCCCTCCTGGAAGGCGTCCCGTCCGTGGCGGCACGAAGCGGGCGAGATAGGTACCGACTTCCGCGGGCTCTGGAGCGCGCGGGAACTCCTCCGCGAAGACCTGGCCTCTCGCTGGGACGCCGGACCAATCACCGAAACCGATACACTCGACATGGAGCGCAGCAAGTACAGTGGCGAGTTCGTAGTCTAGCAGGCCGCCGAGCCGCAGGATGGTCGCCGTTGCAACGCGTGTGGCCTTTGTGACCAGTCGAAGCGACCCCAAAGTCAGCTCAGTCGCCATGGTCAGCACTGCGCCGTGAATCGGTGGTCCGCCTCGTACATCGAGAATCGGGACCGCATCCGTCGCAGACGTGAGATGAAGCCATAGAGGCTGCCGACGGGCGTTGTCTACCCGCCTTCTGAAGGCGTCCACGAGGGTGTTGTGCAGCGCGCGGCCGGCCGGGGTGTCGAGCCAGTCGGTTGCGACCGCGGGGTTTCCGCGGGACGCAAAGCCGAAGTCTTCCGGCCAGACGGGGTGGCGACTCGTGTCAGATGCGTACGGGGCCTCCTTGGCAACTTTCCGGCGATGTGCCAGGCGCTTCCAGATCTCCGGCAGCACCTTCTGAAGCTCCGCGTCTGGTCCCTGGCGCTTGAGGGCGAACTTCGCATGCACGTCGCCCTCATGATCGATCGATACGACTACTTGCCCGTCGTCGACCTCGCGTCGAAGGTTTTCCTCCGTCACAGCCCCCCGGCGGTAGGTCACTCGGCCAAGCCGGATCAGCCGCGAGACGAGGAACCGGTTGAGTGCGCAGCTGCTCCGAGCGAACGGGGCAACGCCCTGGCCGTTCAGCACAACGGAGACGCCCTGGCGGAGCTTTCGTTCGAGGAGTTGGTCAAACTCCTGTGGGACCTCAAGCCTAAGGTATGCGTCAGTGAGTTGCTGTCCGTCTTCGATGGTCTCTGTGGATCGCTCGATTTGAAGGATAGCCGGGTAAAGCGCGTGTACGGCCTGGTGATCAGCGAGTTGCTCAATTTCCGCGTGACTGAACTGGTCGAGCAGCATCCGGATCGCGTCGGTCAGCCCACCGTCGCCGCAGCCGGAGATAAACGCGGTTCCGCCACCCGCCAACTGGCCGCGAAGATTGTCCGGCTCCCAGTACCCGAACTGGGAGAACGGTGGCGAGGCCGTCTCCTGTCCGAATCCGACCGTCACGAGTAGCACGTCGAACACTCGCTGCGCGCGCAACTCAGCGCCCGGCCCGTGACCAGTGCCATTCTGGTCCCAGGAGGCGACCCAAGCCGTTCCGTCGCGCTTCAGGTCGAAGGCGGACATGCCGACGCGGAGGTCAATCTCTTCTCTATCGACGTATTTCTGGATTTCTCTACGGAGCCGTCGGACGATCGCGCTTGCTGAACCGGCGGACCAGTTCATAAAGGGCAGCGCTGTCTCTCCAGCGCTCCAACCCGCATTAGGCCAATCGTAGATATTAGGGTGGATGAAACGCTCGGACTCGTCCTGGAGCCATAGCGGCTGGAGCATCTTCTCCAACACGACGATCTCAGCAGCCGCCTTGTGATGACAGGCAATGGCCGCGGTGGCTCCAGCGAGGCCAGCCCCGAGGATTCCGATGCGCCTGCCCTCGATCAGCCCCTGCTCCCACAGTGCGTAGACGATGTTGATGGCGCGGTTCTGCTGGGCCAGAAACGTCACCCGTCGATCAATGCAGCCGACCACGTACACATTCTTGAAGTTTAACTCCGCGGGGTCGTCAGCCCTCGGAACTCGCATCCAGTCGACGACGGCCGTGGTTGTCATCAAGTGGACTCCTCCCAGGACGCAGGCACCCCGGCATGGTGCCGGGGTGCGACCTCTCACTTGAGCGGGTTGGGGATTCCGACAAGGTCGGAATCCCCAACCTAAGAATCTCGATCAATCAAGTCGGAATCGGCGATGCACCGACCACTGCGACGTCAGACCATAACGGCGTGTCTCGCTGCTGAGAGGCACCATGATGTTACTCTCGGGGGGCGCGGGTGGCAAGGGGTGCACGAACGCGGGGTTACCCGCCGGTCGCGCGCGACACCCCAACGGAGCGGCTCTCGCTAAGTGGCTGCCCGTCGGCTCATGAGGAAACCTTCGAGGACGGTCGTCATCTCGTTGCCTCCAGCCAACGCGGGCGCCCAGGACCGCGGCGGGTCACTCGTCTGGTCGTCTGGGAACATCTGTGGGAGCAGCCCCGAGGGGGCCAATGGTAGCCAGGCCTTGGCGCAACCCGGCACACCGATGGATTTCTGTCCCACCAGCGGCCAGTCGGTCTTCGGGTCGAGTTTGGCCACCCGCGCGACCAGCTTGCGAGGGCCCCACGTCGGCTGCACCTCGCGCGATTCGACGATGCGTTCGCGAATGCACACCGTGTACACGTTGGGGTGACTCGTGCGCGCCCGCGACTGCTCGTAGAGGCCGGCAGGGCCAGCCTGCCTCCCCCGGGCGACCCACTTGTGTCCATTCTGCCTCGACACTCCGAACTCCGCGCACAGGTCGGTCATCGGGGTGTCGAACTGCAGGAACCTGGCAACGAACTTCAAGCGCTCGGGCATCGGCAACGACTCCGACCCAGGTATGGGGCCCCACATACCTGGGAACTTTGTCAGCGATGATGCTGGACGCATCTGTCATCGATGCACCCGGGCTGTACCGTCAGCGATGTCGAGGGTAGCTGCGTCCGTGCCCGAGGTGGAGTAGCCCTCACGGCACCCCGCACACGTCCACCGTCCCCCCCGCCACGCACCCCCGCAGGTTCACCCCCCACCACCGATGCCGACGCGACCCATCGCAGAACGTCGGGCTGGCCGCGTACGCCTCCAGCGCCGCCCGCTCTCCGGTCGCGGCATCGAAGTAAGCCCGGAAGCCCTCCGCGCTGGTGCCGAACCACACCACCTCGTACACCGCGCCGCCCGGGACCACGCAGGTGAGCTCGCCCCACGCCGTGTGCCAGGGGTGCGAGGTCGCGCCGTCGTTGCAGGTGAGGTGGGCGCGCAGGGTCTCGGGGTCGAGCCCGCAGCCGCCGCCCGAGTCGCAGGGCGGGTCGGTGTCGTCCGTGCTGTCGGTGTCGTCGCAGGCCGTGTCCTCCGCGGCGTCCGTGTCCGTGTCCGTGTCGGTCCCGACCCCGTCGGTCTCGGGCACGCCGTCGGTCTCAGCGTTGTCGTTGTCGGTCTCGCGGACGCTGTCGGTCTCGGCGCTGTCGGCTGCGAAGCTCGGCGTGTCGTCGGTGTCGCCGTAGCCGGTCTCGTCGGGCGTACAGGCCGCCAGCCACGCCATCATCAGCCACATCGCTGCGCCTCCTGCCCCGCCGCCAGTGTAGCTGCTGGGTTCAGGGCTCGCTGGCGGGAACGAGGTGTCCGGCGATCACGGCCGCGCGGGGCAGGGGCCCGTAGAGGTGAGGGAAGCGGGCCCCGCCGCGGGAGACCTCCCAGCGCAGCGTGCCGTGAGGCAGCCGTGAGGGGTCGACCGTGAGCCTCACAAGCAGGTTCTGACCAGCGAAGTGCTTGCGCAGCGTGCCCTCCACCTGGTGGGCGGCCGAGAGGTGGATGAACCCGTCGGCCTGGTCGTGGTCCGAGCCCTCCCAGGTCTCGCCCGCCCGCGACCAGATCCACTGCGGGACGATCTTGTAGACGAACGGGTCGGGGCCGCCAAGGTCGCCCAGCCGTTGGAGCAGGTGCGCGTTCACCTCGTCGGGACGCTCCTGCGGCACCCAGTGGGAGGCGCCGTCCACCCAGGTGAGCGTGGCGTCGTCGATGCCGTCGAGGCTGGGCTCCGCCAGCTCGTTGCCCAGCGCGCGGTCGTGCGTGCCCCACAGCAGCAGGGTGGGCGCGAGGATCGGGCGTCGGGGAGACGGCATCCACAGGGCTGCGCGGTACCACGCGAGGGCGGCGCGCATCGCGGGGATCGTGGCGGCCTCGCGGTGCCGCTGAACGTCGTCGTCGGTGAACGTACCCTTGGGCGATCCGCGCGTGAGGGCAGCCACCGCCATGCGCGAGGCCACCACCCGCTCCGAGATCCACGGGATCTGGAACAGCAGCATGTACCAGCTCTTCGCGAGCTGCTGGAGGTTGGTGAACAGGCCGTGCCGCAGCACATGGGGCTGGGGGCAGTTGATCACGGTCAGCGAGCGGAGGCGCTCGGGGTGACTCCCGGCCAGCACCCAGGCCACGCCACCGCCCCAGTCGTGGCCGACCACATGGAAGGTGCCCACGCCGAGGGCGTCTGCGATCGCGATCACGTCGTCGGCGAGGCAGTCCGTGCGGTAGGGCGCGAGGCCGGGCGGCTTGTCGGAGCTGGCGTAGCCGCGCTGGTCGGGGACGATCACGCGGTAGCCGGCGGCCGCCAGCGCGGGGATCTGGTGCCTCCAGCCCAGCCAGAAGTCGGGGAACCCATGAAGGAGCACGACGGGGGTGCCGTCCTCGGGCCCCGCAGTGACCACGTGCAGCATGGGCGCTGTGGGCGTGCCCGATGCGGCGCCCGGGAGGCGGTGGTGGGTGAGAAACTGCCCCTGTAGTTCGGTGATCTCGGGTAGCATCGGGCCTCGTCGTCGTGAGCGACGGGTAAACCGGGGAGGGTCGATGCGCTGGACATGGATTCGGGTGGCTTTCCTGGCAGCGGCGTGCGGTGGCTACGTGGCCCCGACGGACCGGATCAACGACACCGACCCCTCCGACACCGATCCGTCCGACACCGATCGCACCGACACCGATGACACCGGTGGCGACGACACGGAGTTTGAAGACCCCGATGACGTCGACGACGACACCGACGGCTTCTCCGAGAACGAGGGCGACTGCGACGACGAGAACACGGCGGTGTCGCCCGGCGTGGCCGAGATCTGTGACAACGGCGTGGACGATGACTGCGACGGAGACGCGGACGACCTCGGTGCCGCAACCGTGGATGTCGGCCCGCTGCCCTACCTCCAGGCCTCCGACAGCCCGTGGTCGTCGGCGAACCTCTCGCACTTCGTGCTGGAAGACATGGAGGACCAGGCGCTGCCCGCGGGCATCACCGTCAGCTCTTCCAGCTGGAGCAGCTACTTCGGGGAGTCCTACGTCGACTCTGTCGACGGCGACGACGGCGACGCCACGGACGGGCTCTGCCCCACCTGTGACGCGTTGTGGTCGGGATCGGCGATCACGTTCACGTTCGACCCCGTGATGCTCGGCGGTCTTCCCACCCACGTAGGCATCGTCATCACCGACGCCGGCTCGGCCGACGTGACCGCGACGATCACGGCCGAGTCCAGCTGCGCCACGGTCGGCACCCTGACCTCGTCGATCACGTTCGGCGACGGGTCCATCGGTGGCGAGACCGCAGAAGACCGCTTCGTGGGCTTTGTCTCCCCCGCCGGGGTCGTGTCGTTCACGGTCGACCTGGGCACGGCGATGGAGGTCGATCACCTGCAGTTCGGGTGGTGAGTCCCTCGTACGGCGTCGGCCGGTGCCCAGGCATGGGACCCGCCCGACTTTCGAGCTGCCGCAGGTGATCGCGGCTCGCGCGAGCAATAGGGGCGAGCATGGTCGACGACGACGCACCGTGGCCCCCCGTGCTGCCTCCCCACGTAGGTGAGGCCGACTGGCAGCTGTGGGTGGACGGAACTCCTGTGCCGTGCGGGTCGCTGCAGCTCACGTCGGAGGTCGGCTACGTCACGTACGGGCGTCACCCGCGCGGCTACGACACGTGGTGGTTCCGGGAGCGGAACGGCGGCAGTGGCGCTCTGCTCCCCGTGAGCCGGGCACCTAGCGGCTGGCTCGTGGGCTTGGTCGAGGAGGAACGTCCCAACATGGGGGGCTCTAGGCTGTGCGTGCTGGGTGGCTTTCGCGATGCGGAGGAGTCCGCACTTTGCGCAGCCGTCAGAGAGGCGGACGAAGAGGTGGGTCTGGCCGTCCCGGTGGGTGAGGTCGTCGGGCTCGGCGCGCCGGTCAGCCCGAACCGCGCGTTCTGGATCGCAGATCGGGAGCGTGGAGAGGGCACAGCGCTGTTCGTTCAGGCGGTCGACTTTCGCGCGCTCGTCCCGGCAGGACCGATGCGGTGGACCTGGGTGGCGCAACGTGCGGCAGAACAGCGGGGACTTGTTTTCTTGCCGTGGCGAGAAGCCGTTGCCTCGACGGCCGACGCGCTGGCGTTGTCGGCGATCGTGCGATGGATCGCGACGCTGGGAGAAGACGTCGGGTAGGCTGGTTGGCACAAGCGTCTCGGGGGGGAATGGTGTCCGACATCCTTCGTTACGACAGCCTGCTGGACACCGTTCGAACCCGGGCGACTCCGCAAGAACCGCAAGGCGGCCGGATGGCCAATGTGGCCCGCGGTCGCCTGATGCTGCACCTGCTGCAAGGACACGCGATGCCGCTGTCCCTGGGGCAAGTGTTCGACAGCACGGTGCTGACCGGGTTCGATGCGCGGGCGACGGAGTTCGACGGCCTCCTTCGGCTGTTCGAGGTGGGCGCGGTGCGTTGGGTTCCCACCCGAATCCGCGGCGTCGAGAGCCCCATGGACGCGCTGGTGCGCGCGCTCGACCTCGGGCAGGCCGGAGGGCACGAATTCGAGTTCTCCGCGTGGCCAGAGCTTCCCGCGTGGCATGGCCTCGCGATCTCGGCGAACGAGGTGGAGCGACGCAAGGGATGGAGGCGTGCGACCTGCGAGGCTGCGATGCGCCTTCGGTGTGGCACGGGCGGCGTAGCGGGCTTGGTGCCGTCGAGCGTGGAGGAGCGCCTGCGAGCGTTCGCAGAGCTGGACCGGGTGGTTCACGCCCACCGAGCTGGTCTTCGCTCGGATGGACCGATGTGGGCCGTGCCGCACGCCGGTCCCATGCCGTCATTGTGGCATGTGCTCCGTGAGGTGCGATCCAGGTTCTTGGATCCCGCCAGCGGGCTTGCGATCACGATCGCGTCGGTGTGCGGCCGGGTCCGGGAAGGCGAGAACGGTCGGTCGGCGTTTCACCTCGCGCTGCGTACGCTGGGCCACGAGGACTCGGACCTCGCAAGCACGGACCCTCGGCCGGGCCTGGACCGGCAGCGTGCACGGCACCAGTGTGCTTCGATGGTGGACGAGGTCTACGTGCACCGTGTCGCTCTGTCGGTGGGCGCACGCCCGCAGAGCAGCCGACGCGACCCCCTGGTGGCCGACTTGATCGGGAGGGTGTTGATCGGAGAAGACACGGCGGCGCTGCATGTGGTGGATGGCTGGGTACCGGAAGACACGCCTTGGGCCACATGGTCCGAGGTAGCTGAGCTGTGGTCCGCCTACGCTCCCGGCCAGGACCGCTTTCGATTTGGTGCGCTGCGGGACGAACTGGTGAGCAGCTACGGCAACTGGAAGGCGCCGAGTGGGGTCTACTACGCGATTTTGGGGGGTCGGATGGTGGCGGAGCTTGCCATCAACACCGTCGGCGCGACGCTCGACCCCTCCGCGGGCGTCCTCTCGGACTTGGCCGACGATTTCGCGCTGTGGCTGACAGGACGAGCGTCGCGAAACGACCAGCTCGAGCGCTTCCGGGTGGCCGTGGGTGGCGAGCTCGATGTGTCGCTGTGAAGGGTTGTAGAGCCGCGCGGCGTGGCTTCACCGTGTGCTACGCTCCCCCCGGGGCGGGCACAAAGGAGTCCGCGATGCGCGATCGATGGCACAGAGGGCGAGCGCTGGCGCTGGGAGCGCTCCTCATCGCTCCGGGGTGTGGCTTGTGGAGCACGCCTCCGGAGGCCCAGGCAACGTCATTCCTGGTCTGCGACCTCAATGGGCTGGCGCGCCTCACGCTGCAGCGGTGGGAAGAGATTGGAGACGACGGGGAGGTGGTGCAGACGCTCGATCGCCTCACGCCGATCGGCGGCGAGAACTGGCGCCAACAGGTGGAGGCGAAGGAGTCAGGGGTCTACTTTGACAGTGTGGCCGCACGGGGCCTGAGCCTCCAGCTGCTGCGTGACCGGGCGCTCGTGTTCTGGTTCAAGACGGACTGCGACGTCGATGCCGGGGAGGTGTGCGATGACACGTGAGCTGCGCGCCCGTGGGTCGTTGGGGGCCCTCCTGATGCTCGCGGGGTGCTTGAGCCCCACCTGCGAGCCGACGTTTCATGTGGAGGGCGTGTACCGCCTGGAGGCGCCTGACTCGCTCGCAGACCAGTACCCGGAGCTCGCCTGGATGAAAGATGTCACGCTGCAGCGGTCGCCGGGCGACGCCGAGGTGATGGTGGAGGTCGTCGTGGACGGCAAGCGTTACCGCGCGGTCTACACCTACGAGGCCCTCGACCCTGGCCTCACGGCCATGTGAGCAGGCCGGATCCTCATGGCGCTCACGCAGCCGGCTCGCATATGGCCTTCGTGACGCTTACTGAGGACCGCGGGTCAACTCGCGGAGGACACATGGGCATCCGACAGATCGCAGGCGTTGGGCTCGTCGTGCTCGGCGCGGTGCTGCTCTACCTGGGCTACACCGCCACCGACTCGCTCGGGGAGCAGATCGGCCACACCTTCACCGGCAAGTACTCCGACAAGACCGTGGCCTACCTGGCCGGGGGCGCTGTTGCAGGCGTGGTGGGCGTGTTGCTGGCGGTGGTGAAGCGGTCGTGAGCCGTGAGCCGTGAGGCTCACGTCCACGCCACTTCCTCCGGGACCTCACGCAGGTTGTAGAGCGATGCCATCACGCTGCCGTAGGCACCCGTGTTCTCCACGAGCAGCACGTCGCCGGGCTGAGTGGTCGGCAGCATGCGATCGTGGCCCAGCACGTCGCCGGTCTCGCAGATGGGGCCCACGACCTCGACCGGCACGCCGTGAGGCTCACCGAAGCGCGTGAGGTTGTGGATGCCGTGCCAGGCTCCGTACAGCGCAGGCCGGATCAGTGCGTTCATGCCGGCGGCCGCACCCACGAAGGTGACGCCCCCCTTGGTGCGCACCTGGGTGACCGGCATCACGAGCACGCCGGCTTCGCTCACGAGGTACCGGCCGGGCTCGATGCGCAGCTCGAGTCCTTCGAGGCCCTCGATGGTGCCGAGCAGGGTGTTGAGCGCGTCGAGATCGAGCGGGGCCTGGCCCGGCTTCTCGACCACGCCGAGACCACCGCCCACATCCACCCACCGCAGGTGCGGGAAGTGGGGACGCAGCGAGGTGAGCACGCGTCCCACCTCGGCCCAGGGCTCAGGCGAGAGGATGCCCGAGCCCACGTGCGCGTGCAGGCCTTCCACCCGTGCGCCAACAGCCTTCACGGCCTCAAGAAACGCGGGGATGTCGTCGAGCGGGAGACCGAACTTCTGCCCCGAGCCGGCGGTGCGCACCTTCTTGTGGTGACCGTGACCCACGCCGGGGTCGATGCGCAGGCCCAGCGGACGCTTCGCGAAGAAGGTGGGGGCCTGGCGCAGCACCTCGGGGCCGTCCACCACCACGTCGGCACCGAGCGCATAGGCCTGTGCGTACTCCACCACGGGGCAGAAGTTGGGGGTGAACTGGATGGGCACGTTGGGGCCCAACACGTTCCGCACGTGTTCGACTTCGCCGATCGACACCGTCTCGATGCCGAATCCTGCAGCGGCCACAGCCTCCAGCACGGTGGGGTGGGCGTTGGCCTTCATGGCGTAGAAACGTCCACTCACGCGCGTGAGCTTCTGCGTGAGGGCCTCCGCACGGGCCCTCACGGTGTGGATGTCCAGCACGTATCGGGCCTCTCCGTCGGCCACGGCCTCGATCAGCTCGGCACGCTTCTCCATCCACCAGCGGTGCGGCATCGGCGTGGCGGCTGCGCCTGCGCCGGTGAGGTCGCTGAAGCTGGGCCCGAGCCAGGGTGCGGTGTGCCCTGCGCCCAGCAGCTTGGCGTGCAGCTCACGCACGAGCTTCGGCGCGTCGTCGGCCGCCACCACGAAGGAGAGGTTGAGGTCCTCCGAGCTCGCGCTCACGAGGTGCACCTTGCGCTGTTCGAACGCCGCGAAGGACTCCCCCAACTCGTGCAGGACCGTGCGGATATGCCGTCCCACCATGCTCACGACGCCGGTGTTGGGCTCCACGGTGACCTGGCCGAGCGTCTCCAGCGCGGTGGTGAGGCGACCGAACGCCTCGCCGCTCAGACCGCCCGGCACGTGGTCGAGGGTGACCGTGACCGCGGACTGGCTGGTGGCCACGAGATCGATGCTCATGCCGAACTCGGCGAAGCGCGCAAACACCGCGGCGAGGAAGCCGGGCACGCCCCACATCGCGAGCGTGCTCACGGTGACCAGCGGCACGCCGGTGCGGTGCGCGATCGCCATCACGGCGGGCTCGTCGTCGGCCTCGGGCCCGATGAGGGTGCCCTGGGCATGCGGGTCCATCGTGTTGCGGATGTGCAGCGGAATCCCGGCCCAGCGCACAGGCTCCAGGCTGCGCGGGTGGAGCACCTTGGCCCCCATCGCCGCCAGCTCCTGGGCCTCACGGTACCTCACGCGCGTGAGCAGGCGCGCGCTGGGGAGCTGGCGCGGATCGGTGGTGAACATGCCGTGCACGTCGGTCCAGATCTCGCAGCGCTCGGCCTTCACCAGCGCCGCGAACAGCGCACCGGACGTGTCGGAGCCGCCGCGTCCGAGCAGCACCGTGCGACCCGCAGCCGTGGAGGCGATGAAGCCCTGCGTGAGCACCACCCGGTGGCCATCGGCCGCTCGCTCGGCGGCCTCCACGTCGGTGCGCGGCGCGACGTGCGCCTCCAGGTAGACGGTCTCTTCCGGCGTTCCGACAGGCATCTCCGAGCGCAGCAGCCTGCGAGCATCGACGCGAACGGCATCGAGGTCGGCGTTCTTCAAGGCACCCAGGCCGATCCACGTGGAAGCGAGCTCGCCGAACGAGAGCACCCGCGCGCGCAGGCTCGGGGAGGCCTCCCGCACAAAGGCCACACCCTTGAGCAGCACGCCCAGCTCGTGGATGCAGGTGCGCAGCTCCTCCAGCGGTGCGCCCGACAGTCCGAGCTCGCCCGCGAGGCGTTCATGCTTGCTCACGATGCTGGGGAACGCCGTCCCCGCTTCAGGGTCCACCCCGGCGAGCGCTTCATCGAGGGCAGCGAGCAGGAGGTTGGTGACCCCTGAGAGCGCGCTGATGACGATCCACACCCGGTGGGTCGCCGAGAGGGCGCGTGCATGCGACGCGATGTGAGCCCAGGTGGCCTTGGAGGCCACGGAGGTGCCGCCGTACTTGAGGACGATCCAGGGCTCAGACATCGGGGCTCCCGCGGGGCCCGCCCCTATTCGGCCGCTGCGTCGGCGTCCGGCTCCACGAACCAGGTCCAGCCGCGGATGGGCAGATCGCTGGGCTCGGCATCACTCGCGAAGCAGGCCACATCGCCGAGGAAGCAGGTGAAGCGCTGCTCCCAGATCTCACCGGCCTCCAGGGCGCCGATCTCGAGGTCATCGTGCGGGCAGAGCCCGTCTTCCCAGACATCGCAGACGATGGCCTCGCCGGTGCGGTTCTCGATGCGCAAGATCGTGGCGCCGAGCACCCAGTCCACGCCGGGACGGATCGCCACGCCGCTGTTGCCGGCATCCACGGCCAAGCGGTTGTCGTAGTCGGACCCGTTCGGCACCACGATGGGCGCGGTGATGTCTTCCGTGAGGTTCGACTGCGCACCGCAGCCTAGCAGCAAGAGGATCGCGAGCACGTAGACCTCGTCCGACGCCGTCTAGCGCGCCCGCGGCGGGGGCGCCGATCCCTTCGTGGGGTCGAGCGTTCGCCAGGCCACCCCTTCGAGCTCTCGCAGCGCCCGGCTCACCCGGATCGCCTGCCCCTTGATGCCCTCGATGCTCTCGGCATCACCCGCCCGCACCTGGGCCTTGCTCATCAGGTTCAGCGCGCGGTGCACCACCCCAAAGGTGAGCAGCAGCTCGCGCGGGGGCTTGGCCGCGCCGAACACGTGCACCACGGCCTCCCACCGCGCCGCGACCGACACCAGGTCGTGCAGGCCCGCCTCGATGCTGCCGACGCGATCGAGCCCTTGGGCCGAGAGCTCGCAGAGGCTGATCAGGCCCACCAGGGTGGCGCGGGCGAGGCCGTGCTCCCAGCCGAACGGGAAGGCGGCATTGTGGGGGTCGCGCAGATCCACCCGCTCCCGCAGGCCGTTGAAGATCGCCATGCGCCACGGGTCCCACGCGTCGGGGGTGCGCGGCGCTGTGGGCAGCGTGAGCCCGTGCGCCCGTGCCAGGGTGTCGGCCATCACCACCAGTCCCGAGACCTGGGTCAGCTCCTCCTTCAGCGCTTTGAACCACCGATCCCGGTAGGCCGCGATGCGGTCATCGGGGTGCTGGGCCAGCTTGCCCCACAGGATCACCTGCTGGAAGTAGCCCCCCACGAGCGTGGCGTGGTGGCCGACCAGGTAGAGCGCCTTGGGCGAGTAGGGGTCGAGTGCGTCGTCCATGGCTCACCCCTCGACGTGCACGACCTCGTTGTTCTCCGTGACGGCTGCGTAGGTGTACGAACGGCCGTGGGGCCACATGGGGCGCACGTCGGAGCCGTCTTCGCTGATGCAGCCGAACCACAGCTCGGGGTTCTCGAGCACCTCGGCGAGGGCCTCGATGCCGTAGCCGGCGTTCTGACCGTCATCGATGCGCTCGTCGTAAGAGAAGCGCATCGTGAGCACCTTGCCGGCCACGACCACGCCGTTCTCCACCACGGGGCGGTCCTCCACCTTGCCGAGCATGATGAACAGCGGGCAGGTGCCGTACTCGTAGAGGTGGTGGAAGCCCGGACCCATGCCCACGCTGCCCAGGTTGGCGATGAAGCCCGAGGTGAACATGCCGTCGCCGTCGATGAACCACTTCGGCAGGAGCCCGTGGTAGTCGGCCCAGCGCACGAAGCGCACGGCGATGAACAGCAGCCACTGGGGCAGCGCCGAGAGCAGGTCGAGCTCCTTGTCGGCCGCAGTGCGCTCACCGGAGCGCTCCACCTTCACGGTGCCGTTGATTCGGGTGCAGAGGTCGGCGAAGGACTCACCAGGCAGACACTCGAGCTTCACGGCGGAGAGCTTCGCGCGGCGGTTCTTCGCTTTGCGCTTCATCGAGAAGGTGACGTAGGGCGCGTTGCGCTTGTAGAGCCGGCCGCCGGCCGTGAACTGGTTCATGCGCGGGTTGTCTTGCAGGGCGATGCAGTAAGCACCCACCATCGCGTGCGTCATGTCGGCGCCGAGCTTGGGCTTGGCCTTCTCCAGGA